>NZ_JBDWLR010000001.1:0-116041 GCF_039973035.1 Sedimentitalea sp.
AGGTTGCGGTGTGCAGTACCTGTATTCGCGCGCAGGGATGTTGCCACCAGAAATCGCCAAGTATTGCTGATACTATGGCTTGGCTCGCACCAACTTTTCCACCGTTTACGCCGGGACCTCAACACTTTCTGCGGTGTCGCCATTTGTCGGAAGCGGTTATTTCGCGACGGTTCTCTTACGGATTTCTTTCTATTCGTGCAGCCGTCATCCTTTCGACCAGATTTCCATTTGGCCTGAGTGATCTCGCGGTGCATTGTGGAGAGGCGCCTGCCAATTCATACAGCGATTTTTGCTGATGGGTATCTTCGCATTCAACATCTCTTCAATCGCCCGCCGTTCACGCAGATCTAGCTTTGTGTAAGCTATGTGGCATTGGTGCAGAACCCACGCCTGAGGCGTGACTTCCCCGTTCGCCACTGATGTCGTGCCACGCGAACGATCTCGGCGGTGCCGAAGGCGTTGAAGTGGTTCATCAGCGCGACACGGATATGGATTTCGGCGGTTTGGCCGTCGGGCTCGCGCGCCATGATGCGCTCGCCGAAGGCCTTGAGACAGCGCATCTTCGCCTCCATGCGGCTTCGGGCATGGTATCCGGTCCATAGCTTCCAGGGCGCTCGACCGAAGTACCGGGCCGCAGGGCAGTCCTCCTTCCATAGCCTCCCGTTCTTTCGGATCGAAATGATCGGAACGATGTCGCGCTTGATGATGGCGGAGTGGCACCGGGCTGTCGCCGCTTCGGGTAGGGATGAATTCAACCGCTCGAACCTCTGATGTGGCCGTGTCCATGGCCAGATGGACCTTGCGCCACCGGCGACGGCCTTGAACGCCATGCTTGTGGGCCTGCCATTCGCCATCGCCGAGGAACTTGATCGCAGTGCCGTCCACGAGCAAGTTGAGGGGGCCGTCGGCACGGCGATATGGGTTCTGGACACTGATGGTTTCCTGCCGACGGCACAACGTGGAGAAATCGGGAACGGGCCAGTCAAGCCCGGCTAGGCGTCGGAGACTGGACACCATGCCGGCGGACGCCCCAGACGTTCCTCATGCGGTGCATGCTAGGTCATCTCCTTGACTAACCAGATCAACAGCGACTGGCACTCCCTGAGTGCGGCGTTGTAGCAGGACCTGTTCGTGGTGCGGTAGCGGGCGACTATTGGCTTGCTCATGCAGGCCGTCTAACCGCATAGATTCAGATCGTGAAGCCTCTCCCGCCGGAGTATTGAAACAACACCTAGTCAGATGCGCAACACAGCACGGCGGGTCTGCCGCCGGCGCAACATGGATTTTCGAGCTGACCTAATCATGAGCTCTACTCGCAGTACCTTAGAAACCTCGGATTGCTCGACGGTGCACTTCGCCGCCCTCGTTTCAAACGTACCGTCAGAACTACACCTCGTGCAGGGCGCGTTTTGGACGATTGACCAACTTATGCAACAACAGCCAATTTATGGGCAACGGTGTGCTCCGCAAACTAACAAACTAGGCCACGCGCTCCCGCCAGACCTGATGCAGAAACCCACCGACAGTTTCATGGGCTTTTGTAGCAGCGTCAACGAGGCCGAGAAAGCCAAAGAAGCCATGCGTCATGCCCTGAAACTCCGCGTGCTGAACATCCACGCCAGACGCCTTCATCATTTCGGCATACGCCACGCCCTCATCGCGCAAGACATCATATTCGGCGGTAATGACCAACGTAGCGGGAAGATGAGCGAACAATTTGGCATTGGCTGGACACGCGCGCCAGTCGTCGCGCATGGACGGATCAGGCAGGTACTGCTCCATGAACCAGGTGATTGTTTTCGCTTCGAGGCTCCCATAGCCGTTCGCGTATCGCTCAAATGACGCCGTTCCCCCCCGATAATCTATGACCGGGTACACGAGAACCTGGGCAGCTAAGGAAATCCCGCCACCCTCCTGCGCCATAAGCGCGACAACGGTCGCCAGATTTGCCCCTGCGCTATCACCACAAACGCCAATCCTGCTTGCATCGACCCGCAGGGAAGTAGCGTGATCCGCGACCCAGCGAACCGCATCAAAACTGTCTTCCACTGCAGCGGGAAAAGGGTGTTCAGGTGCCATTCGATAGTCCACTGAAATGACCGTACAGCCAGCGGTTCGTGCAAGGTAGCGGGCAATGGTGTCATGCGTATCTAAGCTGCAAATAACGTGCCCGCCGCCATGAAAAAACACCACCGCCGGAGCCTTTTCAGACTCCGATGCACGGTAAATGCGGACAGGGACGTGGCCATATCCCGGCCCGGTCGAGGTATTTTCAACCTCATGCACCTTTGGCGATGGGTAATTTTCGCGTCGGATGGCGGCCAGTTTTTCGACCTGTTCACGCGCGGTTTTAACATCCAGGTGCTGAACGCTAGGGATACCGAGTTCATGACTCCGATCGATGATGGCCTGAATCTGCGGGTGCACGTCGTCTGGCATGTAAGGTCCTCTAGTTGACGCCTGATTGTCAGTCACAAATGCAGGCAGTCTCTCATACCCTTTGGTCGGCGTCTTCCAAAATCAGATCCGCCGCCTTTTCGGCGATCATGATGGTCGGTGCGTTGGTGTTGCCACCAACTACGAGCGGCATCGACGAGGCATCGACAACGCGCAGTCCTTCTATACCACGCACCTTCAGCCGCGTATCAAGCACTGCCATGGTGTCGCCATCCGGTCCCATGCGGCAGGTGCTTGCAGGATGCCAGTTGCTGCCGCCTGTCTCTTGTGCAAAGGCGAGCAGTTCGTCGTCGGTCTGCGCGTCGATACCCGGACCCATTTCGTGATCATAGAATGGCGCCATGGCGTCTGTTTCCATCAGTTTCCTTGCAAAACGCATGGCGAGCAATGCGGACCTCTGATCTGCTTCGGTCCCGAGAATGTTGGTATGAATTGCAGGGTTCATGGTCGGGTCGGCGGATCGCGCATGAACTGAGCCGCGGCTTTCGACCCTTAACAGAGTTGGCCCCAGCGTCGCACCGGGCAGACGCTCCAACGTGCGGTCGCGAACCGTGTTATACGAGCCCGGGAAAAATTGGATCTGTGCGTCGGGCGACGCAAGATCGGCGCGGGTTCGAAAGAAAGCGTTGACCGGGTTTGTGGGATTGGCCAGCACGCCCCTGCCGCGGGTGATATAGCGGATGCCCTCGCCAAGTGCCGCGATGCCCTGGGTTCGCTCGTTGAATGTGCGGGGCTTGTTTTTAAGACGCCAACGCATTCTGAAAATCTGGTGGTCCTGCAATCCCTCACCTACACCGGGAAGATGGTGCGCGACATCAATCCCGAGTGACTGCAGGCGCTCGCCATCCCCGATCCCGGACAACTCAAGCAGATGTGGAGAGCCATATGAACCACCACATAAAATGACCGAGTTGGCTGCGCGATCCTCGTGGAGTTTGCCCTTGCTCTCATAGCGAACGCCAACGGCACGCCGTCCTTCAAACAGAACACGATGTGCGCGCGCTAACGTCTGAACATGCATATTAGGGCGCAGTCGGGCAGGTTTCAGATAAGCGTGGGACGTACTGGACCTGCGCCCTCTGGACATCGTCACTTGCGCCAGACCTATTCCGTCCTGTTCCGCGCCGTTGAAATCCGGATTGAATGGTAGACCCACTTCCTTGCCTGCCGATATGAAAGCCTTGTTGATCGGCATCAACTCTGCTTGGTCAGTGACCTGCAACGGGCCGTCCACACCGTGAAACTCGCTTTCCCCGCGATCATTGTTCTCGGCCTTGCGAAAGTAGGGCAACACATCATCATACGACCAGCCCCGGCATCCCATTTGCGCCCAGGTATCGTAATCTTGGCGATTGCCACGCATGTAGATCATGCCGTTGATGGAACTGGACCCACCAAGAACCTTGCCCCTTGGCAGATAGTCACGTTTGCCGTTGGCGCCGTTTTCTGGTTCACTTTCATAGCACCAGTTCAAATTGGGATTTGTCAGGGTCTTGCCAAACCCCAGTGGGATGCGCAGCCAGATATTGCGGTCTTCGGGGCCAGCCTCGAGCAAGAGAACCTGGTTCTTTGGGTTGGCAGACAGCCGATTGGCAAGCACTGAACCCGCAGAACCAGAGCCTACGATGATGTAGTCGTAGATCATATTGCTATCCTTACTCAAACACTGCTCGGGGGAATTCTGCAGGCTGGGAGGCCGCGCCGATCTGCTTTGGCGCCAACACACTCACGTCAGTACCGCGCCGCCGTCGACCGCCACTTCTGTTCCGGTCATGAATGACGCCTGATCTGACGCCAGAAACACCACGACATTCGCAATCTCTGACGGTGCCGCGAAGCGACCGAGTGGAATGCGGGCGATGCGTTGTTCGCGTTCTCCGGGCAGGCCGACCGCTGTATCGCCCATCGCGGTCTCGACCATGCCGGGATGCACGGAATTGCAGCGGATGCCGTCCTTTGCCCCCAACAGAGCAACCGATTTTGTCATCAGACGTACAGCGCCCTTGGATGCGCAATAATGTGTTGCCCGCGAACCGCTGATCCCCGCCATTGACGATACGTTAACGATAGCGCCGCCACCTCTGGCCCGCATTGATGCCATCACCTCGCGCGCTCCGAGAAACGGGCCTTTGGCGTTCACCGCCATCATCAGATCCCAGTCGTCTTCGCCGATCTCTTCAAGAGGAGACTTCTGATAGATGCCGGCGTTGTTAACGAGAATGTCGATGCCACCATGCGCCGTTGTCAGCGCCTGAACGGCATCGGCCCAATCCTGCGCGCGGGCGACATCCAACTGGATTGCGCTTGCCCTGTCAGAGCCACCGCCGTTCAACGCGTTCGCCAAAGCCGTTGCGGGGTCCATGTCCACATCACCGATGGCAACGATGGCCCCTTCGGCAAAGAACCTGCGGGTGATGGCCGCGCCGATCCCCTGCCCGCCCCCGGTGATGAGCACAACCTTGTCCTTGAAAAGCATGATGATCGTTCCTTTTTCAATGAGGCGCCTCTAGCCCACATTCACCCCAGCACCGCCATCAAGACGCAGGGCGATACCGGTCACGAATGCCGCCTCGTCCGAGGCGAGGTACAATGCTGCATTCGCCACATCCCATGCCGTACCCATCCGGTTACTCAGAGGAATTCTGGCGTTCCGTGAGGCGACAACTTCTTCGCGGGTCTGGCCCCATTCGCGCATCCGCGTTTCGACCGCCATCGGCGTTTCAAGAAGACCAGGCAGGATCGCATTGGCGCGCACGCCGTATTTGGCATTCTGAATGGCAAGCTGCTCGGTATAGGCAACCATCGCTGCTTTGCTCGCCTTGTAGGCCACCAACGGGTTCTTTTCGATCGCGGCCAGCGAAGACACGTTCACGATGGCACCAGAACCCTGTTCGCGCATGATCGGCAGCGCATGTTTGCAGGCCATGACGCAACCACGCAGATTGATTGTCATGATCCGGTCAAAGGCGTCCTCGGTGATTTCGGTTACACCTGCATCCCCACCGGCGAGGCTGATCCCGACGTTGTAGTGCAGAATGTCGATACGCCCCCATTCTGACTGGCAGCGCGCGACCATTGCGGCGAGTTGCGCTTCGCTGGCGACATCTGCTTCTACGGCGATGGCGGTGCCGCCCGCCTCGCGTATCAATGTGGCGGTTTCCTCGGCACCCGACAAATCCCGATCCGCACAAAGCACCCTAGCCCCTTCGCGGGCGAATGTCAGGCAGGTGGCCCGCCCGTTTCCCGTGGTCTCACCGGGTGATTGTCCGGCACCGACAACGATGGCCGTCTTATTTTCCAGTCTCACGGTTATCACCTTCTGCTTTCTGATATTTTTCGCTCAACGCACCGCCCGCAGGCGTTTGGGGGCGAGTTCACCCCGCCCCTGAAAGCCCTTGGTTCACCGGATAGCGACGGGTGAACCGGGAGAGCCCGTGCCGCCACGGATTGGCATGGCGCTGTACATGTAGGCAAACACATAGGCCTCATCGTCAGCCAGTTGCTTGAGCATCAGGTTCTCTTGATTGACGATGCCATGGCGGGTCTGAAAGAAGCTGTGAACGCAAGAGGCACAGGCCGGGTCCGGATAAGGAACCGGATCGGTTGCACCCCATGAATCGCCGCCTGTTACACCCGGATTTTTGGCCACGATCCAGCGAGCGGCATCCATGCACAAACCGGGCTCGCCCGAATTGTACTTTGCAGCGTCTTCCCAGTATTGCTCCCATCCAAAACGCAACATGATCGCATCGCCATTCATGAACTCAAAGTCCGCCATGTCCTGATTGGCGAGCGCGGTCTCGATATCAGCTACTGTCGCGCAGTCACCCACGTCCCACTCCTTGATGGAGGTAAAGTCGATCAGGATCCCCCGCGCCACGATCGGATGCAGCTTTTCGACACCCAGTTTTTTCAGCCCATAGGTGCTGTTAACCTCCTGAACCGTATAGCCATTGTAGAAAATGGTCTGAGTCAGCTTGCCTGGTTCCTTGATCTGGACACCGACATGCCCGAGCCCATCAAATTGGGTGCCAACCTGGCCGATTTCCGTCGCAAGATACTCGTCGTTCCATACCAACGCGTTGGTTCCAAAGGGTCCGCCGGTGGGGGCACCGGGAATGATCATGGTCCATTTTCGTTTGCCAAACATGGGCATATCGGAATGATAGTCATGCCCGAGTCTGTAGACCTTGCCAGTCTTGATCTGGGCAATCGCGCGCATAACCACTTCGGGGTCCTTGTACCAGTTGGTCGAACCAGCTTCGTCGCCTTCGCCCCAGATCGGATGCGGCCACCATTTGCTGCCCAGCGGGGTATCCATTTGATCGCCATCGACCCATGCCCGGCCTTGGCAGGCGGTCCAATCGCCGTCATCACAGGCATCCGCCAACGCGCCGCCACCGACCGCCATAAGCGACAGCGCCGTGGTGGTAACAATATGCTTACGAAGTATACCAAACATAATGAGCTCCATTTCTTCGGAATTTAAAGGTTGGTTTCGTTTGCGGCAGACTCGTGACCCCTTGCCGCAGAGGGGGGACACAATTCTGTTCCACCAAATTCCAGTTCCGCATATCCACCGGCCGCAACCGCATCGCAGCGCGCCCGATACTCCGGGGCGGTGCCGCTGTAGCGCACCAACTGACGCTTTTCCTTGCCCGCAACGTTCAGGTTGACCCCGGTCATCCATGAATCGACTTCGTTGGACAAAAGACCTTCGGCCTTGGACGCCACAAAATCATGCCAGGCTTTGACATCCTCGGGTTTTGCCCTGACTGATTTCAGGCCGTTCATCTCCATGTGGCCGATCAGATCACTGATCCACCCGACATTGTGCTCGATCGAGCGCGGCTGGTTGCCAAGTGCGCCATGCGGACCCATCACCATGAACATGTTCGGAAAATCCTCGACCATCATGCCGACAAACGTGCTGGGCCCGCCCTGCCACTTGTCCTTCAGGGTGGTTCCCTCGCTGCCTCTGACATCGATCCGGTCAAAGCTGCCGGTGATCGCATCAAAGCCGGTGGCATAGATGATGACGTCGAATTCAAACTCGCGTTCAGTCGTTCTGATCCCGGTCGGCGTGATCCGCTCGATTGGGGTGTCGAGAACGCCGATAAGTTCCACGTTGTCCTGATTGAAGACCTCGTAATAATGCGTTTCTTGTGGAACGCGCCGTGTGCCAAACCCGTGATCCTTGGGGATCAGCATGTCTGCCACCTTTGGATCGTGAATCCGCTGACGGATCTTTTCGGCCACAAAATCTGACAACTGGCGATTAACCTCGCGGTCAGTGTGGATGTCGTGAAAATTGCCCTGCCAGATGCCAAAGCCCGGAGATGCATAAAGGCTCTCCCAGAACGCCAGCCGATCTTTTTCCGACAAATCAGACGCGCTGCGCGGATCGTGTGAATGGATAAAGCAACCTGCCGTTTCCTGACAGCGTTGGAAAATCTTGGGATATCTGGCGCGGATATCCTCCATTTCTGCATCCGTGATCGGAGAGTTGTGAAGCGGCGTGCACCAGTTGGGGCGGCGCTGAAAAACCGTCAGTTGGCTCGCCGTCTTGCCGATTTCCTGAATGGCTTGGATCCCGCTGGCACCGGTCCCGACGACCGCAACGCGCTTGCCATCAAAGTCGATGCCTTCCTTGGGCCACTCTCCGGTGTGACACCAAACCCCATTAAAATCGTCGACGCCCTCGAAACGTGGCATGGTCGGAGATGACAAGAGCCCCAAGGCCGTCACCATGTACCGACTGCGGAAACTGGTTCCGTCCGTCAGTTCGATCCGCCAGGAATTGGAATCATCGTCAAAATGGGCGGCGGCAACGCGTGATGAAAACCGGATGTGACGCTTCAGGTCGAGGGTATCTGCCACCAGATTGCAGTATTCTTCGATCTCAGGTTGTCCAGCAAAATGCTCTGACCAGTTCCATTTTTCCAGAACTTCGGGGCAGAACGAATAACCGTATGACCAGCTCTCGGAATCAAACCGCGCGCCGGGATACCTGTTCCAATACCAGGTTCCGCCGACGCCAGTTCCCGCCTCCAGGACGAGTGCCTTCAAGCCAAGCTCGCGGAGCCGGAAAAGCTGGTACATGCCAGACATGCCAGCACCAATGATGATCGCATCAAAATCGAGTTCTGCGTTCGCGGTTTCGGACTTTTCATTGTTCATGGCTGTATCTCCAAATGTACGGGAGTTTGTTCTCGTGAGGCCGAGCTTCATCATCAGGCGAACCGCAGTGGTCGCCCGTGGATGCATCACTCAGATTCAGGTGCGGCTTATCAGGTCAAATCAAAACCCTCGTATCCGTTGGCGACCACCTCTTGGCATTTCGCAAGATAGGCGGGCTGGCCGCCGAGATAGGGCATGAAAACCGAAGGTTTTCCGGGAATATTGGCGCCTATGTACCAGCTCTTGACGGTTGACCGCAGGCTCTTGCTTGCGACCTCATTGACATGCGCAACCCATTCCGCTTCGGCCTCTGGACGTGCTTGGCAAAGCTTTTTGTCTTCGGCACGCATGTCGGCAATCGCATCCGTGATCCATTCCACCGATATCTCGATCGAAGGCAGCATATTGGTCAAAACACTGGGGCTGCCGGGGCCGGTGACCATGAACATGTTCGGAAAGCCGGACACCATCAGCCCCAGGTAGGTGCGCGGACCTGCGTCCCAATGGTCTTTGAGCTCGACCCCGTTCCGACCGCGAATATCGATGCGCAGATAGCTGCCCGTGATCGCGTCATAACCGGTGGCGTAGACGATGCTGTCAAACTCATACTCGACACCACCGCGCACGATCCCTTTGGCGGTGATCCGTTCGATGGGCGTTTCCTGAACGTCCAAAAGGTTCACGTGCGGATGATTGTACATGGCGAAATATTCGGTATCCACGCACAGCCGCTTGCCGCCGATGATGTTCTTGGGGCACAGCATTTCTGCCGTCTTCGGGTCTTTGACGATTGACCGTATCTTGTTCTTGGCAAATTCCGCGGCGATCTCATTGGCCTGCCGGTCGGTCAGCATATCCGTGAACCCGCCGAGGAAGGTCAGCCCCCCCTTCTGCCAACGCGCTTCGAGGTCCTTGTGGATTTCTTCAATCGGTGTTTCCAAAGCCTTGGCAGTTCCGAATTCATCGACAACGCCGCCATAGATCGTTTTGGCTTTGGCCCTAAGTTCAGGATAGTTCGCTTTGACATAGGCGACATAGTCGGGGTCTTGCGGACGGTTCTGTGCCGGGATCGAAAAGTTAGCCGTGCGTTGAAACACCGTCAGCGCGCTGGCCTGTTTGGCGATTTCCGGGCTCGATTGCATAGCCGAGGAACCGGTGCCAATCACCGCAACGCGTTGGCCGGAGAAGTCGACTGGCTTATGTGGCCATTTGCCTGTGTAATAGCTGTCGCCAGCGAAATCATTGATACCCGGAATATCGGGCACGTTGAACGACGACAGGCACCCCACGGCCAGCACGAAATGGCGGGCCCGGACTTGTTCGCCGCGATCCGTCGTGATCAACCAATCCTCGTTGGCATCATCAAAATGCGCCGCCGTCACCCGCGTGTTGAACTGGATGTCCTTACGCAGGTCGAACCGTTCGGCCACATGCTGGGCGTATCGCAGGATTTCCGGTTGCGGCGAGTATTTCTCGGACCATTCCCATTCCTGCTGCAGTTCTTCATCGAACTGATAGGAATACTGCATGCTTTCCACATCGACACGGGCCCCCGGATACCGGTTCCAATACCACGTGCCACCGACGTCATCCCCGACCTCATAGGCCCGAGCGCGCAAGCCCATCTTTCGAAGGCGATGCAACATGTACATGCCGCCAAATCCAGCGCCAATGACGACGACATCTAGATCCTGCTTTCCCATTTCTGGCGGTCTCCTCATTCTTCTAACCTTCGGCCTGTTGGCCCATATCCGTTTTCGTATTTTGCTGCCTGCGCCAACATCAGTTCAGGAGGCTCGGCAAAAAGAGTGTGATCTGCGGGAACGCGATCAGCAGCATGACCACAATAAGATCGGCAACAAGAAACCACATGACGCCGCGAAAGATCGTGGATGTGGTCGCAAGATCGCCCACCACGCCCTTGATCACGAACACATTCAGCCCGATCGGTGGTGTGATCATTCCAATTTCAAGGAACTTCGTCAGCAGGACGCCGAACCAGACCAGCGAAAACCCGGTTGTCTCGATAATCGGAAGCAGGATCGGCAGCGTCAGCAGCATGGCACCCAGTGGCTCAAGAAACATGCCGAGGACGAGATAGATCAGGGAAATGCCGAGCAGCAACAGCAACTCGTTCGCACCCATCGCGGCAACGACCTGTGAGAGGTAGTCGCCAGCACCGCTAAACGCCAGAAAGCGGGTCAGCATGCTCGCCCCGATGGCGATGATAAACAATGCCGCCGTCGTCAGCAGAGTTTCGATCAGCGCATTGCGGAACTTTTGGATTGTCAGCGAGCCTTTCAGCCAGGCAATGACGAAGGAAAGAAACGCACCAACGGCCCCGGCCTCGGTCGGTGTGAACACACCGCTGAACAGCCCACCAAAGACCCCGATGACCAACAGCAGAACCGGCCAGATTTCTTTCAACGCAATGAAACGTTCTCTGAGAGAAATCTTCTGGTCCAGTCTGGGCGCGGATTCAGGCTGTAGGGTCGCGCGAATGGTGATCACCATGACATACCCGAACCCTGTCAGCAGGCCGGCCCCGACGCCGCCAAGAAATAACTGATTGATCGGCACTTCAGCAATGATGCCATACATGATCATCAGAATACTGGGCGGGATGAGCGCGCCGATTGTCCCGGCTGCTGCAACCGTGCCGGTCGCGAGGCTGGTATCATAACCCTGGCGCAACATTTCAGGCACGGCGATGCGTCCCATGGCTGCGGCGCAGGCAACGGACGAGCCGGTCACTGCAGCAAATCCCGCAGCGCCGAACACTGTCGCAATCGCCAGCCCACCAGGCAGAGCTGACAGCCAGACCCGCGCCGCGTCAAACAATCCCTTGGTAAGCCCGGCATGAAAGCACAAGAAGCCCATCAAAAGGAACATCGGTACTGAACTAAGCTGCCAGGTCGCTGCGAATGAGTAGGGAATGATCCCCATCGCACCCCATGCGGCCCGTTCTCCGACAAGGACCCATATGCCCCCGAATGATACGCCGATAAGGCTGACCCCGATGGGAACCCTAAGCGCAATAAGCGACAGCAGGATGGCAATACCTGCGAACCCGATCTGAACATCCGTCAAGGGTTCAACTCCGCTGGATCAATAAGATGAGAAAGACGTCGCGCACAGCGACACTTCGCTTGTGACGCGGCACAGTATGCCAATCGTCTTACAGTCATTGCGTCTCTCCTCCCCTAGATTCGCTTGTCGAGTTTTGACCAACATACTCACTTGTTTGGTTATGCATAATGAAAAGTAGTCTCCTTAATTGCACCAAAAGTTATATACAGCACCGATCCAGCAACACTGCTGAGCGTGCAAGTCTCGTGAAGTGATTATTGTGGATGATCAACGGGTCGAAGCGGAACTGCCGGGGGCCTCAGTCAGGAGCGCTCCATCGCCCAGGCTTTTCACGGTTCTTAGAGGCCGCATGAAACGCGCGTCTCATGACTTCTATCGGGGGTTTGATCTCTGCGTCCTCTTTGAGAATGACGCCGACAGGACTAAGGCTATGAGAGGTGTCAATCGCAAGCGCGGTCAGTTCGCCCGTCGCCAGCTCTCGCATGAACATGCCCTCTGGAACGACGCAAATCGCATCTGACTGAAGCAGAAACGCCCGCACGAAAGCCGGAGCCATCGCGACGATCCGATCGGTTATGTCATCTGTCAGACCAATTGCAGCCAAAAGGCGTGCGACATGCGCATTATCGCTCGGGCTGTTTTCGGGAAGGATCATCTCGAACTTCTTGAGTGCGCCCACGTCGCAGGGTCGCGCGCTCGCAAGTGGATGATCGTGCCGAACAACAAAGAGGAAGGGTTCGACATAAAGATGCTCAAACGTCAGCCCCACCATTTGATCCAGTGCAGGCATATGGCCAACAACCAGATCGATCTGGTCATCCAGCAACATCGTGGCCAGATACTTCAGAGGTCCGGTCGATATTCGAACCACCGCCGCCGGAACATCTTGTTGCACGATACTCACCGCAGCCGGCACCAGACTGGTTTCCGTCGAAGGCATCGAGCCGATATGGATATGCCATTCCATCTTGGAGTCTGCGGCCATGACGCTTTCCACCGCGCGATCCAACTCTTTGATACAGGCTGCCGCGCGTGGCATGAAAACCTCGCCCTGTATCGTAAGTTTGGCGGTTCCACGTCCCCTCTCGATCAAGCGGCTGCCAAGGATACTCTCCAGCTCTTTGAGCGTCTTGGTCACGGCAGGCTGGCTAAGCGAGAGCGCCTCGGCGGCGGCGCTTATTCCGCCGGAGCGGAAGACTGCGAGGAAACATCTCAGGTGGCGCAGTTTTAATCGATCGGCAGACATGTATAACTTTTCGCTATATTTATTGACGTTGTTTTCATTATACATAACAAACAAGTGCGGTAAAGTTAGTGAGGGCAACGTCCCACTACGGAGGAGGAACACAATGAAATTGCGCTCGCTGCTGATGGCTTCGGCCATCCTGTTGACTGGACCCGGTACATATTCTGCATCCGCAGATACGCTGAACGCGGCCGTCGGGGTCGGACCGAAAAACATGATTACTCAAACAATGGAGTCTTTCGCCACCTATGTTGGCGAGAACAGCGACATCGACATCAAGGTCTTCTCGATGTCGCTTCTCAATCTCAAGGAAACCCCTCCTGGCATCCGTGATGGGGTCGCTGATCTGGGTTTCGTGCTGAGTGCGTATTTTCCAGCTGAGTATTCCGAAACCAATCTGGTTGCAGGCCTCGGAATGTTGACCACAGCCGGTGTGCAGGTTGAAAACACGGGCGCGGTTATTGCCGGCGCGATGTCGGACTATGTCTTCAACTGCGCGGAATGCCAGTCAGAATATGTCGAGCAGGGTCAGGTTTATCTGGGCACGGGAACAAGCACCACTTACATGATGCTATGCACCTCGCCCGTCACCACGCTTGAGGACATCAAGGGCAAAAAATTCCGATCCGGTTCTGCCAACTTCTCGCGTTGGGCCGAGCATTTTGGCGGTGTCGCGGTATCAATTCCTGGAAACGACCAGTACGAGGCAATGGGCCAAGGCGTCATCGATTGCACCATGGCGGCGGCCGCTGAATTGACCAACTACTCTTTGTTCGACGTGACAAAAAACATCACTTTGAACATTCCCGGAGGGAATTTCGCTGGAGTGGGCACCAACAACTTCAATATCGACGTTTGGAGAGGATTCACCGACGAAGAGCGCGCCGTTCTACTGAAGGCGTCCGCACGGTCCGCTGCCGAGTTGACATCGAGATACTACGCAGCAGCGGTAAGAGATATCGAAGCGGCGCGTGAAATGGGCATTGAGATTCTGAACGCGAATGCGGAAGTAAAAGCGGAATCGGATGCCTTCGTGGACGCCGATCTGCAGTTTATCGGCAACGAGTTCATCGAGAACTACGGCGTCGGCAATACCGATGTCAAAATCGCGGAATTCACCAAGTTGGTGGATAAATGGAAGACCCTCGTTGGCCATATCGGCGATGATCAGGAAGCACTGGCCCAAGTTTACTGGGACGAAGTTTTCTCAAAGGTCGACCCTGCCACATATGGCATGAACTAGACTCGCACCACTGCTCACCGGAAGGGCCTCCTGGAAACTGGGGGCCCTTCTTGCGTTCAAGATGGGTCATTTTGGCGGTTGGCGGATTTGTTCCGGCATGGCCCGGTCAACAGACCCAAGGACGGCAACCTTTAGCACGGAGAAACCACATGACTGATCTGAAAGGGCGGATCGCGCTCATTACTGGCGGCGCTCAGGGAATTGGCGCGGCGGCGGCGCGCTGTCTGGCCTCGCGCGGGGCCAAAGTGATCCTCGCGGATATCGCAGGACCTGGTGCCGAAGCCGCAGCAGCGCGTATGCGCTCCGACGGGTTTGACGCCGCAGCCGTCACCCTTGATGTGACGGATCGAGAGGACTGTGCCGCCGTGGCCGCGAAAATTCGCGCTGAACAAGGTCCTGTTTCAATTCTCGTGAACAATGCGGGAATCGTCGCATACGACCGCGTCGGCGACCCGAATTCTCCACCGAACTGGGACGCGATCATCAACGTAAATCTCACTGGTTCGTTCAATGCCCTTTATGCGGTTTTGCCTGACCTGAAGGACACACAAGGGGCAATCGTGAACATCGCGTCCGTCACCGCCTTTACAAGCGGCTTTGGGCATTCGGCCTATACCGCATCAAAGGGAGGCATCAGGGCGTTCACGCGATCTATGTGCCGCGAACTGGCCGAATATGGAATCCGTTGCAACGCTGTCGCGCCCGGCTACGTCGAAACTGAGGGGATGGGCGGCAAGGGAGATCAGGCGATCGAAGACTGGATCCAGTTCCATGTCCCGCAAAAGCGCCACGGACGACCCGAGGAAGTTGGTGCCGTTGTCGCCTTTCTCTGCTCGCCCGAAGCCAGCTTTGTCAATGGCGTCACCGTGCCGGTTGATGGCGGATATCTCTCTGTCTGATTGCTCTGCAATTTCAGGGACTTCATGGCTGGTGTTCAGATCCTGAGTCAACACCGGCGCGTCACAGCAGATCACCGGGTCAGTTTTTACTTACTCTGCAAACGGCACGTCGCTGCCTTGGGGAACCGGAACCTCAAACGCGTTCAATGTCAAAGCAACCAGACCATAATACCCAAGCAGCCCGACCAGATCGACGACACCCTTTTCGCCCAGCGTCTGCATGGCAAGCGTATGCGTCTGATCGCTGACCCGGGTTTC
This sequence comes from Sedimentitalea sp., assembly GCF_039973035.1. Classification (NCBI taxonomy): domain Bacteria; kingdom Pseudomonadati; phylum Pseudomonadota; class Alphaproteobacteria; order Rhodobacterales; family Paracoccaceae; genus Sedimentitalea; species Sedimentitalea sp. The sequence goes on from NZ_JBDWLR010000001.1 coordinate 15,374, forward strand.
GCGGAGCAATTCGCTCGCATAGTCATAGACAATTCGAGCGGTCGGGTCGCTCAGGTGCGGATCAGAGCCCACCAGAATGGAGTCAATCGCGTGTGCCGGAACCCCTTCTTTTTTTGCGATCGGCGCATGTATTGCCCACTCTGCCTGTGCTTTCCAATGGCGGGCCACGACGAGGATCGCCAACTCGGACAGCATCGGCGACAGAGTTGAATCATAGCGGCAATAGGCTCCCAGTTTCTGGGCTCGCTCGGCCAGTTCCGGGTTTCGCAGCCATGCCATGAACAGCCCGCTGACCCTGCCCCGTCGTGCAAAGATGTCATCATAGGTTTTGCGCTGCCCGGCGTCCAAGTCATTTGGATGCAGTGCTTTCAGCCGACCAGACATAGCAATTTTCCTTGATGAAAGAGATAAGCCAACTTTGACGCGCAGATCGAACAGCTCCGACCCGCGCCGGTGACGCTTGTTTCCTAGCCGATCGTCGGGCTCTCACCCAGACCACTCTTGGCGCCGGTGACGTAGACCAACCATCGATAAACCAGCACAACTGTCATGAGCCCCGCGCCAATCGGAAGCAGGTAGTAGGACGGCCAAGTGATGATCTTAATGCCATGCTCGACCATGAAGGTTCCTGAGTTTTGCGCCTTGCCCGCCTCGCCCCAGCTTCGATAGGCCAAAGCACCAAAAACTCCAGCCGACAGAAGATAGGTCCACGAATACAGATGATACTGTGTCCGCATGGGAAAGAACTCGGTTAGAACTTCGACGGTGATATGACCATTGCGCGTCTCAACGAGCGCGAGCGGTACAAAGGCGGCAATCACCATGTAATAGCTGGACACCATCGATATTGTGGCGGGAATCGGTGTGTTGAACAGAAACTTGCCCGCAACATCGACAGTGATCTGTACCATCATCAGCAGAATGGCGATCATCCCAACCCATGTGGTCACGTTGATGGTGCGTGTCAAAAGGCGACCAATCATTTCCATCTGAACATCCTCGTATACTCGGCTTCCTACGTAAAAGTCCGCACCGGAGGGGGGTATTCTCCGGTGCGGAAGTGCGGGCTTTTGGCACCCCGGCGCATTTTGCAAGCGTCGGTTTACTAAGCAGCCCGGCCAGGGAGAAGTCTACTCCATGATTCAGCTTTCAAACCTATACTTGCCTCACAGCTGGGTTATGGAAAATGAAATCTGATGCCAATTTGCGCCCGAAAAGTAATATAAGGACAGCGAAACCGTCAGATGACAGGCTGATAGGACACATTCTTGATGATGGAATAGTTGTGCAGACCTTCCTCGCCGCCCTCGCGACCATAGCCGCTTGATTTGACGCCACCAAAAGGTGTTTCCGGGATCGATGTGTCGAAGGTGTTGATCGAGAGCTGCCCGACTTCCAATTCCCGCATCATCTGATCGACATTTGCAGCCGAATTTGTAAACCCATAAGCGGCCAACCCGAACGGCGAATGGTTCGCCTTTGCTAATCCGTCCTCAAGCGAGTTGATCGGGTTCAGAACCGCGATCGGGCCAAAGGGCTCTTCTGTCATGATTTTTGCGCTATCCGGAACGTTCGCAAGCACGGTCGGTTCAAAGAAATAGCCCTTGTTTCCGATCCTGCGCCCACCCGCGCAAAGTTCGGCACCCTGTGAAACGGCATCCTCGACAAGCGCTGTCATCGCATCAAGGCGCCTGTCATTCGCGAGCGGTCCCATCTCGATACCCTCTGCAAACCCGTTGCCAACTGTCGTCGCCTTCGCCTTGGCGACGAATTCGTCTGCGAAGGTCGAGAAATTTCCTTCGGCGACATAGAAGCGTGTCGGAGAGGTGCAGACCTGCCCGGAGTTACGATATTTCCGCGTCGCACCCAGCAAAGCAACCTTTACCGGATCAACGTCGCCACAAACAATGACCGGCGCGTGGCCACCAAGTTCCATAACCACAGGTTTCATATGCTCTGCGGCAAGTTTCGTCAGATGCCGCCCGACTTCGGTGGATCCTGTAAAGGCAACCAGCCTGATCTGTTCCTGCGGGATCAGGTGCCCGGATATTTCTGCCGGTTTCCCGTAGATCAGGTTCAGGACTCCATCCGGTAGGCCCGCATCCTGCAAGGCCTTCGCGATGTGAAAGGCGCCTGCGGGCGTTTCCTCTGGTGCTTTGAGAAGCAGCGAACAGCCCGCCGACAACGCCGCCGATATTTTCCGCACCGCAGTGGCGACCGGGAAATTCCAAGTTGAAAAGCCCGCGACCGTGCCAATCGGCTGGCGCAACATCGTGTTTCGCAGGCCAGTGGAGCCGGGAATGACCCGACCATACAAGCGCTGCCCTTCCCCCGCGTCCCATTCCATTATGTCGCCACCACGGCTGACTTCATAACGGCTTTGGCCGAGTGGCTTGCCAATCTCGAGCGTATTGGAATAGGCGATTTGATCGATGCGATCCTGCATAAGACGGGCGGCACGTGTAATGATTGCACTGCGTTCACGCGGCGCTGTCCGGCTCCAGACACGCAATCCTATCGCCGCAGCGTCCAGTGCATCATCCATGTCCGCAGTACGAGCGACTGGCAGGGCACCAACGACGGTTTCATCGGCAGGATTGATGACCGGGATTGTCTCTGCGGTTTTTCGCCATTCGCCACCTATGAAGAGACTCAGTTCGGGATAGTCCATCAAGGGGCCGCCTCTCATTGTTTGCCGCGAAAGTGACATGTTCATACCACCGTAAAAGATCGCCCATCAATTGATATAAGATACCATGTATATTACCGTTCGGAATGTAAGGCTGGGGCTCAGTTAAATGGAATCCATTTAGCCACGCGATGATTGCAAGCCGCAGCAGTGGCACAAGGCGGGAACCCCTTAAAGAGCTGGACGGCTTACCGACCGAGCAACATGCCCTGTTTAGCGCGAAACGGTTTTGCGCCAAAACAGCAAGAGCGACGAGATCACACGGCTAGGCAAAGCGCTTGAGGCGCTGTTGTTCCGTCAGGTCGGCGGTGGATGTTGGTGTGCTGGTATCAGTGTCGCCGCTGAGGATAATCAAGCCTTTGATAACTAGAAACGCAGCCGCTTTCCGCCCGAGATCATCGCTGACGCAGTCTGGCTGTGCGTCCGCTTTAACATGAGCTAGCGTGAGGTCGCGAAAATGCCGCGAGAGCCGTGCTCAGATCACTGATCGCGTACAACTTGCACCATCGGCAGGAGCTCTCGGGTTATGCGCAGGACGTCGGCCCGTCTTCACCAGAACGCTCAGTTTTGGGCAGCAGCAAATTGCCTCTCAAAGTTGTGACAGGCGACAGTCCTTAATTCGGAAACTGCGGTCGCTTCCGGTTGTGTCATACGACAGGTTTCTGTCGCTAAAGGACAGCGTGGATGATAGTAGCATCCGTAAGTCGGCGACAGGGGCGATGGCACCTCGCCATCAATGGTGTCAAACCGCACCAATTCATCTGCATCCAACACCAACTTGGGTACGCTTCCAAACAGGGCGGTGGTATAGGGGTGAGCGGGCCGTTGAAAAACCTGCGCCACAGCCCCAAGTTCCACAATCCGCCCCAGATACATCACGGCAACCCGGTCGCTGGCATGTTGCACCACTGACAAGTCGTGGCTGATGAACACACTGGTCACGTCGAGACCCTCAGTCAGTTCCAGAAAGAGGTTTGTGATTTGCGCCTGAATCGAAACATCAAGCGACGCAACCGGTTCATCGCAAACGAGCACATCCGGCTGAACAGCCCCACTTGAGTGGTCCAAATTGAGAGTTAGTGCATGAATGGCCTTTGGTCCATCTGAACGATGGCCTCTGGCGCAGGTGGGCGGTAGCCCAGAGCACTATGGGGTCGTTTGGTGTTGTAATGGTTCCTCCATCTTTCGATGATGATTTGTGCCTCACGGAGCGAGTAGAAGATTTCGCCGTTCAATAGCTCATCCCGCATCCGCCCGTTGAAGCTTTCGCAATACCCGTTCTCCCAAGGTGATCCGGGCTCGATGTATGCGGTCTTGGCCCCAACCGCTTTGATCCAGTCCCTGACGGCCTCAGCAATGAACTCTGGGCCATTGTCCGACCTGATGTAGGCTGGAACACCGCGTAGGATAAATAGGTCTGTCAGAGCGTCGATGACCTCAGTCGAGTTTAGCTTTCGCTTCACCCGGATCGTCCCGACGCCCGGCAGGCGATGCTTGCATCGCTGAGAGGGGGCATTCCCTGCTGTGCTCATCCAGAATGTTCAGTGCTCTGAATGCCCTACCATCGTCTGTCCGGTGGTGTACGAAGTCGTACGACCAGACGTGATTACGATACCCAGGGCGCAGCCGGACGCACGACCCATCCACTGCCCGGCAGGGCATTGCACAGCAATGTCCCGAGAGGGGTTCAGCCACAGCCGCCCCTTCTTCGGTTGTTTCATCGGCACTTTAAGCCCCTCACGTCGCCATAGCCGTTCGACACGCTTGTCGTTGACCTGCCAGCCAGTATCTCTCAACAAAACGGCAACCCGACGGTAGCCATATCGACCGTACTAACGTGTCAGCTCGATCATGTCGGCGATCAAGCGTTCGCCGCCTGGCTTGGCCTGGTGCTGTAACAGAACCCCTCAGGCGGATGAGGGATGCTCCAAAGATCGAAGGCATCGGATTGGGCCTGGCGGTATGATGTGGCGGTGAGACGATACCGTCAGCCTGCTCCAGAGATCACTGTACCGATAAAGCAAGGCCAATTTGAACTAGCGTCCAAATTGAACGACTCAAGCGGGGTTTGTCAGTCGTCTATTTTAGCTGAAGCTGTCGCAATTCCACTTGGTGTTTGGCCCGTCCACCTGCGGACGGCACGGGTGAGCGTCTCCTGTCGCGCATAGCCCAGTTGGAACGACAGGTCGCCAAGAGAGGTGTCGGCCGCAGCCAAGGCAGCAATCGCAGCGTCCCTGCGCGCAGTGTCGACAATTTTCGAAAAGCTCTTGCCTTCGGCGGCAAGTTGACGTTGCAATGTGCGTCGGCGGATGCCAACTGTTCTTGCAATTTCGACGATTGTGGGTTTGGTTCGCCTCATCATGCTGCCGACCAGTTCCGCGATGCTGCCCGAAATGGCCTGATCGGTGCGCAAGGGGTGCAGTGCGGCTAGCTCTGTGTTCAGAAACTGATCGCTATCCTTCGTAGTCAGAGGACAGTCAACGAGTTCGCATGGTGCCGCGATTTCCAATATCCTTCTCGGCCCCGCCGACACGACCAATCCGAGTTGCGAGTGTAAATGCGAAAACCCCAGTATTGGATGTGGTACCATCTCTACTCGCGTAAAATACGGTCGTCGGCGGCCAGTCATTGCAAAAACCATGTCGACCATTGCGCAAACATACTGCTGCACAAAGTGGATACTTTCCGCGTCTGGCAGGTTGAGTTGCAGCCCGTAATTGACCGTCAATTCATCTGGGCTTCGCTTCAATGCAAGGAACTCGTGCGAACAGTGGAGCGGCATCGCGGCAACGGCACATTCGAACACCTCACGAGGGGTTTTTGCATCGCGCGCGGAATTTCCCAATAACCCCAGTTCGTAAAAGCCTCTGCTTCCAACAATTCGATAGGGAACATCAGGACCGGCGGATTGTGCAATTTCCCTCAAAAGCATTACGACTGCGCGCAGCGGGATGACAGCCAATGGGTCATCGGTTGGATAAAGATCCAAAGATACCGCTGACAACGCCGCCCTTGCGTCCATATCCTGCTCAAGCATCCATCGCACCATGGGCGCGATTGAGGCTGCGCGAATGATGGGTATTGCCTGCGTCACGGGTATCTCCTGTCCGGTAGGCGGCTCACCGCAAGAATGGTCGAGCAGCATAAGAGATTCTGGCGCCGAAAGTCAAATGCGGCAGCGTGTTAATGATCTAGATCAAGCGCGGACGCCCTGAGAGTGGGCATGCTTCTATTTCACCGCCCCGGGCGGCGGGATGATGCATTCGATACAACGCGCGTTTCAAGGCCAGAACTCTGATCGCGCCCATACAAGGAGCAACCCAGATGAAATCCCTATTTTGCGCCGCCGTCGGATTGTTCGCACTTGCGGCGGGCGGTGCGCCAGTATTGGCCCAGCAGAACGATTGGGACTATGAAGGAACGATCTACCTTTTCATGCCGGAAACGACTACGTCGATTTCGACGCCGGTTCAAACTCTTGACGGAAGATTAAGCTTCAGCGATGCGCTGTCCAATCTGGATTTGGCCTTCATGGGCGCGGTCGGTGCGAGCAATGGTCGCTGGAGCTTTTTCCTCGACTACATGTACACGGATCTTTCCTTCAGCAGCCCGCCTCCAAACCCGTCGTTCAGCAATGTGGACACGGCGGTAACGACTCAGATTCTCAATGGCTACGCGGCCTATCGGGTTTATGATGAACCGACAGTTCAGATCGATCTCGCGGCAGGGTTTCGGTGGTTCGATGCAAAATCCACCATGTCACTGCAACCAGTGCCGCCGGGGGTGATCGCTTCAGTAGATGAGAGCTGGATCAATCCGGTCATCGGTCTGCGGGCACAACTCCAATTCTCGGATCGCTGGGCGGGCACCGCCTTCTTTGATTATGGCGGCTTCGAGAGTGGTGAAGAAACCTGGCAGGCGTTGCTGACAGCGGACTACGAACTGAACGACAACTGGGTTCTGCGCGGTGGGTATCGCTACATTACCTTCGATCACGCAACGGCAACCGGCAGCTTTTCGTTCACACAGTCGGGACCGATCTTCGGTGCGACTTATCGCTTTTAGACCTTCATCCATCAGTAGGGGAACCGCGAGGGTTTCTCTCCTGCCAAGTTCAAGACCACTGCCAACCGAGAGGATTGATAATGCAAAAACCACGCTTTTACCAAGCGACTCTGCTCGTCGGCCTGATGGCCGCCGGGCCACCGCTTGCTGCACAGCAGGCGCAGACCGGATCACCCAACGCGACTGCGCCGATTGCTGGCAACCAGTTGCCAGCGCCGCCGATGGAATTCGGAGGCGTGATCAAGAACGACGCGCTATCGTCCACCCCCTGGTGGGCACCCACCATCGCGCCGCCTGAGGGAGCTCCCAACATCCTGTTGATCATCACCGACGACTCAGGATTCGCTGTGCCCAGCACCTTTGGCGGGGTCATCCCGTCGCCAGCTATGGACAGGTTGGCAAGCGAAGGGCTGAGTTACACACAGATCCACTCGACAGCACTTTGCTCGCCTACCCGCGCGGCCTTGATCACCGGTCGCAATCACCATTCTGCGGGTTTTGGCGTAATCTCGGAGCAGTCCACAGGCTTTCCCGGCTATGACAGCATCATCGCCGAGGACAAGGCGACGATCGGACGGATTCTGCTCGACAACGGCTATGCCACTTCGTGGTTCGGCAAGGATCACAACACGCCTGCCTTCCAGGCCAGTCAGGCCGGACCGTTCGACCAGTGGCCGCAGGGTATGGGCTTTGAGTATTTCTATGGCTTCGTTGGCGGCGATGCCAACCAGTGGCAGCCGAACCTGTTCCGCAATACCACGCAGATCTATCCATTCAACGAAGCTGAAGGCGAATGGAACCTGGTCACGGGCATGGCCGATGATGCGATCGAGCATATTACCAATCTGCACCAGATCAGCCCGACCAAACCGTTCTTTGTGAAATACGCGCCGGGTGCAAACCACGCACCGCACCACCCGACAAAGGAATGGGTCGACAAGATCGAGGCGATGAACCTCGTTGATGATGGGTACGAGGCGCTGCGCCAGACGATCTTCGAGAACCAGAAAAAGGCGGGCCTTGTTCCCGCGGATGCTGGGCTCACTTCTTGGCCGGCGGACAAGATCAAACCATGGGATGAACTTACCGATATCGAGAAGAAGCTGTTTATCAAGCAGGTTGAGGTATTCGCCGCCTATGCCGCCTATTCCGATCACGAAATCGGGCGCGTCATTCAGTCAATCGATGACATCGGAAAACTAGATAACACGCTGGTTATCTACATCAACGGTGACAACGGCACGAGTGCTGAGGGCGGCCCGCTGGGCACACCAAACGAGGTCGCGTTTTTCAACGGTATGAATATGATCCCTGCCGAGACCCAAATGAAATGGTATGACGTCTGGGGAACGGAAGCGACCTACAACCACATGTCGGCTGGCTGGGCCTGGGCCTTTGACACACCGTTCGACTGGTTCAAGCAGAACGCTTCACGACTTGGTGGTGTGCGCCAGAACATGGTGGTGTCCTGGCCCGACCGTATCAAGGACAAGGGTGGAAGGCGCGACCAGTTCATGCATGTGATCGACGTTGTGCCGACGATCCTTGAAGTAACCGGTATTGCGGCGCCCGAAATGGTGGACGGCATTAAACAAGCCCCGATTGAGGGCACCAGCTTTGCCTATACTTTCGATGCTGCCAATGCCGACGAGCCGAGCCGCCACAAGACCCAGTATTTCGAGATGTTGGGTCAATGGGCGCTTTATCACGAGGGCTGGCTACTCAGCACGCAAGTCAATCGCGCGCCTTGGGAGATTTCCGGCCCGGCAAACGCGGATCCGCTGAACAACCAGGTTCTGGAACTCTATGACCTAAGCAAGGACATGAACCAGACCACCGACATCGCCGAAAATCACCCCGATAAGGTTAAAGAGATGAAAGCGCTGTTCGTCGCGGAGGCGAAGACATATCAAGTATTCCCTCTCGATGCGTCAGTTCAGGCCCGCCTGGTCGCGCCACGCCCGAACATTACCGCTGGCCGGACAGAGTTCGTCTATACCAAGCCGATGGTCGGTCTGCCGCAAGGCGACTCGCCGCTGTTGCTGAACACGTCCTATACGATCACCGCAGAAATCGACGTGCCCGAAGGCGGGGCCGAGGGCATGATCCTGACATCGGGTGGCCGGTTTGCAGGCTATGGTTTCTACCTGCTGAAAGGCAAGCCTGTGTTTCTGTGGAACATGGTCGATCTGGAGCGGATCAAGTGGGAAGGTCCGGATGCTCTCTCTCCGGGCAAGCACGTGGTCGAGTTCGACTTCAAATATGATGGTCTCGGCACGGGTACGCTGGCCTTCAACAACTTCAGCGGCGTAGGCCGTGGTGGCACCGGTACGCTTCGGGTGGATGGAAAAGACGTGCATACGCAGGAAATGAAGACGACCCTGCCAATGATCCTGCAATGGGACGAGTCTTTTGACATCGGGTCGGACACTCTGACAGGCGTGAATGACACGGATTACATGCCGCCGTTCAAGCTGACTGCCACGCTCGAAAAGCTGACGGTCAAGGTGGACCGCCCTGAACTCTCAGAAGCCGACAAGAAGAAACTGGCGGAAGCGATGCTCAAAACAAGCGACTGAGATTGACGCCTTACCGACCTGGCCGTTCAGTTTCGATGGCCCGGTCAGGGCGCGCTCACCTCAAGGTCGACTCATGCAACAAGGTTCTGAGATTGTAAGAATGGAACTTTGGTCGGGAACCGTGGCTAGTGTTCCTCTACCAGCATTGCCTCGACGAGCTTCTGGACCCGCAATGCCTCGTCAGGTGTGGCAAGCCGGTTTGGCATTCGCGCGATACAGAGCAGGAGATCATCGAGTTGCGCCTTGAGACTGGACCCACGCGGGTCCGAAGGTCGCTGTGTCGGCTCAGTGAATTCTCCTCCGTCGGAACTGGCATCAATATAGAAGTCCGTGATACGCCGACTGGCCAAAGTGCCTTTTATGGTCAGTTCCTGCCGATCCGGCTGGGCACCACCAACGCTGGCCATGATGGACACTGGAATCCCATCGGCGTTTTCCAACCGGGCCAACATATGGGTTTCACAAAGATCGGACACTATCGGGTAGGATGGGCGTGCCCAAACCACGGAAAGCGGACCAAGGATGCGCTCCGAGAAAAACAGGAAATGGGAAATCACCTCCCGAGTCATCCCTCCTTCGTCGCGGAACCTCAACCAATCGGCTGCCTTTTGCCATTCCCGCGGCCAGGACGCGTAGGTTACAACGATATCCGCTCCGACAAGTTCACCCAATCCGCCCGCGTGAGCAGCCCTCGACACATCCGTCAGCGCTGCGCCTGCTGCCTGAGTGAAATTGACCGCAGCGGGAACCCCGCTGTCCTTCAGTCCAGCGACAAGCCCCTCACTTTCACGGACATCGATGCCAAGAGGTTTTTCCAGAAAAACTGCCTTGCCCGCAGATGCAGCGGCCAGCGCATACGCTTTGCGCGGCCCCGGAGGGCAAGCAAGATAAACGACATCCGCAGCGGCAATGGCATCCTCTGCCGAGGTCGTGATCTCGGCGCCTTGAGCGATCGCGTGGGCCTTCCGGCATGCATCCGGATCAGGATCCCAAACCGCGACCGGCTCGTATCCCGGGTGCTTCGCCATATGCTCCAACATCCTTCGCCCCATGATACCGAGGCCGATAACTGCTGCTCTTACGGTCATCTGTACTGTTCCTTGTTTTTTCTGCCTTTAAGGCCAGTAGGGCAGTTTCTATCCGCATATCGCCGCCTTCGTTCCCGTTGATCTTTTGCTTGATCCCTCGCTCACCGGCAAGGGAGCAAGGCAAATATGTATACTTGCGGCTTAACCCTGTAAGCGCGGCGATCGCAGCCTCGGAATTCGACACAGATATCAATTACATCAAAATAAGGTCAGATTTTTCGATGGAGCACAAATGCTCGGTGACATCCACCGCGCGCTTGAGGAGCGTCATATATTCTAACGATATCGCTGATGTCACAACGAGCGGGCGGCGGTTCGACACCACCGGGCTCGAAGGTGGGTGCCACAATTAATCCAGAAAATTCCATATTAATTCCACCTTGTGTGAGCATGTTTACAGAGCCCCAAGGCAAGCTGTGGCAATACTTGGGTATTGTAACGATGATCCTGACAACGAGTACGGAATAGGTGAGTGGTGACGGTAACGATTTCTTCGTAATTGAGCGAAGGTGTTCATGAACGATTTTAGCAAGTGCCGGGCGCAAGGGGGACCTTGCGCCCAATTTTTTTGTTCCACACCGCATCGCTGGGATGAGTGTTCATACCTCGGGAGAGATAACCTCATTTCTAGACAACGATAGTGTCCCGGGGCGTGGTGTGAATTGTTTTCCGGCTGGGATTTGAGCCGGTTTACAGGGCGGCGATTTTCGCCGGGTCCATGGTCGTATCCTCGCAGATGGTGGCCACTGTTTCCAGCGTCATGTAGCGGCGTGTGACTGCCCACTCGTCATTCTGCTCCAACATAAGCGCCCCGACGAGGCGTGTTATGGCTTGTTCTTTGGGAAAGACGCAGACGACATTGGTGCGGCGCTTGATCTCCTTGTTCAATCGCTCCAAGGGATTGGTCGAGTGGATTTGCTGCCAGTGAGCCTGCGGAAAAGTCTTGTAGGCCAATACATCGTCTTCGGCGCGCAGCATCAGTTCAGCGAGCTTGGGATGACGCGGCTGGAAGGTTTCAAACAGCTACGCCCAATGTGCCTTTGAGTCTGCCAGTGTGTTCTGATCAAAGGCCGTCCTGAGGGCCGCTGTAACGATGGGCCGGTGCTCTTTGCCGACGCAGGCCAGCGCATTGCGCGTGAAGCGGCAGCGCGGGATCGTGGCGCCCAGCACCTTTGCGGCGGGAGCTTATAGACCCTTACCGAGCGCTTGACACCGGCCAATGACCCAAAGGCTTATGGTGCACTAACTTTCAAATTGGACCACTCAAGTGGGGCTGCTCAGCTCCGAGGCCCGCAACGCGATCGGCAACCGGCTAACCCACTACAACGGAGAACGCCCACACTCATTCCACGGCTTGCTGACGCCGGCCAAGGCATATGATATCCATAGCGACAACCTGAAGGCAGCCGCCTGACATGAAACCAATGCAATAGCTTAGACCGGCGGAAAATTGGTCGAAAATCTAGGACCAACTCTTTACGAACAAACTGTGCTCCTATGGTACCGCCAAACGTGAGGGGGCTCCCGGCCTTGATCATTGGTCCCACAAGAGCTTCAATAACCGAGCAAAGAACAGCCAATTGCCTTTCCGAAATAGAGAGCGAGGAATGCAGGACTTCGTTTTAATGCAGGTCGCAACCCGTAATTCCTTCTCCGTACCAGCCCGCCGTTGTTCCGCTCTCACCATCCGAGGCTTTGAAAGCCGCGGCACATGCCACTTGATCAACCATCGGCATGCCAACTTACAATGCCGGGGAGTTAACCTGACGACACCTCCCCACAAGTATCGAAAACGCTCATGATCGTCCTAGACCGTCGTTAGCGTCGGATGTAGAGGGTGCCCCCTGCGAGACCGAAACACTCTGAGCGATTAGCGTCATCGGTCCGAAGCTGCTCAAGAATGGAACTTCTGCAGCATCCATACCGACGCCAATACGAACAATTTCATCTGCGCTCGCCATGCCCGTAGCGTCGACAAGGTGCCAGGTCCCATCAAGAAAGACTTCCGCGACGGCATGGAAGTCTTGCGGTGTCACGTTCGGGGCATAGACACTTGCGAACCGCGCGGGGATTGCCGATGCCCGTGCGAGGGCGATCAAGACATGTGCAAAGTCTCGACAGACACCCTGCCGCTGCACAAATGTATCGATGGCGGTTGTTTGTGCGTTACTGGAGCCAGGAACATACCGATAATGTTGGAACACCCAATCGCGGATTGCAGCGATGCGTTGGCCGCCGTCCAAATGACCAAACTCCGCAGCGACAAAGCTCTGCAGTTCATCGGATTGGCAATAGCGGGAGGGCATCAGATACCTCACCGCATCACTCGGCAGTAGGTGAGGTGACACAGCACCAAGTTGCGCAAGATTCAACTCAGGCCGGTCGACATCGACACGGGCCGAATAGTTACACCGAAAATCCTCCGCTGTTCGGATTAGAATTCGTCCGCCCAGTCCGGCTTCACCAGCCATCCGACCCACGTGTTCCGGCGATCCGAAGTCTATTGCATCCGACAAGACTCGCTGATCCGCGAAGCTCGGTGCCTGTATCTGCAGGATCAGGTCAACGGGTTGCTCAACACTGTAGGCTAAAGCAACGTTAATATCGAGGATCATAACATGTCCTTTTAGATCGTATCTATCAAGCTCATTTCGCAGGAGCGCAAAGTTTAACGGACCACCACGATATCAACCGAGGGATGACCCCCGCAACAAGACCGTTATTGGCGGTATTCATCGTTCAGGAAGTAGCCTGCCTCGCCCGGCAAGTATCGCCTGTGCAGACAGCCCGAAGCGTTACATTGAACGGCACCAGCGCCCGTACCGCTATTGCAGGAAACAAAGCTGAAATCGAGAACCACATCCGGCAGTGGGTTCGACATCCGCAAGGTTTCCTGAAATGCACCTGCATTTAATATTGCTTCAGATGCACCTGATGCGACACACATCGCATCGACCTCGGCGCGCAAGTTGGCCTTCAGTGCTTCGACGGCAGCAAGGCCATCGGAACGTCGGGCTGGCAGGGTCGAAAAGCACCTTGAAAGCGCCTGATCAAGGGCCACGCGAGACCCATTGAGGCTGAAGGTTGCGCTGACCTGGGCATCGACGATGAAACTGACCCGCTGCCCGCGCTGCATTGCACTGAGCAACTCGGGGTTCGGGGTGGATTGAACGAAATTGCCAGAGCCCGACCAAGTCATCGCAAATTGCCGTCCATCTACATCTGCGGTCAACGGGTATGTTCCTTGTGGCGGCGGTCCACTGTTAGACACCTTGGCCCGGATCAACGGGCTACCATTGCCGTCGCACATGATGCCAACGGTCACCATACGACCCACGGTGTCAACTGTTGTCGACATCGCTGTTGGCCGGGGTGACATCTCTGAGCGAGCGACAACGCTCCAACTGGTCGGTAGCTTCGTCCTGCTTGGTATTGCTGCTTCCAACGCCGGCTCGGCCCGTCCGCAAGTCCGGTCGAGAATTTCGAAGGTTTCGGCACCTGGGTCGGGCGAGGTCTCAAACAGATGGCGTGCATCTGTCCGATCAGCCGCGCGCGCAGCCAGGACCTGAATTGTCGCGCCCTGCTTGATTGCTGTAAGTAGACCTTCCTGCCCATGCCAGCGTGTGGATTGATTTGGACCGCTAGGTGCAAAAACATAGCTGAGACTTGTGCTCGAGTTCTTTTGCAGGGTCCAGGGCAGCAGATAGTCCAGCCCGTCGACGCGGAGAAAGACGGTATCAAGGTTGGATTTAACAGGAATGATTTGGTAGAAGTCCAGCCGGAGTGCCAGCGATTGCGACGTTTCGGAGCAACTCAGCGATACCCTGTTGCCGGTCGATCCCTGCCAATACCCTCCTAAAATTTCTTGCCCACCATTTTCACCGGGATCGAATTCGGTGACCCATAGGGCGGTACGAGCGGCCTGTGGCTTGGGGGTGGGTGTGAGATCTGACGCCCCGCTGCCGCAGGTTTGAGCGAGATCCTTAAAGGTCTTGGCGCCGGGTTCACCTGGGATGCGAAACACTTCGCGCGCATCTGAACGGTCGGGTGATGTTGCAACCATCACCTTCATATCCGCACCAGCCCTGAGGGCCGAGATGAAGCCCTCCTGCCCATCCCAGCGTGGCGATCGGCGAGTGTCCGCTGGGCTGAACGCAAGGGCAATCGCACCGATGTCCGCGCTCTCGTTAAACGCGACCCATGGCAGTACATAGTCCACGTCGCCAAGTCTTATGAAGGCTGTCTCAGGTATGAAATCAGATGGCGCGCCACTCAGAAACGCAATCTGGACGGACAACCACTGCGAAGTTGATGAGCAAAGCAAAACACTCATGGAATTGTTCGGACCGAGTCGATACCCACCTTTGGTTGCCGGATCGCTTTGCCCGCTGGGGTCCATTTGGTCGGCCCATCCGGAGAAAGGATCATCATTTGCGTACGCGGCAGATGACAGCGATAGCAGAAAACACAAAAACCATTTCATGCTGACGCATGGTATTGACCAATACCGTATAGCACAAGCAATGCCACGAGCACTGTAAAGGGGACTGTTTCAGCAAGGTTTGGTTTATCGGCTGGTCGCTCGTTGTGTCTGCGATTATTGTGTCGAACGCTTAGGGCTTGTCAAATATGCAATTTCCAAACCGAAAGACGGCGAGGCTGGCGATCACCCGTAGGGTCAGGTCTCTTAACCAAACTATGACGATTGCTGCGAGAGCGATTGCCGACAGGAAGACCTTGGGGCATCGATCATAGCGTGTTGAGACGCGTCGCCAGTCTTTGAGCCTGACAAACATGCGTTCGATCACTGCCCGGCGGTGCATTGCCTAGGTGTTCAATCCCGGCATCCGGTGGATCGGATTTAGGATGAATCGATCTGGCTCGGATGTCCAGATTTTGCAGATGTACTCGTAAGGTGTGAGGCCGCTGAGCGTCTTGAGGCGGCGCGCGTAGTTGTAAGCATCAAGGAAAGCGCTGAGATGCGTGCGGAGTTGATCATGGCTATTGTAATGATACCGCTTGACGGTCGCGTCCTTGATGGTGCGGTTCATGCGTTCAACTTGCCCATTTGTCCAAGGGTGGTTTGGCTTTGTTAAACGATGTTCAATGCCATTTGCGGCGCAGATCATGTCGAACCGCATGGGCCGGGAATAGGGTGTGTTGCAGTTGCGTGGCTGCTCACAGAACTGGATGCCGTTGTCCGTCAGTGTGGTGTGGATTTTGTAGGGCACGGCTTCCAATACAGCCCCTAGAAACTCCCAGGCCGTCTTGCGGTTTGCTTTGTCGACCAGCTGCGCGACGGCAAACTTGCTGGTTCGATCAATGGCTACAAAGAGATAGAGCTTGCCTTCGTTGGTACGAAGCTCCGCGATGTCGATATGAAAATACCCGATTGGATAGCGTTTGAACTTTTGCCGCTTTGGCTTGTCGCCCTCCATGTCTGGCAGTCGAGAGATGGCATGCCGTTGCAAACAGCGATGCAAGGCAGAGCGCGTCAGCTTCTCGGCGAATGTTTCATTCGCCTGCCAGCCAATGGATGTGGGGTCGACGGTAGTAAGGCATAGAGGCAATCATCAAGCGGAGGCAGCGTATGACGCCTGAAAGCCACGACCATCGTTTCCTCACTCGCGCTCAGAACCGTGGAACGGGGTTCAGTTGGCCCAGTCTTCCGATCTTCCAGCGTCTCGCGCTTGCGCCACTTGGCAACCGTTTTGACATTGATCCCAAGTTCCCGGCTTAGCGCCGCGTTCGTAACTTGCGATCGCTGTATTGCTGCTCTGACGGCGTGCGTGGTCGTGGCGCTCCCATGACGAACTTGTCCCATAATGCTTCCTTCCATTCCAAAGAATAGATCGCTCCATCAAACCATGGGATCAAACACCTAGGCTTTGTAGGTGCGCTCTGAAATAGGTAGGGTATCAAGCTCGTCATTCAACATCGAAATCAGTGTGCGCTCTGCGCTGTTCAAGCTGCGCTTCGAGTTGGTTAGCAGGTGAATATCCACAATCGGCAACGACTTGTAGGGAGGAACCTGCCAAAGTAAGCCTGATTGCACATCTCTGTTCGCGACATGCACCGGAAGAGCGCCGATTCCGATATTGGCGACAATCATGCGGCGCACCTCGGGAAGGTTCGACGACAACCCTTTCGGGGTAGACCTCATGCCCAGGCGTTTGCGCATATGGGCGACACTAGACAGGGGCCCGGCCAATTCATCGGTTTGGAAGGATACGACATTCTCGTTCTTCAGCTCGGAAACACTTATGTTTTCTCGCCCGAACAGCCCGTGTGAAGGGCCACAAAAGAGGCCAAAATACTCGCGATAGAGCACTCTAGCTTCAAGGGCTGCGGGCTTTTCAGTAAACAGACACACCCCAAAGGACACCCGATTTTGGAGCAAGTGAGCTATGACTTCGTCGCTGTCCATCGTCGATATGGTATAGTTTGCGTTTGGATAGAGTGCGTTGAACCGCTCTAGCACAGCGTCAAAATGGGGTGACACAACGTGGCTTGCTACAGCGAAGCTTATTTGGCCGGTCACCTCTTCTTCGACACTACCCAACAAATCAGGCAACTGAGCCAATGTTCCAAAGATCGAGCTGGCCTCGGTATAAAGAACTTTACCCCAGGGCGTCACACTGAAGTGCTTGGGCGAGCGGTTGACCAGCTTGCGCCCCGAGATGTCCTCCAATCGCTTCAAGGCGGCGCTGATCGTCGGCTGCTTTAAACCCAAAAAATGTGCCGCCGGTGTGATGCCGCCCTCATCGACAACGACGATAAATGTGCGCAAAAGGTTCCAGTCCAGATTCCAGGGGAAGCGTTGTTCATAGGGTTTAAGCATAGTTTCAATCTATTTTTGAGATTTACATTATCTATTTGCCCTATGGATAAATGCAACGCAACCTTTGCTTGATAGTGTCTCCTGACTGCGACTCAGTTTGCGTGGTCGGAAGAAGGCACGGACAACGACAGGGAAACAAACATGAAAAACTCAATGAGAATTTTGCGCCGAAGTGTCTTGATGGGGGCCGTCGCGACGATGGGCCTGGGCCTCGCACCGATGGCGGCCAGTGCGGATGAACTCGCCGAGATCAAAGAGCGCGGTGTTCTGCGGATTGCGATGACGGGCCAGTACCCGCCCTTCAACTTCGTCAACGAAAGCAACGAGGTTGTCGGCTTTGACCCCGCCATTGGCACTGAGATCGCCATGCGTATGGGCCTTGAAACAGAGATCATCACAACCGCATGGGATGGCATTATCGGCGGCCTGATCGCCAACAAATTTGACGCTGTTGTCGGCTCGATGTCGATCACCGAGGAGCGTGACAAAGTCATCGACTTCGTTGGCCCTTACTACAACACCAAGCGCGCGTTTTTTACCGTCGCCGGTTCGGAGATCACAACGCTTGAGCAGCTTGATGACGAGGATGTCAGAGTGGGCCTCACACTTGGCGAAACACACGACCAGTGGGCGCGTGACCAAGGCTACAATGTGAAAACCTACAAGGGCCTGCCCGAGCTGCTGCTCGAGCTGACCAATGGCCGCGTCGATGTGATCGTGAATGACTCGATCCCTGTTCTGCTGGCGATGAAGGCTGGTCAGTATGATCTGGCGGAGATCCCCGCGCCGGATGCGGAGGCCTTTCCCGCCGGTATCGCCATTCGCGAGAACAACCCGGAGCTGGCTGCCGCGATGCAAAAGGCGCTCGACGACATGATGGAAGACGGAACCTACCTGAAGCTTGCCAACGAATGGGTTGGAGGCGACATCCGTTAAGCTGATTGTCTGTCCTGCCGGTTGCTCCGGCAGGACAGACACCGGCCCCTTGCATCCGATGTGATTTACCCGGAGTTTCCCCTTGGATATTGATCTTATCCTGCGCGTCTATCCGTTCTTTCTGGAGGCGGCTCTTGTCACGGTGCAACTGTCGGTTTTAACCTGCATTCTTGGTCTCGCCTGCGGCGCACTGGGCGCGACAATGCGCCTGTCACGGCTGGCACCGCTGCGCTGGATTGCTGCCACATATGTCAGCCTGTTTCGCGGCACGCCTGCACTTATTCAGGTTTTCATCCTCTACTTCGGCGGCCCACAGGTCGGCATCAACCTGGATGCCTTCGCGGCGGGCACCATCGCCCTGGGCGTAAACATTGGCGCCTATATGACAGAGACAATCCGCGGCGCTATCCTGTCCGTCGACAAGGGCCAGACAGAAGCCGCGCGCACCCTTGGCATGAGTAAATGGGAGACGATGCGCAAGGTCGTACTGCCACAGGCGTCGCGCATGATGATCCGGCCTTTGGGCGTGAACATCAACGCGCTGATCAAGGGCACAGCCCTGCTCGCGCCAATCTCGGTGGTCGAGCTTACGCAGACAGCGCAACGTTTTATCGGCTCGACATACAAGCCGTTCGAGATGTTCTTGCTGGCTGGCATTCTCTACATGGCGTTCATCTATGCAGTGGGCCTCGGCATCAACTGGCTTGACCGAAGGGCGCGGATATCATGAGAACTTACATCTCCATATCCGCCCAGATAGGAGGCTGCCATGGGACTTGATTTCACGGTTGTCCCTGACTATTTCGGCATGCTTTTGCTCGGTATGGGCTGGACAATTGCAATCACGATCAGCGCAGGTTTCCTTAGTTTTTTTGGTGGTATCGTCTTTGCCGTCATCGCGCTCTACGGGCATTGGGTCTTGCGCTGGCCGTTTCGCGCGTTTGCTTTCCTGTTCATGGGCACGCCGCTCTTGTTGCAGCTGTTTCTCATCTACTTCGGGCTGATCCAGATCGGCATCGACCTGCCCGCGTTTGTTGCGGGCGTGATCGGGCTGGGCCTGCACTTTGCGGTGTATAACTCGGAGCTGATTCAGGCGTCTATTCTTGCCGTCGATAAAGGCCAATACGAAGGTGCGCGCACGCTGGGCCTGTCACGCGGGCAAACCCTGCGAAGGATTGTGATTCCGCAAGCTGTGCGGGCCGTGATTCCGCCGATGGGCAATAACATGATCGCGCTCTTGAAGGACAGCGCGCTGGTGTCGGTTATCGGTGTCGCCGAGCTGACGTTGACCGCACAACAGGCTATCAGCCGCACCTATCGGCCTTTCGAGTTCTACCTCGCAGCAGCATTTTGCTACTACATTATCAACCTTGCGCTAGAGGCGGGCCTACGCCGTCTGGAACGCCGCATTGCCGCTTCGCGCTGAGACCGAAAGAAACCACATGACCGAACAAGCTTTCGTCACCATCAAGAACGCCGCCAAGAGCTTTGGCTCACTTGAAGTTCTCAAAGATATCAACCTTACAGTCGATCGCGGCCAGATTGTCGCCATCATCGGCCCGTCAGGCTCTGGCAAGTCAACGCTGCTGCGCGCGATCAACGAGCTTGATCCGCTCACATCCGGCGAAGTCTGGCTTGAGGGTGTGCAGATCAACAAGACACTACCGCACCGCCAATATGAAGCGCATGTTAATCAAGTGCGCCAAAACATCGGCATGGTGTTTCAGCACTTCAACCTGTTCCCACATCTTACTGTGCGCGGCAACATCACACTTGCGCCGCGCCTGCTGAAGGGGATGTCGGAAGCCGACGCCAACAAGCTAGCCGAGGAGCAGCTTGCCAAGGTCGGCCTGTCCGAGAAGATCGACGAATTCCCCTCGCGGCTGTCAGGCGGCCAAAAGCAGCGCGTGGCCATTGCGCGGGCGTTGGCGATGAAGCCGAAGGTGATGCTGTTTGACGAGGCAACCTCAGCGCTTGACCCCGAGCTTGTTGAAGAGGTTAACCTCGTGATGAAACAACTGGCTGAAGAACACATGACGATGATCATCGTCACCCACGAAATGGACTTTGCCGCCTCGGTTTGTGACCGCGTTATCTTCATGGATCAGGGTGTGGTTGTCGAAGAGGGCCCGCCTTCGGTGATCTTCCAGAACCCGCAGCAGGAGCGCACCCGGAACTTCCTGCGCAAGCACCTGAACCGCTGAAAGCGTCTTGATCATGAGCAACCTGTTCTATCAAACCAAATCGCCCCGTCCCGTGCTTGAGAGAGCCGAAGGCATCTATATGTGGGGCAAGAATGGCCAGCGTTATATTGATGGCTCTTCAGGTGCGATGGTCAGCAACATTGGCCACTCCAACCCCGCGGTTCTCTCCGCAATGCGCGAGCAGATGGACAGCTCGACTTTCGGCTACCGGCTGCATTTCCAGACAGAGTCTTCCGAGAAGCTCGCCGCGAAAACGGCTGCTCTGGCACCTGAAGGACTGAACAAGGTGTTCTTCGTTTCGGGCGGCTCCGAGGCTGTTGAAAGTGCTTTGAAAATGGCGCGGCAATATGCGCTCACGAAAGGCCAGTCACAGCGCTACAAGGTGATCTCGCGCTATCCGAGTTATCACGGCTGTACCCTCGGCGCGCTGGCGATCACGGGTTACACACCGATGACAGCGCCGTTTGATCCGATGATGCAAAACATGCCCAAAGTGGCTGCGCCCCGCGCCTACCTTGACGGTCTTAACGCTGACGACCCCGCCACGGGGCTGCACTATGCGAACATGCTCGAAGACAAGATCCTTGAGGAAGGGCCGGAGACTGTGCTGGCCTTCATCGTCGAGCCTGTCGGCGGAGCTTCAACCGGCGCGCTGGTGCCGCCTGCGGGTTACATGCAGCACATCCGCGAGATTTGCACGCAATATGACGTGCTGCTGATCCACGACGAAGTGATGACAGGCGGCGGGCGCACCGGGCGCTTTTTTGGTGCCGAGCATTGGCGCACAACGCCCGACCTGATCGCGCTGTCCAAAGGCTTTGGCGGCGGCTATGTGCCGCTCGGCGCGATGGTCGCGCGCGATGATATCGTCGAGGCGGTGATGGGCGCGGGTGGCTTTGTCCACGGTTTTACCTATGCGGGCAATCCGCTGGCTTGTGCGGCGGGCTGCGCAGTTCTCGACGAAATCGAGGCCCATGACATGGTCGGCAACGCAGAACGGATGGGCGACAAACTGGCCGAGCGGCTACGCGGCCTCATGCAACGCTATCCGTTGATCGGCGATGTACGCGGCAAGGGGCTGCTAACAGCCTTCGAACTGATGACGGATCGCACCTCCAAGGCTCCACTCCCCTCCGAACTGAACGCCCATGCGCGGCTGGTTGATATTGCCTACGAAAACGGTTTGATCATCTACTCGCGCCGTACGCGCGGGGGTGCCACAGGTGACCACTTCCTTGTCTGCCCGCCGATGATCGTCAACGAGCCCCAGCTTGACGAGATCACCGACATTCTCGACCGGTCTCTTAAAAGCTACATGACCGAAATCCCGCAGTTTTTCGGCGCAATCTAAGGGGAACCCATGTCAAAGATCATCATCACTTGCGCTGTAACAGGGTCGATTCATACGCCTTCGATGTCGCCGCATTTACCGATAACCCCCGAGCAGATTACCGAGCAATCTATTGGTGCCGCCGAGGCTGGCGCCGCTATCCTGCATCTGCATGCCCGCGACCCCGACGATGGCCGCCCCTCTGCAAAACCTGAACACTTCAACGCTTTTCTCCCGCAGATCAAACAACGCTGCAATGCGGTGCTCAACATCACCACCGGCGGCAGCGCCACCATGACGCTGGAAGACCGCCTCGCTGCGCCCAAACTGGCCGAGCCAGAGATGTGCTCGCTCAACATGGGCACGATGAACTTTGCCCTTTACCCCGCCGCCGATCGCATCACCGATTGGGAGTTTGACTGGGAAAAACCCTTTCTCGAAAACTCCGATGATCTGGTATTCAAGAACACGCCTCGCGATATGGCGCATGTGTTGCAGGAGATGGGCGACAAGCGCGACGCACGGTTCGAGTTTGAATGCTACGATGTAGGCCACCTCTACATGTTGCGCCACTTTGTGGACCGCGGCTTGATCAACGGGCCGCTGTTCATCCAGTTCGTCTTTGGCGTGCTCGGTGGCATTGGCCCCGACACCGAAAACCTTACGCATATGAAGCTGATCGCCGACAAGCTGTTTGGTGAAGACTACGCGTTTTCAGTGCTGGCCGCCGGGCGGCACCAAATCCCGCTGATCACCATGTCGGCCATACTGGGAGGGCATGTGCGCGTCGGGCTGGAAGACAGCCTGATGATCTCGCGCGGCGTTCTGGCGAAGGACAACGCCGAGCAGGTTCTAAAGATCCGCCGCATCGTTGAAGAGCTGGGCCGGACCGTGGCAAGCCCCGATGACGTGCGCGAGATACTTGACCTCAAGGGCGCGGACAGGACGGGAATATAGCCGATGCCTGGCGTGCGGAGCAGTATTGCCCCAGTATCCGAGGCGGAATTGCCCCTGCTTGCCGCAGCACTGAGGGCTTTGGCGGCTGATTTGGCCGACGTTTATTCTACCAAGGAAGACACCCTCGCAAAGGCCGTCTGCGGGCCTGACTCAAGCTGCATCGCATTGCTCGCCAAGCGAGCAGAACAAGCTGTTGGAGTGGTTCTGGCTGCGCCGATTTTTTCGACCATACATGGCGGAGCCGGCCTCTATGTCAGTGACCTGTGGGTCGCGCCGCAAGCGCGTGGCGAAGGGCTGTCGCGTCAGCTGTTGGCCGCCTTATTGCAGGAAGGCGCGCGCCGCAGCATGGGGCGCTTTTTGAAGCTGGCCGTCTACCACGACAACCCGAATGCCCGCGCCGCTTACGAGCGCATGGGCTTCACACCGCACACTGGTGAAACGAGCATGCTTCTCAGCGGCCCTCGCCTTTTCAAACTGAAAGAAACGCCATGAAAGCCATCTTTGACGATCTCCAATGAAAACATCAGCCGGGCATCGTAAAGTTGGCGAACACCAGCCAAGAACATCTAGCAGTTTGATCTCTACGCGACTTCAACCTGAGCGATTATGCGCTAAGTTTGCATAGCGAGCGAATTCATTTCGCGGACGTCGGTGGACGGCATTTCGTGGCGGGGGGGAAGAGATTAGCTATAGGATCGCGGATGGACAGGGATCGCTGCAAATGACCAGGTGATTTGAACTTCTTCATCCCTCGCTCCCGTTGTCGCGTCGGTTGGTGCGAAACAATGATACTTCGCTCTGCCAGACAATCCTCAACCATCCGCAAACTGAGCGGAAACCTGAAACACAGCCAGACCGCCTGGGCAATCACCTCAAGTGGAAATTGATTGCGGTAATAAAGCGGTACGGCGTACGTTTTGGTCATGCGGCCCCATCCCACGTCAATGGAGGCCGCGCATTAAGCTTACGGTGCTGGGCTATTTTCAGAGTTTCAAATATCTCCGGTCGGCCAAAGCGACGCTGCAGGGGATAGAGACGGTGAGAACAACTAGGAACGGACACGTCCACAATAAGGCGCAACGCGTGCGAGGGGAGATCGCCATCGTCAGAAGCCTGTTCAGCATCGCCAGCTAACCGCATGATGTGTGCTAGTTCGAACATCAGTACCAGTTAACGCAACAGTACCGCTTCCTTTGGCATACCAATGCGGTATCGTATGACTAAGTGTTTGGTAACGAATTGTATCTGTTCGGATTTTGCAATATTCTGGAACCCACCAAAAATCCTACCGACGTCCAGAAGTCTGTCGCAGCGCTAGGAATCTTCGGATGCAGGGAACGAACAATCAAAATAGCGAGCTGACCGGAATACTTGGTGTGCTGAATGCGCTGGATGACGAAGTCGCTGTGCTGGATGCGTCCGGATATATCGTTGCCTCCAACGTTGCATGGGAACAATTCTGCGTGGAAAACGGGGGAGAGCCCGGCAGCTGTTCGATCGGCAGCAATTATTTGGCGGTTTGCACATCTGCCGACGGCACTTCCAGTGCAGCAGCGCAGATCGTGCCGGATGGTCTGATGAGGACGCTGAAGACTGGCAACACCTTTCGCTGCGAATATCCCTGCGACAGCCCGAATGAAAAACGCTGGTTTGAACTTACTGCGAACCGATATCAGGAAGAAGACAGGCACTACCTGATCGTTCAGCATCGCAACATTACCAAGCGGCATATCGAACGTGAAGAGATCGAGCAAACTTACATCAATTCCAACGCGATGGCCGCATTGATCGCCACGACCAGCGATGCAATTATTAGCTACGATTTGAATGGCAAGATCCTCACGTGGAATCCGTCCGCCGAGAAGCTCTACGGCTACGAAAAGACCGAAATTCTCGGGCAATCCCTTGAAACACTTTACCCTGACAATTGGCCGAAGCGGGTAGCTTACTATCGCGACGAAATTATTGCCGGGAGGTTGCAAGATTTCGAGGCAACGCGCGTCGCCAAGGATGGAACGGAGCGCGAAGTCTGGATAAGTTGCGCGCCGGTCCGAAACATGGATGGAGAGATCATCGCGATCTCGAATATTCATCGGGACATTACCGAAGTACGAAACGCCGAGCGTGCCCGCGACCTCATCGCGAATGAAGTGATCCATCGGGC
Organism: Sedimentitalea sp.; assembly: GCF_039973035.1. NCBI lineage: Bacteria > Pseudomonadati > Pseudomonadota > Alphaproteobacteria > Rhodobacterales > Paracoccaceae > Sedimentitalea > Sedimentitalea sp. The sequence goes on from NZ_JBDWLR010000001.1 coordinate 40,227, forward strand.
CAAGAACATGTTGACCATAGTGTTGGCCATTCAGCGCCAGACAGCGCGCACCGCTGCAACGCTGGAAGACTTCAACCGATATTTCGGAGCGCGGTTGGCCTCGCTCTCGAAGTCAACGGACCTGCTCGTGCACAACGCATGGACGAGTGTCTCGCTCAGAGACATTGTAACTGGACATCTCGAGCCGTTTTCGTTGGTCGACGGCGACAAGCGGGTAATCATCACTGGCCCCCACATCCACCTTCAACCAGAATCTGTGCAGACGATCGGGATGGCCATCCACGAATTGGCGACAAATTCCGCAAAATACGGTGTTTTCAAGCAGGACCGCGGCCGGATCTCAATCTCTTGGCACGTTGCGGAAGGTAACGGGCTGTTGCAGTTCAGGTGGGTAGAAACCGGGATTATTGTTGATGGTAAACCCACCAAGAAGGGCTTTGGAAATACGGTACTTACTTCTCACGCAACGACGTTGCTGGATGCAAAAACAATTTATGGTGTGGGGGCTGATGGTATCGAGTGGAAAATAGAATTGCCCGCTTTGCATTTTCATGCTCGCTGATCCGTGCTCATGCCATTGCCCTTGAATCTTTGCGGATTGACGCAATGGAGATATGTCTTCGGCACAATCAGCATTGAAGCGCTGGATGTTCTGCCCAGCGGCCGCATCGCTATGATTGAACGCGAGTTGGTTAGATGGACGGATGAGAACGTCGCTTCTTTGTGGTGCGATGTCTCAAGAAGAAGCGGACCATTTGTCTCGATGCATCAGGCCCGTTTGGATCTGTATAGCCTCCAGCCGATTGGCCGCCAGACCAGGCATGTCCGGAACCATGAATAACCCACTGCTCTATGTAAGGACGCCCTTTGCCTACGCGGTGCAGGATGCGCGTGTACTCACGACCACCAACAATTCGTCCGGTGCGTTCGGTTCGGTCCAAGCCACTATACGGCTCCTGCGCCCGGATCGCGACAAAGCGACCGTTTCGCGGGTTCACCACCTTGTCGACGTCGCCGTGAAAAATAATTGTCGGCATTTGGACATCATGCCGATTACCTGGATGCCCGTTCTGCATGGCGCGCGCGACAGAGGCTGAATCATGCGCTGCACCGACCGCCAGCCCCGAATGAACCCCTACAGCAGCAAATATATCCGGATAAGTGGTCGCGACGACCAACGAAGCAGCGGCCCCTGCAGACAAGCCTGCGACATACACTTTGGCTGGATCGACGTTCCGCTCGCCCATAAGATGACGCGTCAGGCTGGCGATCAAGGCGGCCTCTCCCGTACCGCGGGTTTGGTTCTTGCGCTTGAACCAATTCCAGCATCCGTTGAGATGAGCGTTCCGCGACTGTGCGGGGTACAGCACCAGGAACCCAAACTCTTCAGCCAGCGCATTCATACCCGTGCCGCGGGCGAAATCGTCAGGCGTCTGCCCGCACCCATGCAGCATGACAATCAACGGCATTGGCACCTCTGCTTTTCGTGCAATGAAGGGAACGTAGAGTTTATAGGACCGTTTCCCATGTTCGCATTCAAATGTCCCACTGACGAATGTCGCTCCGCGCGGAACGGACATTCTTGACCGGGATGTCGCCGGTGGACTAATTTTTTTTGGACGTTTTATCGGTTTGGATTTGCGCGCGCTGACTGATTGCGCCGCCTTCTTGGTGGGCTTTCGCTTTGGCGGTTTTTTGGGCGCAAGCATCGCGCTCCACGCTTCCGTCATGAGCGAAACGGTCTTGCGCTGAAGCTTTCTCGCGGCTTTCCGACGCACGCGCTTAAACGGATCAAACATCGGTCCTCAAATTTGAATGGGGGGAGACTTATCACCTCACAACATAGGCGATCCTGCCTCTTTTTGCAGTCTTGTGATCGCTGATCCTGCTCCAGACAGATCGTTCCTTTCACGCGTGCTCAATATTCGCACAAACATGGCGATGATCGTGAAGTCCCCGGCTTCAAAATTACCGATTTGCTAGGTGTTCAGTCCGGGTATCTGGTGGATCGGATCAAGGGTGAATCGCTCTTGATTTGAAGTCCAGTTTTTGCAGATATATTCGTAGGGTGTGAGTCTGCCTCTTCCGCTGCGGTGAGAACGGTTGAACGCGGCTCCTTCGACCCGGTTTTCAAGTCTTCAACAGTCGCGCGCTTTCGCCACTTCGAAACAGTCTCGGGATTGATCCCAAGCTCCTCGCTCAACTGCGCGAGCGAAGCTTGGTCCCATCAGGGATTGCAAGCAATCGACGGTCGGCAAGTGGATTGCTGTATCGTTGCTCTGACGGCGTGCGTGGCCTCTCGGCAGATTTGATCTGCAATTCGCCTGCCGGGTACCAGTACGTGGCGCTCCCGTGACGAACTTGTCCCACAACGCTTGCCTTCCATTCCCGAGAAAGGATCGCCGGACAACGACGGTCGGTTTTGGTACAGTAGCCCAAACTCAATAGCCGACTCTAACCCCGTCAAGAAGGACGTCGTCGAGACTCTCGCCGTGCAGCACAGAGATGTCGCCAGTGGATTCCAGCACAACGGCGCGAACTTCGCTGACGTGTAGAACATTTGCTTCGCGAAGTTTGGCGATGATGTCACTGCGGGTGGTGCGGGTGCGTGTGAGAGCGCTCTCCTGAAACTCTCCATCGCGCATCAGTAGAGTCGGCGTATTGCCAATAACCCCCTCAAAATCGTCACGATGAGACCGGGCGCGAGACACGGCGTACTGGATACCGAGAAGCGCTGCGATGGCGATCAGCGCTTGCATCAGCGCGCTCCAATCCGTGGCTTGCACACATCCTGCGAGAAGCGAACCGATGGCAACGGTGGTGACAAAATCAAACGACGTCATCTTGGAGAATGCCCGTAAGCCGATCACACGCACGCAAACCACCACCCATGAAAGGCCGATAACCGCGAGTAAAGTGCCGCGCATAAGGATGTCGAGTGTCGTAAAATCGGTGAACATCAATAAGCTCTCCCGTGCTTGGCGCGTTGATAAAAGAGGTGTGAGAGGGTCACGACAAGCACGAACGACACTGCCCCAAGGTAACGCTCGTAGACGCCGTCAATGTCGGTGGGTAGAAAGAAGAAAACAGGGGATGAAGCCACCCAGACGATGCCCGTGGCGATTAAGACTGTACGATAGCGGGGACTGGCCCGTGCGGCCCCGCGAGCCAAGGCAAAGCAGGCGATGGTCATGGTGAAACCCAAAGCATAGACCAAGTAGCTGTGGATGACCCAGCCGTCACTGTCGTTGTCGCCGTATTCGTTGCGTGCCCCAATGAGGAACACCAACAGGCCAAAAACAATGAGCGCGATGATCCCGACGCTCCAGTCCCATGCGCCGAGATGGACATGAGCGGCCAGTACAGCGAGTCCGATCAACGCCGCAGCAAAGGCGTAGAGACCCATATCAACGATGAACTCGTAGCGTCCCGCCCCGAGGTCACTGATAGTATCAGCAATCCAGTCATGGTTCGGAACGACGAAATCCGAGATCAGAATAGAGGTAGCGAGCGCTATGCAACCGAAAACACCCAGAAAACTCAGAGCACGCAGAAGGACCGGTTGCTCGGATACTTCGGCGGGCATCTGGCTGTTGGTCTCGGTGGTCCTTGGCATCGGCGCTCCTTGCGTTTGTTGGGTTAACAACCAAAAAGACAATTTGTTCCGACGCTCATGACATGTTCTGTTCGAGGAATTCTCTGATACCCCGAAGGCTTCGCTTCAAGACGATTCTCTGTGCACGGCGATATCGAGCGAGATTGCCGTTTGTGGACAGCTCTGATTTTGCAAGGGTTTCCTTTGAGATTTTGATCGTCTGTCATAGCGGTTACCTCTCCGGCCTGTCTGAGCGGCGCGTTTGCCCGCTGGCCCTGATGACGTCCGCAAGCTGGCCGACACGAGATAACTTTATGGTGCCGCAATAGCGTTTCGGATCCGCCATTCTATGACAGAGATCTGGGCCTAGAGCACATCTTGGGGTATTCTCAAGGTATTGATCCTAGTGCTGCATGGGGTATTGGGTAGTGGTGCATGAAATGGAAAGCGCTGGTGTCACCCGTTTGCTGGTCGCAACGGGGTTCGCGGGGCGCACCAAAAGCGCGATGAGCCTTACCGAGCGCGCAGACCTGAGAACTGGCGCATGGGTTTGAGTTCGCGCAAGGACGTGGCATCTTATCTAATCGATGTCATTCAGGTGAAAGCCGATGTGCGATCAGATGTTGTCCTCGCGCGCTGAACGAACATGAACAGATCCTATCGCATTCACCTTGCGTCCCTGGCTCTGACCAAAACCGCAGATGGCCTGATTGACCCCAAGCTTGTGCTTGCCTGGCTGCTAGACGCCATTGGTTCACCCGGATTTCTTGTCGGCATGCTTGTGCCGGTGCGTGAATCGGGCGCTTTGCTGCCGCAACTTCTGCTCGCCCGCGTGATTCAGAAAAGTAAGATCCGAAAGTATTTCTGGGCAGGTGGGGCAGCTGTACAGGGTCTGGCTGCCTTTGGTATCGCAATCGCCGCCATTGCCCTTCCCGGAAGGGTCGCAGGTTGGGTTATCCTTGTGCTGCTTGCGATGCTTGCTGTTGCTCGCTCGGCTTGTTCGGCGAGTTACAAGGACGTGCTGTCGCGCACGATCAAGAAGAGAATGCGCGGAAAGGTCTCGGGCAGTGCCGGGACGATTGCAGCCATTGCTGTGCTGGCGTTCGCGGTTTTGCTAAGCACCGGCCTGCTGCCCCGTGAGCCGGTGGCCATATCAGGCGCTATCGCATTTGCTGGATGTCTTTGGCTTCTTGCCGCAGCGGTTTTTGCCCGATTGGACGAACCCGCGGACCAAAGTGCTTCGGATGCTGACGTGTCGCTGTCCGGCTTGCTTGATCCGTTGCAGAGAGACGGTGAGTTTCGCAATTTCATCGCCACGCGTGCCCTTTTGATCTCGACCGCGTTGGCTCCGCCCTTTCTGGTCATGCTGGGCAGCGGAGATACGGGGTTTGGCAACCTTGGTTTGCTTGTGCTCGCGTCCTCTGTCGCTTCGATCCTGTCTGCATATATCTGGGGCGCGCTTTCGGATTGGTCCAGTCGAAAAACCCTGATGCTGGCAGGTGCAGTTTCAGGCGTTATGCTTGCCATCGCCGCGACAACCGGGTTTCTGGATGTGAATGACAGAAGCGGTGTTCTGATCGCGGGATACGTTTTTGTTTCGCAGATCGCCTATCAAGGCGTGCGCGCGGGCCGTAAGACGCATCTTACCGACATGGACAGTGATGGACGCAAATCTGTCTACACGGCTCTTTCAAATACGTTAATTGGTGTCCTGCTTGTGTTGGGTGGGCTTTTTGGCGCGCTTGCCGATGCGGCGGGCCCCGAAAGCGTTCTGGCCATTCTGGCCGCCTTCAGTCTGACGGCGATCCTCGCAGCCTCGCGTCTGTCGGAGGTCCAGCGGGAAACCCCTTGACCCAATCATATTGTCAAAAGCAGAAATTATAAGTTTGAGGCACGAACCCTCTCCCCGGGATGGAACTTCATCGCTAATACCGTGATGGGCGGCGCTTCGACAGGTTCCGTGACAGCAACAGCCGCGCGGCCTGCCGCTTGGCCGGCCAGATGTCGGCTTAAAACAACGGCGGAATTGTCCAGAGGGGGCGTTCGGTCTGAATAGCGATGAAACCCCATTTGATGGCAGCCATTGGGCTTGTTGCATGGCTTCCCGCTAAGCTGATAGCGGGTGCGGTCTTTTCCGTTCAGGATGCCGTAAATGCCGAACAAGTTTAAAGCTGATTGCCGGGATGAGGTTCTCAAACAGAAGCATCGGGTGACCAATTGGGCTGAATACAATGAAAGTTTGCCGCGGTGAGGGAACCCAACGTGCAGATTCTTCTGCTGGAGCCACTTGCCGCCAATACGAATCTACCGCCATTATTTCCCGGAATTGGTTCAGCGCGTCCAGCTTTTCGCAAGACTACGATCAAATTGGGAACAATGCTTGCGTCGCAGCGTTGTCTTGAGGAAGAGAGAGGTTAAACATGAAAATATCCATTCATATAATCTTCTGCGCTGCTTTCGCATTACCCGTCCTGGCGCAAGACGCCGAGGTTGGAGCGAGCGGACCGGTAGAGACTCGCGATGACTCCTATCTGATGAGCGCGGACGGCATTGAAGTACTGTCCACATCCGGAGAGAAGATTGGCGAGGTCGAAGAAATTCTAGTGGATGCGGACGGTATCCCAGCTGGGGTATTGGTTGAGTTTGACGGAGTCGATCTGTTTGGTGACGATGATGTCGCCGTTCCACTCAAGGCGCTCGTTTACGATGGTCGCGCTTATGTTTCGAAGATGACTGAAGATCAGCTATTGAACCTGCGCCCGTGGGATGAATAGCCAGCTAGCCTCAAGACGGAATCGCCAAGTGTACTGTTGCGTGAACCAAAGCCGTTAGCAGGCAGCGCCATCCACCTGTGTCTTAAAGTCTCGGTCAAGCCAACCCAGATCTTATATGGCGGCGAATTCGCTTTCGATCTCGCCTAGCAACAAAACTAGTCAATCTCGGCGAGCTTGTGAATGGAACTTAGCAGGGCTTGAAGGGTTCCAACCCAAGAGGCGCAAATCCAATGTACCCAAAAATGCTGCGGCTCAGGTGTGCCCCGAGCCCTGCAACGAAATGCAATTTAAGGAGACCGCAAAATGTCAGACCTCAAAAACACGAATATTCTGATCATGTCGACAAATGGTTTTGAACAATCCGAGCTTGTCGTCCCTTTGGAAAAACTCAAGGCGGCAGGCGCAACCGTTCATGTTGCGACACCGGATGGAAACGCGATCACGGGGTGGCAGGACGGCAATTGGGGCGATAGTGTAGACGCCGACCTGAAGATTTCCGATGTGGATGTTGATAATTACATCGCACTCGTGTTGCCTGGCGGGCAGATGAATCCCGACATCCTGCGCGCTGACAGTGTCGCGGTTAACAAGATCCGACGGTTCGTCGCGTCCAACAAGATCATCGCTGCGATCTGCCACGCGCCTTGGCTCCTGATCGAAGCCGGTGTTGTGGAAGGCAGGGAGATGACATCGTATCACTCCATCAATACTGACTTGCAAAATGCAGGTGCAAGGTTCGTGGACCAGGAGGTGGCGATCTCGAACGGGATCATCACATCACGGAGCCCTGAAGATCTTGACGCTTTTGTCGCCAAGATCATCGAAGAAGTGCGTGAAGGTAAGCATCAGCGGGACGTGAAACTCGCTAGTTGAGACTTCAGATGCCCACGGCATTGATTGTCGTGGGCAAACTACAACGCATCCGTGCGTACCCGGACTTGGGTCGTGAAGTGTGAAGTCAGTTCCTGTGCGCGAATTTTTGCGAGTTTCTAAATGGAAATCTAGGCACTCAAAAAATTTCTATACGTTTGTGTATTTATCAACATGCTGATTCCAATGATCAAATGTTAGATAGAATTATCCACCACCCAAAATTTATTGGAACCGCAACGCTCCTTATTGGTTTCATTGCCATACCGCTGGCGACGACCAGCTTCATCAAAAAGGAGATACCATGACACGCTTTTTGACCTCGACCGCAGCAGCTCTTGTGCTCAGCACAGCCGCCTACGCCGACGTACACAAAGCTGCTTTTTCTGACATGACGTTTGATGAAAGCGTCAACCTGAACGCATCCGAGCTGATCGGCATGCGTGTCTACGCGACAGAAACTGACATCAACAATGAAACCGGCTTTGCCGCCGAAGGCGAGAAGGAGTGGGATGATATTGGTGAGGTCAACGAGATCGTTCTGACCCGTGATGGTGACGTTCAATCATTCATCGTCGGCGTCGGCGGGTTCATCGGCATTGGCGAAAAAGACGTTGCCATTGAAATGTCGCAGCTGAAATTCGTCAGCGATGGCGAAGCAGCGGATGAATTTTTCCTCGTCGTCAACGCCAACGCTGCAGGCGTCAAAGAGGCGCCGGCCTACGAGCGAAGCTCGAAGCACAGCAAAGCAACTGACCCGGCCTCTGATCGTCCGATGCTGACGCCCCCCGCGATCGAGCGTGATGGCTATGCGACTGTGAAGCGTGATGATTTGACCGCTGAGGACCTGACCGGTACGCGCGTTTACAGTTCTGCAGATGAGGAGGTCGGTGAAATCAGCGAATTGCTGTTGACCAACGATGGCAAGATCGACCGAGCCGTGATCGACGTCGGCGGCTTTCTCGGGATGGGTGAACACCCCGTCGCTGTGACGCTCGATGAAATAGCAATCGTGCGTCCTGAGAACGGCGGCGATCTGCGTGTCTACATCGACAGTTCGCAACAGATACTTGAGAAGCAGCCTGAATATCAAGGCTAACCAAAAGCTCCGCTGGGGTGAGGGGGAGTCCTCACCCCACCTGTTCATCAGTAAGAGAAATGTCGCTGTTGAGCAGCCCCGCTCGAGTGGTCCAAATTGAAAGTTGGTGCATGATTGGTCTTTGGTCCATCGGTATGATGGCCTCTGGCGCGGTTGGGCGGTAATTCAGTGCACTATGGGGTCGCTTGGTGTTGTATTGGTTCCTCTATCTTTCGATGATGATCTGGGCTTCACGCAACAAATAAAAGTTTCTCACCGTTTAGCAATTCGGCCTTATGTATCAAACGCACCGAGAGCGTAAGCGATGATTAAGGCTCTAGTAGCTGTGAATGTTGCGGCTGGTTTGTCGTATGATCCGTCCGCCTTGCCGCCAGCGGCAAAATACCGACATACGAGGGGATGGCGTTTGCCGAAAACGTCCCTGTGAGAAACCTTGCCGGCGAGAACATATGTGGTTTCCTTTGCCTTGAGCATTTTGCCAACGATCTCTGTAGCCGGAATTTCGCATGTTCTGACTTGGGTTATTCCGTCCTGCGAGGCGATTTGGACGAAAGACCTAGATGGTGCTTCGCTGAACCAAATTTTAGGCGATGTCATACTTTACAAACCACGCGCAAACGGCGCTCTTGGCGCAAGCTCCAAGTCGGTCTTGATTTTGTCAGTGGCGAAGACGTCTGCTCTGATCTGACACCCAATAATGTTGGCGATCCGACAGTGCTTCCATATCTCTTGGCTCAGGCCGATACCCCAGTCTCTCACTTTTTGGCAGACTGTGCTTATGATGGAGAAGCAGCATCTGATTTGCTTGCCGCTTGGTTCGGATCGATGATCGAGGTGAGGATCCCACTACCAAAAAATGCAATATTGAGCCTCAATGCGGGCAATGATCCGATGACACATGACTGTCATACCGTCGAGATCGCAGCCCGCGCGCGGATTGCCTGGCGGAAAGCCACTGGCTAGACCAACAAAGTTGGGGCGAAATGATCATGGACGGCTGGACAGGCGTCATCGGGTCCAAACCAAAGGCGCGCAACTTCGAAAATAAGAAAACAGAAGGCAAGATTGGCGTGCAGATTCTCGATTCCATGGCCGGACTTGGCCGCCCAAGTTTAGAACGGATCGCCTGAATTCCGTTTCGGGTAGGAAGCGTTCTGAGTTGCAGTTGATCCGTGCCACACGGCCAGCCAGAGGGATCCAACCGCTATTTCGAAGTTTGGAAGCTAAATATTGACAACACTCAACCCTACGGTGTTTAGTGGTTTACCCTAGGTAATGCTACCAGTGGGAGGAACCGACCATGCTATGGCGAGCCTTTCTGATCGTCGCTGTGCCACTGGCGTTGGCCACCACAGCATCCGCGCAGACGACGCTGACCATCGCGACGGTGAGCAACCCCGATATGGAGCGTATGCAACAGCTGTCCGACGCATTCACTGCTGACAATCCCGGCATTGAATTCAACTGGATCACGCTCGACGAGAATACGCTGCGACAGCGGGTTACGACCGATATCGCAACCGGAGCCGGGCGTTTTGATATCGTATCGATTGGTACTTATGAAGTGCCGATCTGGGCCGAACGGGGCTGGCTGTCGTCGCTCGACGAGATGCCCGAAAACTATGAAAGCGACGACATCTTACCGCCGATCAGAAACAGCTTGAGCTATGAAGGCACGCTTTTCGCCGCGCCTTTCTACGGGGAATCCGCTTTTACGATGTACCGAACCGACCTGTTCGAGGAGGCGGGGCTGGAAATGCCGGATGAGCCAACCTGGGATTTCATCCGCACGGCGGCCTCCACAATCAGCGAACAGAACGATGATGTCTATGGCATCTGCCTGCGGGGCAAGCCGGGGTGGGGTGAAAACGTCGCGGTCATCACGGCAATGGCGAATTCCTACGGTGCGCGTTGGTTCGACGATGACTGGCAACCTCAGTTTGACAGTGAAAGCTGGGCGAGTGCGGTCAATGACTATGTGAGTCTGGTTCGGGACTATGGTCCGCCGGACGCCGCGCAGAACGGCTATACCGAAACACTGAACTTGTTCCAGAACGGACGGTGCGCGATCTGGATCGATGCCACAGTTGCAGCGTCATCGATCGCTGATCCCGAAACATCAAACGTGGCCGACCGGGTTGGCTTTGCGCTTGCCCCCCATCGGGGCCTCGGCAAACGGGCCAACTGGCTCTGGGCCTGGGCGCTTGGAATCTCGTCCGGCTCAGAGCATCAAGAGGAGGCCAAACGCTTTGTCGCTTGGGCGACGTCGAAGGAATACGCGGAAGTCGTCGCCGAGGAGGAAGGCTGGATCAATGCGCCGCCGGGTACGCGGGCCTCTCTCTACGAGAATAGCAAGTATCTGGAGGCTGCCCCCTTTGCCGAGATGGTGCTGGCATCGATCGAGGCGTCCGATCCGGATAACCCGACCGTCGACGACGTTCCCTACACGGGTATCCAATACGTCGCGATCCCCGAGTTTCCGGGCATGGCGACAGCCGTCGGCTCTCAGATCGCCAAGGCGTTGGCAGGCGAGATCCCGACCGATGAGGCGCTCGACAACGCGCAATGGGTCACGGGAAAGGTGATCGAGCGGGCACGTTTCATAAGCGACGATTGACTTTGGACGTGGATGTGCACGGCCCGACCACAAAGCAACGACACCAAGGGAGGATAACGTGACAGAGGTAGCAGACGTCTATCAGAAGCCCGTCTCCGAGATGGATGACGAACTCCTTCCGGTTCCCGAGCACCGAACGCATGGGGCCGGTCACTTTCTCGGTCTCTATGGTGCCGAACATGTCGCCGCGACCGAATTCGTCATTGGCGCGGCATTCGTCGCCATGGGCGCGTCAATTCAAGATATCCTGATCGGGCTGCTGATCGGTAACACACTGGCCGTGATGAGCTTTTGGCTAATTACCGCCCCCATCGCGGTCAAGACGCGGCTCAGTCTCTACACCTATCTCGAACAAAACATGGGGGCGCTCGTCCCGCGATTCTATAACGGGGCGAATGTGCTGATCTTCGTCGCCATTTCCGCGGCGATGATCACCGTTTCCGCCACCGCGGTCCGGGCGCTCTTTGATATTCCGCCGCAGGTCTATCCTTACCCCAGCAACCTCTACTTCGCCATGATCGCTGCATCGGCAAGCGTGATCGCGGTGGCAGTGGCCTACTATGGGTTCAACGTGGTGGCCGAATTCGCGACCATTTGCACCCCATGGCTGATGGTGATGTTTACGGCCGGTGGTATGGTCCTGATCCCTGCGTTGAACGAGACTCTTACCGGATACACCACGCTTGCAGGTTTCTCGGATTTTGTGAATTTGGCGGGAGCGACGGTGTTTACCGGAATCAATGCCGCTGGAGAACCCGGGATCGGATTGATTGAAGTCATCGGCTTCGCCTGGGCAGCCAACACCTTCGCACATTTCGGTCTCGTCGACATGGCGCTTTTGCGTTACGCGAGGAAATCAATCTATGGCCTTTGCACCGCAACCGGGATGATGTTTGGCCACTACGTCGCCTGGATTTCTGCGGCCCTGATGGGGGCGGCAACCGCGTCAATCATGAAATTGAGCGTCGCGGTCGTCTCACCCGGCGACGTTGCCTACTACGCGCTCGGCGCCACTGGCTTTGTGATCGTCGTGATCGCGGGTTGGACAACGGCCAACCCCAACCTCTATCGCGCCGGTCTGGCGGCACAGGCGGTCTTTCCCAACATCGCGCGCCAGAAAATCACGCTCGCTGTCGGGGCCGTGGTCGTCGTCGGAAGCTGTTTTCCGTTCATCTACCGCAGCATCCTGCCGATCCTTGCCTACGCAGGACTTGTCCTTGTGCCCATCGGCGGCGTTGTTTTCGCCGAGCAGCACATCCTTCCCAGGCTGGGAATGAAGAGCAATTGGCACCGCCTTAAAGGTGCCAAGGATAACATGCCAGCGCTGATAACTTGGGGGATCTGTCTCGCCTTCGGCTTCGGGTTGAACTTCATCAACATCATTCCCTTCGTCTATCTCTTCCTGCCAACATGGGTCCTCTCCCTTGTCTGTTATACCGTTCTGGCCAAGCAGGCAGGGGCCGGCGAAAGTTACCCCGAGGCGGAGAAGCGCGAGGCCGACTTTGATCGACGGGTGGCGGAGTACCATGCCGAGCTGGCGCGAAGGGAGAGCCATGTGCATGTCAAGGATACTTCGATCCTGACCAAGGTCATCCGCGCAATCTGGATCGTCATCGGTCTTCTGATACCGTTCGTGCTCGCGTGGCGCGTGCTTTTCAATAGCCCCGATCTCTATGCCTATTACGTCAACCGCGAGATGTTCTACGACGTCACCATCTGGTGCACGCTCATCTATTTCGTGTTTGCCTGGTGGGATCTTCAGCGAGGCAAGGCGGTGCAACGTCGTGACGTCGGGAATTCCGGTGCAGCCACACCAACGCAATGACACGGCACGTTATCGGTTGGTGAATACTTTTGAGTAAGACCTAATCCTTGGTCACCGTGGTGATTTGACCGTATGAATGTCAAATGATGCTGTTGAATTTTGGGCGACGCTGCGTCGGAAAACCCGCGGTAGCCAGACGCGTTACTCCGATTTGGCAATCGAGATTTGCCTTAGTCTATGGGTCGTGTTTCGACTTCCGCTTAGACAATCACAGAGCTTCATGCGGTCGACTGCTAAGCAGATGGTCTGCAAGCACGTGATTTCGACATGCAAACTGTTGAAGCTTAATCCGCCTTATAATTGATCTCTGCAACGCGGTCGGTCCGTGGCGGAGAGCTTTCAATAGCTGAGACAAGCCATGCGACCAGCTGTCATCCTAAATTGCGTGCGGGCGATGCGAGAACCTGCCCTTCAGCCTAGATTTTCTCGGAAAATAGCTTGCGCTTACCGCTCATAACTCCATATACCATCCACATGGATGGAGAATTGCATGACAAATGTTAAGCAGCTGCGCGACAGACAACCCGAAAATGAAAAAATCACGATCAATCTGGGCTTTGTTGATCTTGGGCGCATCGATCTGCTGGTGCAGGAGGGGTTCTACTCAAATCGAAGTGACCTGATCCGTACCGCGATCCGCAACCAGTTGGACACACACACCAGCGTGGTCAGTCAGTCGCTTGAGCGGCACACGATGGAGCTGGGTCTGCGCGACTACTCTGTCGCAGATCTTGAGGCACTGAGGGATGCAGGCGAGATGCTGCACGTCAAGGTCGTGGGCCTTGCGCGGATCGACGCGGAAGTCACCCCGGAATTGGCGCTTCAAACCATAGGATCTATCACGGTGCTGGGCGCCTTGCAGGCGAGTTCAGACATCAAGAAGGCACTTGCCGACCGCATCAAATAGGATGCTCAAACCCTAAAAAGGAAACGACCATGAAACTCTTTAACGTAGGCGCGTGGCGCCCTGCGATCGATGGCGCACGCCTTTCGGATGCCAATGATCTGGTGCAACGCACTTTGGCACAACACGGGCTTTCGTCGGGCGCGGGTCTGCCGAATTCTGGCGGAATGTCTACATTGGACAATGTGCTCGCCACGCTGTCACGGAACCACACGGGGGGGCCTACTTCTGCGGCGCTGCCCGATGGAGCCCAATTCAATCAGGACACCTATACCTGCCCCGCAGGCAGTCGGATGTACCGAACCTATGTTCCGGCGTCAGCACGGGACGGTGCGACCGGTGTCATCATGATGCTGCATGGCTGCACCCAATCGCCCGAAGATTTTGCCGCGGGCACGGGTATGAATGAACTGGCCGAACAACATGGCTTTGTCGTCATCTATCCAGCGCAATCGCGCGGGGACAATGCACAGTCCTGCTGGAACTGGTTCAGTCGCGGTGATCAGCGGCGGGGCAGGGGAGAGCCTGCTATTCTGGCCGGGTTGGCAACCCAAATGGCAACTGAGCATGGCATCAATCGAGACCGCACATTTGTTGCAGGTCTGTCCGCTGGCGGGGCGATGGCCGCGATCTTGGGCGAAGCCTACCCGGATGTTTTTGCTGCGGTTGGCGCCCATTCGGGATTGCCGGTGGGTGCCGCCAAAGACGTTCCATCTGCATTTGCGGCAATGGGAGGGACCATTCTCGCGGCACCTGCGTGTATCCAAGATGGTCGGGATGTCAGAACAATTGTGTTTCATGGCGCTGCGGATGCGACGGTGCATCCCAAGAACGGTGAAGGCATCGTTCAGCGAGCCATCAATCGGGATGCGATCAATATCCATGAGACTCGCGAACATGGAGAGGACAACGGCCGGAAATTCAAGCGGGTGATTGCAAGTGACGACACCGGCGCGGGTCTCGTCGAATACTGGATCATTGAAGGGCAGGGCCATGCCTGGTCGGGCGGTTCTGCCTCTGGCTCCTACACCGATCCAAGAGGACCGAGCGCAAGTGCAGAAATGGTCCGCTTCTTCTTTGACACGCCGAGAGAGGTAAATTGAAATGACACAGATGACTTTGACATTTGACGCCATCAGTGAAGACACTCCCGGCCCGAAATGGGCTGCGCGTTGGCAGCGATCATGGCCTGCTTATGAAGCCTGGTTTATGGCCCGTGGTGGCGACACTGGCCCAACGCGAACGCAGTGCGGATGCGCTTTGGAAAGGTACATGCCGGAGCTCGTGCCAGTCTATCGCAGTCTGGTTGATCTCGCGGGCGGATCGGATCGTGCGGCGCGCTTTTTATCGACGTGGTGCCCGCCGCCCTATCTGGGGGGATGCTCGCTTGCTGCCGTTGCCGATCAGAACGAGGTGCGACTGGTGCGCAACTATGATCTGTCACCAGAGCTGAACGAAGGACTGTTGCTGCGAACGGAATGGACAGGACGCCCTGTCATGGGGATGGTCGAATTTCTCTGGGGACTCTCTGATGGCATCAACGATGCAGGGCTCAGCGTTGCTCTTGCTTACGGTGGCCGTTCGGACATTGGTGAGGGTTTTGGCATAACCACGATCCTGCGGTACGTGCTGGAGACCTGCGATACCGTGGTGCAGGCTATTGTCGCACTGAGGCGCATACCATCCCACATGGCTTACAATCTGGTGCTTGCGGATGCTTCAGGCCGAACCGCGCGTCTGGAGATATCCCCCGGGGGCGGGGTCAAGCTGATGCCGAACGCGATCGCGACAAATCACCAGAGCGGTCCGGAACAAGCGGAACGACCCGCCTTTACGCGCAGCCACGAACGTCTAGCGCATCTGGACGGCCTGAGCGTTGCGCCAGCGGATCTAAATCAGCAGTTCCTCAACACACCTTTAATCCAGGATCGATACACCGAAGGGTTCGGCACCCTGTTCACGGCAGAATACGATCCGAAGAGATGTGTGATGGGGCTGACGTTGGCAGGCAACCGATGGGATCACTCGTTGAGTGAATTTGAGGAAGGGCAACGCTTTGTTACTTACACCAATGCGACAGTTGGCGTGGCGGGCACAGTAGCGTTTGACGGTGTGGACTGGTCAGCGGCGGCCCGGATCGACTGGCAGCGGTTGGCCGCAGACTACGCAAATGGCACCGAACAAGTGATCAGCGCCTATCTGCCACGCGCCGCACATGAGGATGTAGCCGCGTAAGCCCGATGGGAAAGGACGCTCGGAGACGTGGCACTGCTGCCTACACCGTGGATCTTCAGCCCGGTGCTATCCGTTGCCCGGCAAGCGATGCTTGCATCGCTGAGAGGGCACGACCAACTGGATTTCCGCTTGGCCGTTGTCATGCGGCTGAACGCACAATGTCAGGCCGTTGCCCCGACGCGACAATGTGGAGAGACTGGGCACCGCGATTTCGATTCCCCCGATAACTTGGCAATCGAACACATCAAGCATTGGGTCTGGCGCAGCGGCTGCCGGAAGACCATGCCCAAGGGCAGGCAGGTCTCAATCGCCAGATCTCATTAAACAGGCCACCCACCTGGCTTCGTCCGGCGCGGTGCCGATCACAGAGCGGGTGCCCCTTCGCCAATCTAGACCGGCAGGTCCCCTTGCTGCCGCAAGCTTAAGTTTTACTCAGCCCAATTCGTCACGCGATGCTTCTGCTTGGGGAACTTGTCGCGGGATCAGCGTTAAAATTGTGCGGCAGCCACAGCGTCGTGAGCGAAAAAACAGCACCCGGTATCAGCTGAGCGATGCTATGCAACAACACTTCAGCGTACCGTTCCCAATCACTCCCATAGGTATCCGTACGTTACCAGTTGGGTCTGAAAGTGGCTTGGCGACGGTCCACCGACACGCATGTTGCGAAGCCATGTTCGACCGTGCACTTCCGTCTGCAGGGCTGTAACGTGACTTTCAAAACAGGCACTGTCCGCCCACACACCGCCCAGACATTCTGCCCCGCTCATGTCCACGTCGCCGCGAAACACGGCCCGTGCGCAGGACAGACTGGAAAGCGCCTGAACATCGCGCAAATCCGTCGTCCCGTCGAGCGTGGCATCATCCAGAACAAGCGTGCCGCACATCTCGGCGCCACGCAGGTTCAGATCCCCATAGATGTCAGAGCCGTCAAGACGCAGGTCATGCCCAAAGACGGTCTCCGATCCGCGCAGTCCGGCAGTAAAATGACAAGCCTTTAACCACGTTAGCCCTAAACAAGTGGCACCTGACAAATCCAGATTGTGCTCAAACACCGAGCCACTCAAATCGAACCCACTCAATGTCAGTCCACATAAATCTACCGGCCCGGTTACTCGGCGCCTAGTCAAGTCCAGCGCCTCACCGGGAACGAAGGGTGCGGTCAGGGCCGCACGCAACGCTTCCGAGGTAATTGGGGTCATGCGGATTCTTTCTCCGTTTCTGCCGCATCCAGCGCTTTGAAATGGGCCTTGGCGCGCTTTACCATCATCTGGCGCAGACGAGATACGCCGATGTCATGCTGGTACAGCATCTCGCGACGGCGGGCGTCTGATGGTATCGATTCCAGCATCGTGCGGTCCTGTTCCAGCACGTGCCAATGCCGGTCCTCCAACACTGCGCGATAGAGGAACCGCCAGCTTTCCGCAGCCAACCCCTGCACCTGGCGGCAACGCCAGAAAAAGCTGTGGTGGGTGTTCTCGTCAATCGGCGTCGCAAAGCCAATGATCCGGAACGGGCCGCCCGGACCCGCGCCATCGGGATAAGGAATGTCGAGACGGAAGAACATCGTCCCCTCGTCGATCACCACCTCGGTATAGTCAAAGTTGACGCCCTGTTGCGAGACACGTTCGATCTGAAAGCCCTTTTCGCGCTTTTCCAGTTTCATTGTGTCCTGTTTGGAGCCGTATGCCAGGGTGAAGCTGTCAGCGTGCAGATAGCTTGCGTGCATCGGGTCGGCCGCATTGTCGAGGCTGAGGCGATAGTTGCAATCCCAGTGGGTCATGCAGGGGAAAACCTGCCATTCGTCAGAGGTGAACTCGACTGGCGGCACAAAGTCAGGGGCTTCGGGCTGATCGGCGGACGGCATGTAGATGAACACCGCTCCGCCGGCTTCTTCAGCGGCGTAAGAGGTCAGCGCCTTGCGTCCTTCCAGCGCACAATCGGGCATCGCGGGTACACGCACAACGGTTCCGGTGCCGTCAACAGTGACGCCATGATACCAGCAGGCGATGTTGTCGCCATGAACATGGCCAAGCGACAATTTCGCGCCGCGGTGAGGGCAGAAATCTTCGATACAGCGAACCTTGCCCGCCCCATCGCGCCACATCACCAGGTTTTCACCCGCGATCTTGCGCGCCAGCGGTTTGCCGACCTTCAGTTGGACCGAGGTGGCGACCGGCATCCAGAATCCGCCCAGCCCTTGGTTCACGTAATCTTCGACCCGGTTGCGGTTGTGGCGGTTTGTGTCATTGGCTTGCATTGGCTTGCTCCCCTTCAGGCCCCGATGCCGTGTTCGGCATGGGCGGCATCATGTGATGCGTTGATCTGTTTCAATTCGTCCTCGAACACGTCGAGAGTCCATTCGCCGGATTGCCCCGAGGGACGTGCGACGCTCTTGGCGTTCAGTTGTTCGATAACCAGCGCGAAGTCATGGCAGCCAGTTTCGTAGACCCGTTCAAGCTCGGTCGCAAATGTGGTTTCCGCCTCGCTCAGGGGGCGGCCTTTGGATTGGGTGCGCAGTGCGGGGTCCTGCATGGTGTCCTCCTAGTCTAAGATAATAAATAGGTCATGGGTGGTGAAATCGGAGTGTCAGGCGGCCTGACTCAATCGCTCCTGGGCCAGCTCGACCATTGCCTGTGCCCAGGGAAAGGCCAGGTCCTCAGCGAGATCGTCGCCGGAGGCATCATGAATGATACGGTCGCCCAACTGGGATGCGCCATGTGCCGCCATCAGTGCCGCCAGTTTTTCGCTGCCTTGTGCAAAGGTATCGTATTCGCGATCTCCCAACCCAAAGATGGCAAAGTGTACACCATTCAGATCAGGGGTTTCGTCCGCCATCGCCTCGGCGAAGGGTTGCGCAGACGCGGGCAAATCGCCGTCGCCATAGGTCGAGCAGACCAGCAGGTAAAAGCAATCTGAGTCAAAGTCGGCAGGCGCAAAATCTTCGAGGTTTTCGCAGGCCACCTCGTGCGCATCTTCCAACTCGGCCTGGATATCATCCGCCAACATTTCGGCGTTGCCGGTTTCGGTTCCATACAGAAGGGTGATTTTCATCAGGACAACTCCTTGTTTGACTTGCACAGTGCCAACATTTCGGCACGGTCCTTGATCTTGGTGCGACAGCGCCCTGCGGGGGCTGCCTCGGTTTCGTGCATATCCATGTGTTTCCAGTCGGAATAGGTCACGACGTCCGGCAGCGCATCGAGAACGCTGGCGCCGGATTTTCCCGGAGCCGCCGAAAGCTCGGACAGGATGCATTTTGCCAACGCCTGCGCGTCCGTGCGATTTTCAGGAATGGTGCCGCGCGGCCCTCGGCGGAACCACCCCGTGGCGAACAGACCAGAGGCCAGCTTGCCGCTATTGGCATCCGCTGCCTGTGTCAGAAGTGAGTCCCGATCCAGATGCCCCTGATCCTGAAAGCCGATCGCGGTGATAAACGACGAACAAACGATGCGCGCGTCCTCACCCTCTACGCTGCGGAAATTGATGGCGGTGACGCGTTCTGAACCTTCCAGCGAGACCGGAGTGAGACCAAAACGGAATGTAATCTGGCGCGGGCCATTGCCATGACCATGAATTTCCGACAGAGCCGCCAACTTCTTTGCCGCCTCAGGTTCGTCCGATGTGGTCACCGCTCCGATCACCTGAATAGAGACGCCGGATAGCTTGGCCAATTCCTTAACCATTACTGGATCGAACTTCGCCCGATCTGCCGATGACCTGCCGATGATATTCAGGGTTTCGATGCCGCTGTTCGCCAGCAAGTCGCCGATTTCCTGGCCGACGTCCGACCCCTCCAGTTCGGCAGGGGTCTTGGCGAGCAGGCGCAACAGATCAATCGCGACGTTGCCGTTGCCCATAATCACCGGATGCGGCCCTAGGTCGGGCAGGGAGGAAGCGTCTGGATAGTCGTTGATCGCCCAGACCAGCCGACCCGCTCCATAGACCCCGTCCAAGTTCTCGCCCGGAATACCTAGCCTGCGATCTCCCGAGAGACCGGCGGCCAGTACGACAACATCATATGCCGTGCGGAGGTCGTCGAGCGATATACGTTCGTTCACCGCAACATTGCCAAAGAACCGCGCGCCTTGGCGTTCGAACAGGCGGGAAAACTGGCGAATGACGCCTTTGGTGCCTTGATGATCGGGTGCGACACCATACCGTACCAAGCCATAGGGCACTGGCAACTGATCGATAAGATCGACCTGCAAGTCCGGCTGTGCCTTGAGCAGAGCTTGCGCGAGATAGCATCCCGACGGGCCCGCTCCGATGATGGCAATCTGTGCTGTCATGATGCCTCCAGCGCGGCACCGGCCCACGGATGGGGTGCGCCGCTCAGATCAACGTAAAAGGACTTTTGCGCCATATAGGCGCGCATACCTTCGCGGCCCTTCTCGCGCCCCATGCCGCTGTCTTTTTCACCGCCGAATGGGGTAGAGATCGAGAACTGCTTGTAAGTGTTGACCCAAACCGTGCCGGTGCTGATCGCCCGTCCGACGCGCCATGCCTTGGGGAAATCGCGGGTCCAAAGGCCAGAGGCCAGCCCATAATTATTGTCGTTGGATTGCGCGATGACGTCTGCTTCATCGTCGAACGGCAGAACCACCAGAACCGGGCCAAAGACCTCTTCACGGCAGATCCGGGCGTCGTTCCCAACGCCCGCGAGGATCGTCGGCAAGTAGTAGGCCCCGTTCTTGTATTCATCGCCGGCTGGTGCCTCACCGCCGCAAAGAACTTCGGCTCCTTCTGCACGGGCCATGGTGACGTATTGTGCGACGCTGTCGCGATGCTCAAAGTGCACCATTGACGCAACCTGAGTGGCCGGGTCAAAAGGATGCCCCACCTTCAGTCGCTTGGTCGCGGCCACAAGTTTGGGCACAAACTCATCATATATGGATTGCTGCACGAACAGCCGTGCGCCCGCGATACAGCTTTGCCCGGTTGACGAAAACACGCCGAACATCACGCCAGCGATGGCCTGATTGATATCGGCATCCTCAAAAACGATGGTGGGCGATTTCCCCCCCAATTCCAGTGAGACCGGCATCAGCTTTTCCGCTGCCTGCCGCGCCAACATCCGCCCGGTCGAGGTGCCACCGGTAAAGCTGACCCGCGCGATATCGGGATGTTCCACCAACAGGTTGCCAATCTCGCGGCCCGCGCCGGGCAGGACAGAAAACAGCCCTTTGGGCAGCCCCGCTTCCTCGACGATCCGTGCCAGTTCAAGGCTGACCAGCGGCGACCAGGAGGCCGGTTTCAACAGCACGGCATTTCCTGCCGCCAATGCCGGGGCGATTTTTTGCGCGTCCGAGGCAATGGGCGAATTCCATGGTGTAATCGCCGCCACCAGCCCCAAAGGCTCGAATACCGACAGGGTGAGCGCATTGCCACGCTGCACGGTGAGGTCTTCGTCCGATGTTTCAAGCACCGCGCCGAAATACCGGAATGTACCTGCTGCCGAACCTGCAAGCGCGCGGGTTTCGGACAGTGTCTTGCCGGTGTCACGGCTCTGGATCACTGCAATGCGGTCAATATTGGCTTCGATCCCGTCGGCGATGGCATAGAGAAAGCGCGCACGCTCATGCGGCTTCAGACCCCGCCAAGCAGGATTCGCTTGCGCCGCTATGGCCCGCGCGATCGCGCGTTCGCCATCCGCACGCGAGGCACCGCGCAGCACCCGGTTGACCGAACCATCCGCAGGAAAGATCGAGGTGATCTCGGCCCCGGTGCCGGTTTCCCATTCCCCACCGACAAAGAGCTTGCCGTCCGGGAGCGTGATATCGCTTGCATCATACATCGGTTGTCGTCCTCAAATTGCCACCGGCCCGATCCGGTTGCGGATTTCGCGCAACACGGAATAGACGGTCGAGACGGAAGTCTTCGCGTTGCCCGCCGAGGGCAAGTTTTCGATCCGCATGGAATAGCGCGCCAGGGGCGAACTGACCTGGTATTCATGGATGTTGCCGGGGGCCTGTGGGTCAGCGATCAGCTCCACCTGCGTGGCCTCAAATCCCGCTCCGGCCAAGGCCAAGGTCGCCGCAACATTGGCATTCTTCGGGAAGTCGGTAGCCGCCTGTCGCGCGGTGCCGTTGAAAAATCCGGCGGGCTCGGACAGCGCTTCCAGATCTAGGGTCTCTTCTGCTGGTGTTCCGGTCCATGCCATCGGAGGTTTGGTCCCACGATAAATCACCTGTAAATCTCCAGCTGCCCCCAGTGAAGCGAGCAGATCAATACCGCCCACGGCACCTGCCGGCAGGATCAATCGGGCATTTCCATCGCGCGCGGCGCCCGTTAACGCGCCATGCAATGCCTCATCCGCAAGTGCGCCGATTGATACTAGAACCACGTCGAGTCCGGCCTCCAGGAGGTCAGGAACAAAGGCTTTCACCGCCGTATGGCCTGCGCATTCCACCACCAAATCGGGTTTGGTTAACAGCAGACCCGCCAGATCCGTACAGACGGTGCGTTCAGCCGAGAGTTTGACAAATTCACCGTCCAAACGCGCTCGTGTGGCGTCGGCAGCGTCTGGTCGCACCAGAACGCTCACCGCGTCCAGCGGAGCGTCGAGCTGCGTAAGTAGGGTAGTGGCGATATTGCCAAATCCGATCAAAGCCAGACGCATGGTTCAGTCCTTGTTCCCGGCTGCGCCCGCAGGGGGGCCGGAAAAGGCCTGCGCAAAGGGGCCAATCGTACACATATCGACTTCGATCACCTGCGGACCATCGGCGTTCAATGCCTTGTCCAGAACTTCGCCAAATGCTTCGACGTCGGTAACTTTATGGTGTGGCATTGCGATGGACCGGCAGAAGGTTTCGAACTCGGGTACTGCCACCTTTGAATAATGGCGACGGCTGTCATACTGCGCATCCTGAATGTTCTGAATGACGCCGTAAGCCTGATCGTTCATCAGTACATAGACCAGCGGAGCGTTCTCATCGACGGCGGTGATCATCTCGGACAGACCCAGCATTGTGCCGCCATCGCCCAAGAGCGTGATCGCCTTTGGACCAGACGACGCCAATGCCGCGCCAATTCCCATGGAAACGCCTTGGCCGATGCCACCGCCAAGCGCGTGAACGCCGTGGCGCGGATTGCCGATGCGGACATAGCGGTTGCCAAAGGTCGAATTGGATATTGTCACGTCACGAACCCAGGCATGGCCCCCTTTGCTGACTCTTTCTGCCAGTGCATCAGCCACTACGCTATAGGGACCGAGCAGGTCGCGCAGGCTTCCTTCGGATTGGGCCTTGGTGCGGGCAATATCAAAGGGCAGATCGGGATCGGTGTCCAGCTTTTCAGGTAACAGATCCAACAGGCGCCCCAGCGTGTCGGCGGCATCACCATGCGAAAAGATTTCTACCCCGTAGTTGCGTCCACCCTGACTGGCTTCGGCGTCGATCTGTACCAACGGACGTGGCAGGGGCAGCTTGTTGTTGCGGGTTTCATTGCCACGCAGCCGCGATCCCACGACGATCATCAAATCACAGGTGGCATAAAGTTCGGCAGCTTCGGGCGTCATGTTGAACGCGCCCAAGGAACCGTTTTCTTCTTCTGACACCACGGCACGGCCATTGGTCGAGGTGACCACTCCAAAACCCCGGCGCATCAATTCGGTCGCCTGTTCGCTCGCGCCACGTGCGCCGCCGCCCAGCCAGAGCATCGGGCGTTTGGCCTGTTTGACCAGTTCCGCAATTTCTTCGATCACGCTGTCCGTGGCGCGAGGTGACTGCGGCAAGGGTGCGTGGACTCGAATTGCAGGATGCGCAGGTGAACGCTGGACGTCGACCGGAATTTCCAGACTGACCGGTCCTGTAGGTGCTGACATTGCTGCCGAGACGGCGGCTGTCAGTGTGCCAATGGCGCCATTGGCGTCCCACATGCGATAAAACGCCTTGGACACCCCGCGCAGCATCTCGGGCTGGCGCGGTACATCATGGATTGCGGCGCGGTCGCGGTCGGCGAACTCTCGGTCCACCTGTGTCGTCAGATGCAGTACCGGCGAACCGGCGGTCAATGCCTCGGCCTGTGCCCCGGCGGCATTGCCCGCTGCCGTACCGGTCGAGGTCATGCAGACACCCAGTTGCCCTGTTACACGGGCATAGGCATCGGCCATATTCATCGCTCCGGCTTCGCCGCGTGCCGGCACGAACCTGATCTTGTCCTGCCGTGCAATGGCATCGAGGATCGGCATGTTGTGAATCGAGATGACGCCAAAGATGGTGGTCACGCCGATATCGGCCAGATAGCGGGCAACAAAGTCCCCAACTGTGCCTGTCTCTGCAATCGTTTCCATTTTCATCTCTTCTTTCCTTAGATTGATCGTGACAGGCCGCCGGAAACTTCCAGCTGTGCCCCGGTGATGTAGCTGGCCGCTCGCGAGCCTAGAAAGGCGATTGCTGCGGCGGCTTCTTCTGGCGCGCCGAGGCGTCCCAACGGAATGCCCTTTGAATTCGCGAGATTGCCATACCATTCTGCGCGGCTCTGGTTCTGGTCCTCGCGGTTGGCAAATCGGCGGGTCCATTGGCCCGATTCCACAAGCCCAATCAGGATCGAATTCACCCGAACATCCGGGGCGACTTCCCTTGACAGTGATTTCAACAGGTTCTGGACTCCGGCCCGAGCCGAAGCGGTGCATACCATATGTGGTTCGGGCTGAAGTGCGAGGAGCGAATTTACGGCCACAACAGCGCCCTGCGCCTCTTTCAGCATCGGCAGAAAGGCCCGGAGCGGGTGGATCTGGCTGAACAGTTTCAGCTCGTATTCCGCCTTCCAGTCCTCGTCCGTGGTATTAGCAAAGGTCGAGACACGACCCTGACCGGCGTTGTTGACCAGCAGATCGCAGCGCCCGAACGTGGCTTTTACCTCGGCGGCAAAGCTATGGACCGCCTCGGGTTCCAGCACCGAAAGAGCGCGTGCCAGAACACGATCTTCACCGAAATCGCGCTTTAACACCGAGGCGACGTCCATCAGCCGTCCTTCGGTCCGGGCGCAGAGGGCGACCTTTGCGCCTTCTCTCAGAAGGACCCGAACAGTCGCCAGTCCGATGCCGGACGAGCCACCTGTGACCACGGCCACGCTGTCGTTGTACTTGTAATCCATCAGCTCGACTCCCCATCGCCGCGCAGTTCTGGGAACCCCGGATCAGGCCGCCCTTGCATCACTGCACGCTGCGCCGGTGTCGGCGGACCAGCGGTCATCCAGCGGTCCATGTTTTCCGGGATGTCGCGCGACCAGACCTGTGCTTCGTGCGTGGCTTCGTCGATCTGTTGCAGTTCCGAGGTGAACTCGATCACGAAACCCGACGGCGAGACGAAATACGCAAAGGGATTATCGCCCGGCCCGTGACGACCCGGCCCCCAGGTGGGCACATGTCCTTCTTGCTTCATCCGGCCAATGCCGCGCATGAATTCGTTCAACGTGGGCATCTCGAAGGCCACGTGGTTGACGCTGGCATAGTCCCCGCGCACCAGGGCGATTGAATGGTGATCCGAGTTGCAGCGTAAGAACACCATCTGATCGGCGGAATAATCCGATACGCGAAAGCCCAGAACATCCTCGAACCATCTCTGCCGTCCTTCCAGATCGGCGGTGTTCAAAACAACATGGCTGACCTTGCGGGGCTTGGCCCATTCCGGAGCCTCATCCTGCCCCAATGCGTCGCAGCGGAACCGCAGCCGGCGATTGTCGGGGTCGAGGATTTCAAACCCATAACCACCGGCGAAGTCGTCAAACTCACCCAGCGGGCGGACAACGTCGGCCTGTTTGGCGACGACCTGAGCGTGCAATGCGTCCATGCTGGCGCGGTCGGGCATGGCGAAATGCACGTATTCGATGCCGAATACCGGGCCATCCTTCAGACCATAAAGAAACGCCTCTGCTCCGGTACCACGCAGATAGGCTTCGCCATCTGCCTTATGAGCCACCGAAAGGCCCCACATATCTTCGTAGAACGGCAAGGTGGCGGTCAGACCGGGGCCGCGCATCACGATACCCCGAAGACTGCCTACGCGAACTTTGTCTGTCATTTCGTGACCTCCATTTGCCCGCCTTCGCGAGCGTCTTTCGTCAGAACCGTAAGTGCGGCTGCAAAACCGGCAGGGTCCTGTTGATAAAGCGCGTGCCCGGCGGCAGGCAGCAGGGTGTAACTTCCGCGCCATTGTGGCCGCAGTGCAGCATGTGCGCGGGCTGCCCCGTCGGGCGGGGTAACGCGATCGTTGGCACCAACGATGACGTCGGTCGGCAGACCCAGCCGTTGCGCATCATCCAATAACCGTCCCGAAGCCAGCATCCGCGCCGCCTGCCCGTATCCGGGCATTTTCACCTGCGCCATGCCGCGCTGTACGCGCGCCACGAGATCGAGGTTGGCGTCGGGTGCATAGACCAGTCTGCTGGCGCGGCTGGCGGCAAACGCGTCTGGCCCCATGGCCTGCAGATCATCGATCCGGGATTGTGCGGCCGGGCTCAGCGCGCCGCCCCGGGACATGCCATGTCCGAGGGCGGGCGAGGCGAGTAGCAACCGTGCGACCCGTTCGCGGTAGGTGGTGGCAAAAGCGGCCGCAACCAGCGTACCCAGCGAATGCCCGGCCAGAAGCACGTCATTCAATTTCAACCGATCAAACAGCCCCAACAGCGCTTCGGCGTATTCGGACGCAACCGGCCAGTTGCTGGTCAGGGGTGTGGATTGGCCATAACCGGGCGCGTTCCAGATCACCACGCGCCAATCGGTACGCAGATACGGCATCAGAGGCGCAAAGGACGCGGCATTCGAGCCTATTCCGTGCAAGAGAACCAGAACTGGGCCGGTTCCTGCACGTTCGGCATATTCGATGCCGTCCGAAAGATATGTTTTCAGGTCAGTCATCACGCGAACACAAAGCCGTTGTTGACGGGGAGCACTTGCCCGGTGAGCGTGAGCGCTCCGGGGCTGCTGAGAAAGGCCACGGTTTCAGTCACATTTCCGGGCGCTTGCGGGCCGGGGACAGCGCTGCCGTTTTCGTACAGCGCATGCCGTTGGGCCGGGACATATTCGGTCGATTCCGTGGTCAGGATGCCAGGCGCGACAGCGGTTACGCCAACCTGATCAGGCCCTAACTCGCGTGCCAGAGACCGTGTCATCGAGATCACAGCACCCTTGGACGCCACATAGGACATCAGGTTTGGTGCCCCCCAGATTGCAGTATCCGAGGCCAGATTGACGATCCGGCCAGACCCGGACGCGCGCAACATCGGGGCCATCGCCCGTATCATCAGCCAGGTCCCACGTACATTGACACGCTGCACCAGATCCCAGCTGTCGATTTCGATCTGCTCGAACGGGATGCCGCCGATGCCGGTGGCAATCGCGCCGTTGTTGACCAACCCATGCACGGTGCCATCCGTCAGGTCGCGTACGGCAGATCCAAAATCGGCGATCGACTGCGGCTCGGCCAAGTCAACCGGCAGGAAATCCGCTCCTAGCCGCTTAGCTGTTGCGTGACCCTCTTCTTGAAGGATATCGCCAAGGATCAACCGGGCGCCATGAGCGGCCAGGGTGGTGGCAATCTCGGCCCCAAGCCCGCGGGCGGCGCCGGTGACAACGATGGTACGATCGGTAAGCATCAGTGTTCCGCCTTCGGAAGATAGTGGAGCACGCGATCTTCGACCCGCACGAGGATGGAATAGAGCAGGAAGCCGATCACGGTGAGCAGGACGATGGAAATGAACACCATTGCGGCATTGGCTTGGCCGCCACCGTAGGAAATGAGAAAGCCCAATCCGGTGTTTCCGCCGACCAGTTCGCCGACTGTCACACCGATCACCGCAAGGGTCGACGCGATCCGCAGGCCCGCCATCAGGTTGGGCAGCGTCGAAGGCATTTCAACCTTCATGAAAATACCCCACCGCGACAGGCTGTAGGCCTGGGCGAGGTTCACGAGGTCGCGATCAACAGTGCGCATGGCCTGAAGAACGTTAACCAGCACCGGGAAGAATACGATCAGAACCGTTACCAGAAGTTTCGGGATCGAGTTGTATCCGAACCACATGATGAACAGTGGAGCAAAGGCCACCTTTGGTGCAATCTGCAGTGCGAGGATGTAGGGCGACAGGACCTTTTCCCAGAACACCGACATGCCCAACAGATAGCCGATTGCGGCGCCCATTGCGCTGCCGATGACAAAGCCAAGTACCGTATAGAGCGCAGTCGACAGCGTATGACCTAACAAACCCTCTTGCATCCACATCCGCTTGGCTTCGATCAGGCAATCGGACAACGTCGGAATGATGAATTTCGGCACATCCAGGGCGGTCGGGAGGTACTCCCAAGCTAGCAGGAACGCGGCCAGAATGCCAAAGCTGGCGAGCGTTGCGGGACTGATAGAGCGCATCGGAGAGATCCTCGGCTTGGCGGTCGCGGGGCTTGGAGGTGCCGCGTTGGCACCTCCTGTGGCGTGAGTGGTGCTATCTGTCATTTGATAAAGTCATTGGTGTAGAGGTCCTCGACCGGTACGGCTTCGCGCACGATGCCATTGTCGACATAGAAGGACTGAACTTCCTTGATCCGGACCGGGTCAAAGCTGCCCAAGGGTTGATCTGGAGCTGCGGGATAGACCAAGTCGGAATAGGACCGCATGATCGCTTCGATCATCGCCTCTTTGCCGGTATGTTGCGGCATGATGGCGACATATTCGGCGGCAGCGGCCTTGGGGTCGGCCTGGATATCCTTTACGGCCTGCAAGACTGCACCGACAAAGCCTTCGATCATTTCGGGGCGTTCCGCGATGGTTTCGTCGGAGGCAAAGATCGCCTGCGCCATGGCTGGGAATACTGTGTCGACGGGCATTTGACCCATCTCGACACCGGCTCCTTCGATGGCGGCGATCCACTCTGGAACACCTGACAGCGCATCCAGATTGCCGGCAATCGACAGCTGAATGATACCGCCCGGCCCGACGGCCTGAATATCCACGTCAGATTTATCCAGCCCGGCCGATGCAAGCACACCCAACAGGTTGTAATAAGTTGTATCCTGGAACGAGAGAACGCCGATCGACTTGCCCTCCAGATCGGCCGGGCCTGTGATGCCGCTATCTGTGCGCCACGCGAGCTGGGTCAAACCGCGTCCGCCGAGCAGGGCCACGCCCCGGATGTCAAGCCCGTTGGCACGTACAACAATCGGCGTGTCACCGATGCCGCCGCCCAGATCAGCGTTGCCAACTGCCACTTGCGTTGCAACATCCGCACCGCCTTTGCCGACACGGAAGGTCACGTCGAGATCGGCATCGTCGAAATAACCCTTGGATTTTGCGAGCTGAAAGGGCGCAAAAGCAGGCAGGAAATCTGGTGCGGGGAACAGGTAGGTGATTTCCTCGGCGGCCTGTGCAATTCCGCCGGAGACGGCGATGACGGTTGCGGCGATGGCTGTTGTAAAGACGTGTTTCATGTAGTTTTCCCGTTGGTTGTGCCGTTTCAGGCGGCTTGTTTTTCCAGTTTCAGATGCTTGAAAATTTGCGCGGAATATTCGGCCACTTCGGGCATAACCCGTCGCTTGAGCGGCGATTCTCGGTGCGGCAGATCCACCTTGATCTCTGCAACGATTGTTCCGGGCCGTTCTGACAAAACCAGCACCCGGTCCGACATCAACACGGCCTCTGCCAGATCGTGGGTGATCAGCAGCGTGGTCTTTCCGGTTTCCTTGATGGTGGCGCCAAAGCTGTCCTGAATGATTAACTTCGTCTGTGCGTCCAGTGCCGAGAAGGGTTCGTCCAACAGAATGATCTCGGGATCGATGGCGAGTGTGCGCGCCAGCGCCGCGCGTTGCCGCATACCGCCCGACAGCTGGTAGGGGTATTGATCTCCGAAACCGTCAAGCTGGCAGTGTTTCAGTTCTTGGATTGCCCGCTTGCGACGGTCAGCCCGCGCAACGCCGCGCGCCTCAAGACCGAATTCGATGTTCGACAGGATCGATCGCCACGGCAGCAGCAAGTCTTTCTGCAACATGAACCCAACCTCGGCATTGGGGCCGGTCACCGTGCGGTTGCTGACCAGCACTTCTCCCTCGGTTGGTTGATAGAGGCCGGCGGTCATGCTGAGCAGGGTAGACTTGCCACAGCCCGAAGGCCCGACGACGGAAACGAATTCACCCTCATCGACCCGAAAGCTGACATCGCGAATGGCGGTCAGAGTGCGGTCCGGTGTCACGAACTGTTTTGTGACGTTGCGAAACTCAAGTGCCATGTCAGGTCTCCTTCATGTGGCCGGGCAAGGGGCCGGGCGAGGTCGCCCATGATGTGTTTCGGAGCTCGATTGAGCGAGTGTTCTATAATGAACGTAGTGTTCACATATTAGATTGCCGATTGTGACCGCACCTGTCAAGACGTATCGCCTAGGTCTGATTAGCCTGCCGACCGAACGCCTCTTTATTGTACCGAACCGGACAAACCGCTGCGCGCTTGACAGCGCGTAAACGCCTAGACAGTATGCTTTTTGAACTTAGTGTTCGATAATGAACATAGTGGGAGATATTGGAATGCCGTTGGAAATTGCTATTGCCGGGGGCGGGGTTGGCGGAATGGCGGCAGCCATTGCTCTACAGAATCAGGGCCACAACGTCACAATATTTGAGCAGGCGCGTGCGTTTGGGCGAATCGGTGCTGACGTCAACCTAACCCCCAACGCGGTGCATGCACTGGACGGGCTGGGCATTGGCGACAGGTTGCGCGCGACTGCAGCCCGGCCAGAATTTCGCATCTCGCGCACTTGGGACAGCGGCGAAGAAACCTCGCGCTTACCGATGAGTGCCGCCGCCGAAGTGAAGTACGGCGCGCCGCAACTGACGATCCATAGGGCAGACCTTCTGGCGGCACTGGAAAGTGCGCTCTTGCCTGACACGCTACACTTTGGCGCCCGCGTTGCTGGCGTTAGCCAGACGGAGGATGGTGTTACGCTGACCTTTGCGGATGGAAGCACCGGGGACTACGATCTCGTCATCGGAGCCGACGGCATCCACTCAGCAATCCGCCACGCGCTTTATGGTGCCGATGATCCGCAATTCACCGGCCTTGTCTCTTATCGTGGGGTTTTCGTGCGCGGCGAGGCGCCGGACCTGCCCAATCTCGACAGCTTTACCAAGTGGTGGGGGCCGACATCGGATCTGCAGATCGTCACGTTTCCGCTCAATCGCGGCGAAGAGGTCTTTGTCTTTGCGACTACGGGTCAAAAAGACTGGACTGAAGAGGGCTGGACCCTTTCTGGCGACATTGATGAGCTGCGCGATATCTACAAAGATTTCCACCCCGAAGCGCGTGCTCTGCTTGATGCCTGCACCGAGGTCACTCGTTCGGCTCTGCATGTGCGTGCGCCGATGCCACGTTGGTCTGAAGGTCGTGTGGTTCTGCTCGGTGATGCGGCACATCCGATGGTGCCGTTCATGGCGCAAGGTGCCTGCATGGCCTCGGAAGATGCGGTGGTTTTGGGCTGCGCCCTTGAAGGTGTGGAGGCTGAAGGGTTGCCTGCCGCCCTCGAACGGTTCGCCGAAAGCCGGATTCCGCGCACCACGCGTGTGCAGGAAGGGTCGCTCGCCAATGATTGGCTCAAAAAGGGCGGTAATGCGGATTGGGTCTATGGTTATGATGCATGGGGTGCGCTGAAATACGAGGTCGTGTGAACCATCCGCTGGCGGAACTGGACTTAACCGCTCCGCCAGCCCAGCAAACACGACAAGCGCGCAGCCGCCTGCATCACCTGGGCTTGAATGTCGTCTGGTACCTGCGGTGAGGGTTGACCTGTTACCAATCGGGTCAGATTGATCGCGGCAACGACCGCACCCGTCATGTCCCGAACGGGTGTGGCAGCCGACGCCATACCGGTTTCGAATTCGCCCACCTGTACGATCATCTCGCGCCCACGATCCGCATCCCATTGCTTCAGCAGGGCAGCCTGACTGCGCGGGCTGCGCCCCGGCGCGCGGCTGAAATCCTCATCTCTATAGAGCTTGATCAGAGCCGCTTCGCTCAGATCGGCCAGCAAGACACGTCCCATGGTTGTCGCCGCAGCGGGCAGTCGGCTGCCCACGTGCACGATACTGTTCAACCCGTTCAGTGCTGGGAGGCGCAGCATGTAAAGTACACTGCTTCCTTCGCGCACTGCCAGATGTGCAGACCAGCCACTCTCGTCGCGTAACTGTTCCAATACCGGCAATGCGATCTCGACCAATTCGCGCGTGGCAAGATAACCGTGGCCCAGTCGCAAGACCGCTGGACCCAAGGCATAGCGTTCTTCACGCCGGTCCTGCAGGAGGAAACCCAGACTGGCCAACGTATAGACCGACCGGAATGCGGCAGAGCGACTGACTCCCAGATGACGCGCGATGTCCGACAGCGACAGACTCGGCCGTTCGGGCGTGAAAGCCTGCAGCACATCCAGTCCCCGTATCAGGCCCGGGACCAGATATCTGTCATCCGATTCTCCCATGATAATGCCTCCACGTTTTACTGGTAAAACGAGCAATACTGGGAAAACCCACAGCTTGCTAGTCTCACCGCATCACTTATGGACTTTGGAGACCTAAATGAACGTACAAGCTCAATCGGCCCAGACCGAGACACTGGCACAGCAACTCAAAGGTCATGTCGGCCGTTTTACTGACAAGGCTTTTGACTGGGATGCCTTCCCATCCAACCGCGGTTTTGCCGATCTGGCGCGCGCCCAGATGCGGTATATCGGTTCAGGCGGATCGCCCAAGTCAGGCGACACCTCGACCCTGAAACCTGACAACTTCACCGTTTCGCTGATCTACAAGGAGCCCGGCAAATACGCCGCGTGCCACAGCCACGAAATCGAAGAAAGTTTTCTCATTATCGATGGAGCGCTGGTCGTCGGCTGGGAAAAAGATGGCGAAGTGGTCGAGGTCAATCTCGGCCCCAAAGACATGATCCTGAATGCGAGGGAAATTGGCCATGGTTTTCGGGTCGATGGGGTCGAGCCGGTGATGATGTCGATCTCGGTCGACGTGGGCAAACCGCTGCCGCCAGTTTATCATTATCACCCTAAAGAACATGCTCCGGAACTGGCCCGTAGTTTTGGCGCGGAACCCGGCAAGACGCTGAAGTTCGATCCGAATGGTGATCACCCGTTGCAAAAACTGATGGCAGAATATGTCGTGCGCCACACGGACCTGCCGACGATCTGGGAAGATTCAGGGTTCACCCGCAAAGTCTATGTTGGTGAAGGCGGTATCAATCACGACACTTGCCGCAAGGAAATGTGGGGCGTGCCCTCGGGCGTCGCGGTGAAACCCTTTACCCGTCCGGTAGAAGACGCATTCATGGTGCTGGAAGGCTCGCTGATCGTAGGCTGGGAAGAGAATGGCGAGACAACCGAAATCGAACTTGGCCCGCGTGATCTGGTCAAGACACCTGCTGGTCGGGCGCATTGGTTCCGCAATAACTCCGCAGCACCGGCCACAGTCTGGCACGTGATCGGCACAGCCACGGATGACGGTGTGGTCTACCAAGCGGCGTGAACCTCGGAGCCCGCTGCGGTTTCTGCGGCGGGCAGATCAATTCGGTTTCCCAACTTGAACCCTCCCACACCGGGAGGGTTTCCTTTTTTGGAACAGACCTACATCTGATCGGACGCCCATCCACGATAACCAAGTGCCTCGGACAGATCCCGCGCAGTGGCTTTCAGAACGGTCTCTATTCGGTCCAACTTGCCACTCTCCGGGCTGAATTCACTGGCGTGACCTGTGACATTGATCGCGCCTACGGGGGACCCGAGGTGATCATATACAGCAACTGCTGCAGAACCGATGCCTGGCTCAAAATTGGCTTCGCTCCAAGCGATACCATCTTCACGATCGCGTTCAAGCTGGGCCTCAAGCGCATTCAATGTGGTCCGGGTCTTTTCCGTGAACGAGTCCAATGTCTTGCCGTCATACAATTGCCGCAAGATCACGTTGGGTTGTTGTGCCAGCAAAATCCTACCGATCGTCGTGGCATGGGCAGGCAGTCGGGTGCCTTCTCTTACATTGCTGGCCAAATGCGAATTCGGGGTTTCGCGCAGCAAATAGACGATTTCGCGACCATCAAGAATGCCAAGATGCGCCGAGAGTTGAAGTTCATCCACCAGCCGACACAGAAAGGGTCTTGCGACCCGCATGATTGATCGGTCATTCAACGCTTCCGATGCCAGAGCGATCAGCCCTGTGCCCAGTCGATAGCCCGCATCTTCATCCACAAGTTCAATCATGGCCTCGGCTTCGAGTGTGGCCAGAAGCCGTATAAACGTCGTCCTGTTAATCCCTAACGCCTTTGCAGCTTTACTGGTATTGCGACATCGGTTGCCCGCCGCAATATACCTCAACACTGCAATGGCGCGCACCACAGGAGGCACGGTGTATTCAGCTTTCCCGTTGTCGACCGAAGCATCAGGAGCCATGATCGGCCCTTCATTTTTGAACACGTTCCTCGAATGTGAACACATTACAAAGCCGACAAGAGTGATGCAACAGGGCCATGTTCAGAGCCACCTCAAAAAACTATACTGGTTCGCTAAGGTCGACCGTTACGGTCACAATTCAATGCGCATACCCAGTGGCACCGACCCGGCAACAACAAGGCGCGCCCGGTTGCGGAACGGTTCTTGGAAATATCTGTGATAAGCTTGGTCCACAGGTGCCATGCCTACGACATCCCGAAGAAATAGCTCAATCTGCATGGCATGGTCCAATTTCCCGCTACCTTCCTCCAGCGTGCGTTGCAGATTGCGGAATGTCAGAATAGCTTATATCTCCGATATCTGCTTTAAGGATGCTGCCATCTGGCATCGTCAAATTGCTGGGCTTGTCTCGGCGATTTGAATTTTGTCATCCCCGTTCTCGTCACCGTGTTGTTTGGCGAGAATTCTCAGATCGATTGTTCAGACCTTTGTGAGATCGATGCTCGACGCTGGGCATGATCTCGCGATTGTCGCTCCGTGTGGCTGCAGTCAATCGGTGATAATGCGCGTGGAACTGATCCTTGTCGCTCTAAGAGCTTGCGCATCAGGCGGCATGGCTGCCGTTGTGTTCTGGCGGCTTTGAACCAGAACTTCTAGAACAAATCCGACCTGATTGTCCGCGTGCCTTCGCCAGTGCTCTTTAAGCCGTGCATCGTGATCACGATCTGTCCAAATGCCATCAAACTGACCCGTCGATCGGCGGCGAATGTCGACGGCAAAGTGACGCCGGAGTTTCCAACCCAATCCCGAATTTTTAGGTGGGGAACTGTGATGCTGCGTTCGACCAACAGATCCTCGACCATCCGCAAAAAGAGGGGAAACCTGAAGCACAGCCAGACGGGTAGGGCGATTACGTCAAACCGGAAAACGACGGCTGTGATAGAGGAGGCGAGGCGTTCGCTTTGATCATGTGGCCCCATCCCAACTCAGCGCTGACCGTTCTCTGTCTTTAAAGTGCCAATGGGAGCTTTTCTTTCCGTTTTCAAAGCTGGTCTCGGCAGTCATTCGGACATGGATGGCAGTTCTCCTTTCAAAGAGCCGACGCTAGCGCAACCATACCCCCAAGCTTTGCCCTCTCCCGAATGTTTTGCCTAGCGCGCCTTCTGGGGAGCGTGGAGCTCTCCGGCAGTCAGCACCGGCGCAGCATCGATTTCCTTGGCGTCCAACATATGTGCAGTACGCTCTAGCGACGAGACCAGTAGTGCCTGTTCCCAGTCTTTCAGTTCGGAAAATTTGCGGACAAATATTTGTTGAAGCGTGTCCGGGGCATCCTTGAGCCTACTGAGTCCCGTAGTCGTGACCATCACGTTGGTCTGCCGCCGGTCAAGTTCTGAGGGGACGCGTTCGACAAGTTGCTTTGCCACCAATTTGTCGACAAGCGTTGTAATCGTCGCCTGACTAACACCCATCTGGTCGGCCAGAGCCTTTGGGGTGCTGCCACCTTTTTCCTCAACAATCTGCAGCACACGAAGTTGCGCTGGCGTAAGCCCTACAGAGTGCGCCAAGTCACGGGTGGATAGCTCGGTAACCCGCAAGATACGCCGAAGGGCGATCAGGCTCTGATCGATTCTATCACGAGGTTGTGTCGTCATGCGTCATGATCGCACGAAGGCGAGAGTGGTACAATCTTGCAGCTTGACTCAAGCCATTTGGTTCCACCTTTCGACATTACGATACCTTAGCTAATCTAAGTACTATGAAGTGCCATAGTGGCCAGGTTTCATTTTTTTCAAAAGAAATATGACAATTTTACTTTGACTGTTGAAGTAATCAGATCGATCCACTACTTAGACGATCAAAGTAATAACGAGGTCAGAGCCGATGCCGAAAGAAAGCGACAAGCCCCGAACCCGCAAGCCCCGTCTGCGCAAACCTGATGCGACGGATGGGGCGGCAATCTGGGAGCTTGTGAAGTCCTGCAAACCTCTCGACGAAAACTCGATGTACTGCAATCTGGTACAGACCGATCACTTCCGGGACACCTGCGTGGTGGCGGAACTGGGCGGCGACATCGTGGGCTGGATCTCCGGCTATATGATCCCTGACAGTGACGACCTCTTTGTGTGG
The DNA here is from genome assembly GCF_039973035.1 of Sedimentitalea sp. Lineage (NCBI taxonomy): Bacteria > Pseudomonadati > Pseudomonadota > Alphaproteobacteria > Rhodobacterales > Paracoccaceae > Sedimentitalea > Sedimentitalea sp. The sequence continues at coordinate 76,687 of NZ_JBDWLR010000001.1, forward strand.
CAGGTGGCGGTCAGCCCGCAGGCGAGAGGCCTCGGCCTTGGTCGCGAGATGCTGCGTTCGCTGACCGAGCGTTCGGCCTGCGCCGATGCCACGCACATGAAAACGACGATTACCAAATCCAACGAAGCCTCATGGGCGCTGTTCAAGGCGTTCTCCCGCTCAATCGGTGGTGAACTTGTGGATGAACCACATTTTGAGCGCGACACCCATTTTGAAGGCCAGCACGCGACCGAGCATATGGTCACCATCGCCTTGCCCGAGCCGGAAATCCTCGCCCGCGCGGCCTGACCTGCTTCTTCATACAAATTACTGAAAGGACGTCTCATGCCCAAGGACATGACCGAAACAACTGTATTTGACCGCCGCGAGAGCGAAGCACGGTCCTATTGCCGTGGAATGCCGGCGATGTTCTCAACCGCTCGCGGATCGGAGTTGATCGATGCGGATGGCCGCCGCTGGATCGATTTTCTGGCTGGCTGTTCATCGCTGAACTACGGCCACAATGACCCCGATATGAAAGCGGCGCTGATCGACCATATTGCCAGTGACGGGATTGCGCATGGCCTTGATTTGCACACCGACGCCAAGGCGGCATTCCTCACAGCCTTTGAGGAACATATCCTCGTTCCGCGTGAAATGGATCACCGCGTTATGTTCACCGGTCCAACCGGTGCAAATGCCGTCGAAGCCGCAATGAAAATCGCCCGCAAGGTCACAGGACGCACCAATATCATTGCCTTCACCAACGGCTTTCACGGCGTGACTGCCGGTGCTCTGGCCGCGACCGGCAACGGCTATCACCGTGGCGGGGCCGGAATGGCGCTGACCGGTGTGACGCGCATGCCCTATGATGGCTATTTCGAGGGCCAGACCGATACAGCCGATTTCCTGGAGGTCATGCTGAACGACAAATCGGGTGGCATCGACGCTCCGGCAGCGATCATTTTGGAGACCGTTCAAGGCGAAGGCGGTTTGAACGCGGCGCGCCCCGAATGGGTGCGGCGGATCGCCAGGCTGGCCAAGGCCCACGGCGCACTCTTGATTATCGACGATATCCAGGCGGGCTGCGGTCGCTGCGGGACGTTCTTTTCGTTCGAGAACATGGGTGTGACGCCCGATATCGTGACAATGGCCAAATCTCTGTCCGGTTTCGGCCTGCCAATGGCGATGTTGCTGGTACGGCCTGAGCACGACATCTTTGGCCCGGCCGAACACAACGGCACATTCCGGGGCAACACCCACGCCTTTGTCACCGCCCGTGTCGCGATCGAAAAATTCTGGGCTGACGACGCGTTTCAGAACGAACTCGGCAAAAAGTCGAACCTGATCCTCGACAAACTGGCGGATCTCGCGGTCATGGTGCCGGGGGCAAAGGTCAAAGGGCGCGGCCTGATGCAGGGCGTCGATGTAGGTTCTGGTGATCTGGCGTCAAGGATATGTGCCCGGGCCTATGAAAACGGTCTGGTGATCGAAACCTCAGGAAGCGAAGATCAGGTGGTCAAGGTGCTGGCGCCATTGACAACACCCGAAGAGACCCTGCGGGAAGGTTTTGACATCCTCCTGAAAGCTGCTGGCGACGTGCTGGCGAACGAAACGCGAATTGCAGCGGAGTAAAAGAGATGATTGTACGAGATTTCAACAAGCTTTCCGAATCCGAGCCAGGCCGGATCGTATCCGATGCTCAATGGACCTCGGTGCGCATGCTTCTCGCCGATGATGGCATGGGCTTTTCGTTTCACATCACCTTTCTTGAAGAAGGGTCCGAGCATACGTTCGAATACAAGAACCACTTTGAAAGTGTCTATTGTATGAAGGGCAAGGGTTCGATCACCGATCTGGCCACGGGCGAGGTCCATAAGATCGTGCCGGGGGTAATGTATGCGCTCGACAAGCACGACCGCCATACGTTGCGTGCGGATGAGGAACTGGTCATGGCCTGTTGCTTTAATCCGCCTGTGACTGGCAACGAAGTACACCGCGAAGATGGCTCCTACGCTGTTCCAGAAGAAGCCTGACATGACCCATACTGTCGAGAAGATCGGCGGGACATCCATGTCTCGCGTCGATGAATTGCGCGATACGCTGTTCATCGGAGAACGTGGGCCGGATGATCTGTATGGTCGCGTTTTCGTGGTGTCCGCCTTTGGCGGCATCACCAACCTGTTGCTGGAGCACAAGAAATCCGGTGAACCGGGCGTCTATGCCTATTTTGCCAATGATGATACCACACACGGCTGGCACGACATGCTCGATCGGGTGGCGGAGGCAATGAAAGAGGCGCACGCCGGGGTCCTCGCGCATCCCGGCGACATTCAGCAGGCCGACAGCTTTGTCAACGAACGCATTCATGGTGCTCGAAACTGTCTGATCGACCTGCAAAGGCTGTGCTCCTATGGCCACTTTCGGCTGGCGGAACACATGAGCCAGACCCGCGAGCTGTTGTCGGGACTGGGCGAGGCGCATTCTGCCTTTACCACTACACTGATGCTGCAACGGGCCGGCGTAAACGCCCGTTTCGTTGACCTGTCGGGGTGGCACGACGAAGGCGACGTGTCGCTGGACGGTCGGATCACCGGCGCCTTTGACGGGATTGATCCCGCGACGGAAATGCCAATTGTTACTGGCTATGCCCAATGCGCCGAAGGGTTGATGAATGAATTCGACCGCGGCTATTCCGAGGTGACCTTTTCGCGACTGGCGGCGCTGACAGGTGCCAGCGAAGCGATCATCCACAAGGAATTTCATCTGTCATCAAGCGACCCCAAACTGGTTGGTTCGGGCGCGGTACGCAAACTGGGTCAGACCAACTACGATGTTGCTGATCAGCTGTCGAACATGGGGATGGAGGCGATCCACCCCAAGGCGGCAAAAACCCTGCGTCAGGCAGATGTACCTCTGCGCGTAACAAATGCGTTCGAACCCAGCGACCCGGGCACTCTGATCAACGACCGCCCCGCCAAAGAACCCGCCGTCGAGATCGTGACCGGTCTGGATATCGTGACACTTGAGGTTTTCGAGCAGGACATGGTGGGTGTGAAAGGGTATGATGCCGCGATCCTTGACGTGCTGAAACGGCACGGCGTGCGGATCGTGTCAAAGGTTTCGAATGCCAACACGATCACCCACTATCTCGATGCCTCGCTCAAGACGATGCGACGCGTTGAAAACGATATCGCGCAAATTTACCCGTCTGCGGAAATCACCACACGAACGCTGTCGATGGTCGCCGTGATCGGACGTGATCTGAGCGGGTTGTCCGTTTTGTCGCGTGGGCTGTTGGCAATCGCCGCCGCTGGCCATACCGCTATCGGCGCGAGCCAGGGACCACGAAATGTCGACGTGCAGTTTGTCCTTGACCGCAATGCACGAGAGCCAGCGATCCGCGCCCTGCATGCTGAATTTGTCGTGGATGACCAATCATGCCTCGCACGCGTAGCATAGCAGGCGCCTAACACGGATTTGGGTGCATTAGTTTATAGGACATCGTCAGGCTATCGGCGTTCCTTTCAGCGAAAGTCGGGGCACTAGACCTCAGGCCGCGTTCAACTCACGCGTGATCCCGCCCCAAATCCAGTGGGCATTGGCTCCGGCCCTGCGATAGGCCGCGGCTGAAAGTGTACGGCGGCGCGGACGGAAGATGGTTCGGACCTGATCATGAGCGGAAAGAGACCGCTGGACTTGTCTCGGCGATTTAAACTTCTCATAATTTTTGCTCGCTGCCGGGTGGGACGATGTGACCCTCCGGTTCTATTGTTGAGGCCCGTGTGGTTGCGGTGCTCTATTCTCCGAGCGAGGCTTTTTGCGCGCGGCCTCGTAGTCTCGCGGTTTGTCCGTGACAATAGTTCGTAGTGGCGAAACGCTCTTGAAGAGCTTGCGAAAAAACCGCGTTGCAGCCTGTTTGTTGCGCCGAGACTGGACGAGGATGTCTAGTATATCGCCTTTGCTATCGAAAGCCCGCCACAGTCAATAATTCTGCTCGTTTATTGGAAGGACAACTGGAATTGCCAAGTTGATCGTGGGCGGCGTCGCGGGTAGTCGGCGGGCATGAACTACCAACCTCCCTCCCACGGCCCCAAGGCTTCCGTTAACCGAGCGAAGTGATTGCGTATGCCACCCGGAGCTACTACGGATTTGCACTGAGCGCCGCAGATGTAGAGGGTCTGTTTGCTGAACGGGGCGTGATTATCAGTCGTGAGGCCATCCGCTTGTGGGTCACCCGATTGGGGTGCCATTTCCCTGCCTGTCGTCGCCGGAACCGGAGTACGCCAAATGAAAATGGCACTTGGATGAAGTCGTCATCGCGCTCCGAGGCGAAAAATTATGGCTCTGGCGGGCAGTGGATGCAGTTGGCGAGGCGCCGGTATATTCTGGTCCAACGCCGCTGCAATGCAAAGGGGGCGAAGAGGTATTTGCGACGGCTGGTCGCTGACTTAGGTGAGCCTTGCGTAGTGATCACCCTTCTTCGTGACATTGCATTTGCAATGCTCTGACGGGCAGTGGACAAGTTACGCAGTTAAATCAAGTCGATCAAAGCTCCGGCTCTGGGCGCGGACCACCGCGCACTCAAGGGATTGAACAATCGGATCGAATGGTCGCGTGAAATCAAGCCAAATTCCCGCTGACGACCCAAGTCCGTTGACTTGGAAATGCCCAACTTGAATATCCCGTTCAGGGATTTGTCAATTCACCTCGTGCCGGATCGCGGCGGGCGACGTCAGAATGTGCGAAGTACCCTCGGATCGCCTTCAGGACGACATCATCAAGCTTGGCACCGCCGACCTCGGCATGGGCGCACAATTGGGCGCGCATTCGAGGTTCCCAGAAGTCGGTGATATGCGCCGCAACCTTAGCGGGTGCGTCGTCACCCGGCTGGGTCTTGAAGAAGGTGGCGATCTGGTTCGCCATGCGGATCAGCTTGTCAGGCGACATGTGCAGCCTCATCGGTTATGCGGTGGGGGTGGGAATACAGATCAAAGCCATTGCTGCGGGCAAAGGCAGCAAGGGTGATCCCGGCATTTTCGGCCAGGCGCACGGCGGCGCCGGTCGGGGCAGACACGGCGATCAGGGTGGGGATACCTGCGAAGGCGCATTTTTGTACGAGTTCCAGCGACAGGCGCGATGTCATGACCGCTGCGCCGGTTGCCGGGGCGATGTCACGTCGGATCAAGGCACCGATCAGCTTGTCGAGCGCGTTGTGACGGCCAACGTCCTCGCGCGCAAGGGTCACACCATCGCCGGGCAAAAGGAAGCCGGCCGCGTGGGTTGCGCGGGTCAGATCATGCAGGCTTTGAAAGTCGCGCAGCGCGTCGGTCGCCTGCGACAGCTCGGTAGTCGACAAGCGCAGGTCGTACGAGACGCGCGGCACCGCGCGGTGCACCTGTTCTATGCTGTCGAGACCACAGAGACCGCAGCCAACGGGCCCGGCCATGCTGCGCCGTCGCTCGGACAAGGCGTTGGCCCGATCCTTGCGCAGCCAGAACCGCGCCTCAATACCCTGCGCATGTTCGGCGATCTCAAAGTCCTCGACCTGCCCGAGATCGGTGACGATACCCTCGGTCACCGCAAAACCGTAGGCAAAATCGGCCAGATCGGCGGGAGTCGCCATCATCACCGCCTGCGTTGTTCCATTGAAAACAAGGGCGACAGGCACCTCTTCGGTCAGGGCACGGTGGATGGTGCGTGCGCCCTCGGCGCGATGGGCGCGACCCGGAATGCTCACATGCGTGTGCATGGATCTACTCCGCCGCCGGCAGGATACGCCGCGACCGTTCGGCCTGCGCGGCATAGTCTTCCTGCCAGTCCGTTGGCCCGTTGGAGGACGACACCTGAACCGCCGTCACCTTGTATTCCGGACAGTTCGTGGCCCAGTCGGAATAGTCCGTGGTGATCACGTTCGCCTGCGTGTCCGGGTGGTGAAAAGTGGTATAGACCACACCCGGGCTGACGCGGTCGGTGACCTTTGCCCTGAGCGTCGTCTCGCCCGATCGAGACACCAGGCGTACCCAATCCCCATCGACCAAGCCCCGGTTCTCTGCATCATGTGGATGGAGTTCCAACTCATCTTGCTCATGCCACACCACGTTCTCGGTGCGTCGGGTTTGGGCACCGACGTTGTATTGCGACAGAATGCGCCCGGTCGTCAGCAGGAGAGGAAAACGCGGGCCCGTCTTTTCGTCCGTCGCCACATATTCGGTGACAATGAACCGCCCCTTGCCCCGGACGAACCCGTCAACATGCATGAGCGGCGCACCATCCGGGTGCGCTTCGTTGCAGGGCCATTGCACCGATCCTTTCTCTTCCAGAAGATCATAGGTCACATTGGCAAAGCTGGGCGTTGTGGCGGCGATTTCCGCCATGATCTGCGCCGGATGGCTATACGACCAACCCGCGCCCATTGCGTTTGCCAGCAACTGCGTCACTTCCCAGTCGGCATAGCCGTTTTTGGGGGCCATGACTCGGCGCACACGGTTGATGCGACGCTCTGCGTTGGTAAACGTGCCGTCCTTTTCAAGGAAGGTCGATCCGGGCAGGAAGACATGGGCATAGTTCGCCGTTTCGTTCAGGAAAAGGTCGTGAACGATGACGCACTCCATCGCCGCAAGGCCCGCCGCCACGTGTTTGGTGTCGGGGTCGGATTGCAGGATGTCTTCGCCTTGGCAATACAGCCCCTTGAAGCTGCCCTCGACGGCAGCATCCAGCATGTTGGGAATGCGCAGGCCGGGTTCCGGGTCAATCTCGACGCCCCAAGTGTCTTCAAAGATCGCGCGCACCTCGGGCAGTTTCACGTGCCGATATCCGGGCAGCTCATGTGGGAAGGACCCCATGTCGCAAGATCCCTGCACATTGTTCTGCCCGCGCAGCGGGTTCACGCCCACGCCCGGACGCCCGATATTGCCGGTTAGCATGGCCAGGTTGGCGATGCCCATGACGGTGGTCGACCCCTGGCTGTGCTCGGTCACACCCAGACCGTAATAGATCGCGCCATTGCCCCCCCGCGCAAAGGTGCGGGCCGCCGCGCGCAGCTCATCTGCGGGAACACCGGTCAAAAGCTGGTTTGCTTCGGGGCTGTGGCGTGGGTCGCTGACGAACTCGGCATAGACTTGGAACTCGTCCCAGTCACAGCGTTCGCGGATAAACGCCTCATCCATCAACCCCTCGGTCACGATCACATGGGCCAGCGCCGTGATCACGGCGACGTTGGTCCCCGGCGACAAGGCCAGATGATGCGCCGCCTTCACATGCGGCGACCTGACCAGATCGATCCGGCGCGGGTCGATCACGATCAGCTTTGCCCCCGCACGCAGGCTTTTTTTCAAGCGGCTGGCAAAGACCGGGTGGCCGTCGGTTGGATTGGCGCCGATGACGATAACCACGTCGGTGTGTTCGACACTGTCGAAATCCTGCGTTCCGGCGCTGGTGCCAAAGGCCTGGCCCAACCCATAGCCCGTCGGCGAATGGCAGACGCGGGCGCAGGTGTCGGTGTTGTTGTTGCCAAAAACCGCGCGGGTCAGTTTTTGCACGAGAAAGGTTTCCTCGTTGGTGCAGCGGCTGGATGTGATGACGCCGATGGACTTCTTGCCATAGGTGTCCTGTAGCCCGCGCAGCCGGTTGGCGGCAAACGTCAGCGCCTCCTCCCAGCTGACTTCGCGCCACGGCTCGTCGATCGTGTCACGGATCATCGGGTTCAAGATGCGATCCTTGTGGTTGGCATAACCATAGGCAAAGCGCCCCTTGACGCAGCTGTGGCCCCGGTTCGCCTTACCGTGCTTGTAGGGCACCATGCGCACCAGTTCGTCGCCTTGCATCTCTGCCTTAAAGGAGCAGCCTACACCGCAATAGGCGCAGGTGGTGATGACAGACCGGTCCGGTGTGCCCATCTCGATGATGGACTTCTCTTGCAATGTTGCGGTCGGGCAGGCCTGCACGCAAGCACCGCAGGATACGCAATCGGAAGACAGGAAATCGTCCCCTGCGCTGCCTGCCGATACACGGCTGTCAAACCCGCGCCCCGCAATGGTCAGGGCAAAGGTGCCCTGAACCTCTTCGCAAGCGCGAACGCATCGGTTGCAGACGATGCATTTGGACGGATCATAGGTGAAATAAGGGTTGCTGTCGTCCTTGGGCAACCATTCCGGGTTGGCTTCGCCCGAGGTGTTGCGGGCGGTGAAATGATTGGTGAGCCCGCCGTTTTCCGGTGCCTTGTAGCGCACGTCGCGCAGGCCCACGGCCCCGGCCATGTCCTGCAATTCGCAATCCCCATTGGCCGAGCAGGTCAGGCAATCGAGCGGGTGATCGCTGATGTACAGTTCCATCACGCCTTTGCGGATCTTGCGGACCTTGGTCGAATTGGTGTCCACAACCATGCCCGCCATCACAGGAGTGGTGCAGGAGGCGGGAGTGCCACGGCGGCCTTCGATCTCGACCGCACAAAGGCGGCAGGATCCAAATGCTTCGAGGTTGTCGGACGCACAGAGTTTGGGAATCTGGATGCCCAATTCTGCGGCTGCGCGCAGGACAGACGTGCCTTCGGGTACCGTGACCTCGAACCCGTCTATGGTAAGGGTGACCGGTGCGCCGGATTTTGCGGGCGTCCCCATATCACGATCGTCTTGCGGGCCCTTCGAGGGAATGATGAAATCCTTCATTCTGCGGCCTCCTTGTGCCGGGCGAAATCGTCGGGGAACTGGGTCACAGCGGACATGACAGGGAAAGGCGTAAACCCTCCCAATGCGCAGAGCGAGCCGTCTTGCATGGTTTCGCACAGGTCGGCGAGCAGGGGCAGCGCCGCGGGGTCACCTTCGGCAATGCGGTCAATGGTTTCCACGCCCCGCACCGCGCCGATCCGGCAGGGCGTGCATTTGCCACAGCTCTCAACCGCGCAAAACTCCATGGCAAAGCGGGCCATGCCCAGCATGTCGGTCGTGTCGTCAAACACTGTCAGACCCGCATGGCCGATCAACCCGCCTGCCGTGTCGAATTCTTCGTACCCCAAGGGCGTGTCGAATTTCGTGACCGGCATGTAGGCACCCAGCGGCCCACCGACCTGCACCGCCTTAACCGGGTTGCCCGAACGTGTCCCGCCGCCAAGATCGTTGACCACCTCGCCAAGGGTGATGCCAAAGGCCGTCTCGAACAGCCCACCGCGCGCCACGTTCCCTGCGATCTGCAACGTCACCGTACCGCGCGAGCGGCCAAGGCCGAAGTCAGCATAATGTTGCGCGCCTTTTTCAAAGATCACCGGCACAGTGGCGAGGCTGATCACATTGTTCACTACTGTCGGGCGGCCAAGAAACCCCTCCAGCGCTGGCAGAGGTGGTTTGGCACGGACCACACCGCGCTTGCCTTCGAGCGAATTCAACAACGAGGTTTCCTCGCCGCACACATATGCTCCGGCGCCCTTGCGGATTTCCATGTCGAACGCCTTTCCCGAACCGAGCACATCCTTGCCCAACACACCTGCGGCACGCGCGATTTCCACGGCACGGGTCATCACCGCGATGGCGTCGGGATACTCCGAACGCAGATAGATATACCCCTGCGTTGCGCCCACACCGATCCCGGCAATCGCCATACCTTCGATCAGGGTAAAGGGATCCCCCTCCATCAACATGCGATCGGCAAAGGTGCCGCTGTCGCCTTCGTCAGCATTGCAAACGATATATTTTTGCGGGCCGTCCGCGTCGTGGACGGTCTGCCATTTGATGCCAGTCGGAAAACCCGCTCCACCGCGACCGCGCAGGCCGGATGTCTTGACCTCGTCAACGATCTGCTGACCGCTCATGTCAAGCGCGCGTTGCAGTCCGCTCAGCCCCCCATGTGCCTTGTAATCACGCAATGACAGCGGGTCGATCACGCCGACGCGGGCAAAGGTTAGCCGGGTCTGGCGTTTCAGCCAGTCCAACTCCTCGACCGGGCCAAGCGCCTTGGCGCTGGTGCCATCCAGAATGGCCGCTACGTCGCCGGGGTCTGAAGGGCCAAAACCGTGTCGTACGCCGTTTACCTCGATCTCGACCAGCGGTTCGAGCCAGATCATCCCTCGCGATCCCGTGCGGATGATCTCGGCCTCGGGCGCGGCAGCGCGCAGGGCGGCGGCGACATCCTCGGCACCCAAAGCCTTGGCGGCGCTGTCCATGGGCAGGAAAATTCTCATGCGCCTGCCTCCGCCAATACCTTGTCGAGCTTTGCTTCGTCCACTCGACCGATCACACGGTCATCGATCATCACGGCCGGGGCACAGGCGCACAGGCCAAGACAATAAACCGGCTCGACAGTCACCGCGCCATTAGTGGTGGTTCCATGCCACTCGAGGCCCAGCTTGGCCAGCAACGCCTCGGCTACGGTACCACCACCTACCGATTGGCAGGACTCGGCGCGACAAACCTTCAGCACATGGCGCCCCGCAGGCGCTTCGCGGAAATCGTGGTAGAAGGAGATGACGCCATGCAGTTCGGCGCGGGAAATGTTCAGGATATCGCAGATCGGCTTGTGTGAGGCCTCGGGAATATGCCCAAACCTGTCTTGCAGATCATGCAGGATGGGCAGAAGTGGCCCCTCACGCTCGGCATGGGCGCTTACGAGAGCGTGCAGCTCCTCGCCTGAGGGTGTTGATGCGGGTGGTTGCATAGGCTGGCCCCTTGGTTGAGTCGGACCAGAATAAGCAGAGGCAAAGTTCCGTTATCAATATCGGTATTCCGTTAAGCGATAGTAATTCTCTATCAAGGATTTGCCGATATTCGCCGCGCTTCGCGCAGGAGCGCATCAAGCACAGGTGTGTGCGGTTCGCGATACGGAGCGACAAGGCCCACGGTGTGATTTGGCTCCTTGCCCTTCATCGGAACCAGCGACAGTGGCTTTCCCGCGACAAGAAAGCCTGCCATGTCTTCGGGAAGAACCGTCAGATACCCGCCGGTCTCAACATGCGCCACTAGGACGACTGCGGAATTGGACTCGACGCTGGCCGCCGGGGTGATGCCGACGGATGCAAAATTCCGATTGATGATCCGGCGGTTCTGCATGTCTGGCGTCAACAGGCATAGCTTTTGGTCGAACAACTCTCTCCAACCCACAGCACTGCGGCTGGCGAATACGGAATCCGACCGGCAAATGAGCATGAAACGCTCTTCATAAAGCGCCTCGGTGCTGACCCGCCCCATGGGTTCATTGTCGAGATAGGAAATGCCGGCGTCCACCTCGTGATTGTCGAGCATCGCCAGAATTTCTATCGAGGTGCGCGACAGGATTCTGAACCTGACATTAGGGTGTTTCGCACTGAACCGGGTAGAGAGCTTTGATGCCCAGGTCAGCGCCGTAGGAATGACCGCAATGCGCAATTGCCCAGAAAGGCCGTGTTTCTTAAAGCGCATTTCCTCGCGTAGCTGGCGTGCATCGCCCACGATTTTTCTGGCCCAGACCAGCGCACTCTGACCTTCCGGCGTCAACCCGCCAAAGCGCGAGCCACGGTGAACCAACTTCACGCCCAATTGCGCCTCAAGCTGCTTGATCCCGGCAGACAGGGTTGGCTGGGCGATGTTCAGACGTTCGGCGGCGCGACCAAAGTGGCTTTCGCGGGCGAGGGCGATAAACATTTCCAGCTTGTCGAGCATTGGGGGCTTTCTGTGGGTGATGGATCAGGGCGCCGGGACATCTGTAAATGCCCCGGCCCGTTTTGTCATTCGCCCGGAACGGCTTGCAGCTCCGGTTCATCGTGGTGGTGATGCTCCTTTACCGGCTTCATCAGCAGGTTGGCAAACAATGCCACCACCAGCAGGGCCGCCATGCAGTACATCGTGGTATTGTACAGCGATGGCGTGGGATCGATCGTGCCTGCGGGCGCGATTTCCATCAGTTTGGCAATGGTCACTGTCTTTGCCGCGACCAGCTGATCAAGCTGAACCAGCGGTGCACCGAACTTCTTGGCAAATGTGGCCGGGTCGACCTTGGCGGCCAGATCCTGGATCGCGTTCGTGACCGACATCTGCCGCAAAGACGTGATGGCCAGCGGCCCGAGCACGCCAGCCGTCGACCATGCGGTCAGTAGCCGCCCATGAATGCCACCCACATGCATGGTGCCGAACATGTCCGCGAGATAGGCAGGGATCGTGGCGAAGCCGCCGCCATACATCGAGAAGATGATCATTGTCGCGGCATAAAAGCCAATCAGGTAGATCAACGCCGGGTTGGTCGCCACGGCAGACGCGAAATAGGGGATCGACAGGTACAGGACCGTGCCCAGAACGAAGAAGCACATGTAGGTCGCCTTGCGGCCGATATAGTCCGATGTCGAGGCCCAGAAGAACCGCCCCACCATGTTGAAGACCGAGATCATAAGCACATAGGTCGAGGCAAATCCGGCCGTCACGACCAGCGGCATGACCGTGCCAAAGATTTCGGACATCATGGTCTTGGCCACGCCAATCACACCGATCCCCGCCGTCACGTTGAAGCAGAGCATGATCCAGAGCTGCCAGAATTGCGGAGTCTTCAGCGCTTGGTCGATATGGACGTTGTTGTCACTGACCATGCCCGAGGTCGCAACTTTCGGCGTCCAGCCAGCAGGTTTCCAGTCTTTCGCGGGGACGCGGTACTGAAACGACGCAAGGATCATGACGATAAAATAGATGACGCCTAGCGTCATGAAGGTTTGCGCGGCGCCGGTCGCACCAGTTCCAACGACGTAGACGCCTGCTTGTCCGGCGAAATTGGCAGCCTGCGCGGCAGACGCGATTACCACCTCGACGCGCCCGCCTGCCGTTTCGGCAAAGATGCGGCCATTCTCGACCACGGTTGCGACGGCGTTCTGCGCACCTAGGTATTCGGGTGCCTTGGCGTAGAGGTTCAGGAGCCAGCCATTGACCGGGGCCGCGATCATCGCGCCGCCGCCAAAGCCCATGATCGCCATGCCCGTCGCCATGCCGCGCCGGTCGGGAAACCAACGGATCAGCGTTGAAACAGGCGAGACATAGCCAAGCCCTAGGCCACAGCCGCCCAGTACCCCATAGCCCAGATAGACGAGCCAGAGTTGATGGCTGGATATTCCCATCGAGCCGATGATGAACCCGCCGCCCCACAGGAACGCCGCGACCACCCCGACCATGCGGGGGCCGACCTCTTCCAGCCATTTGCCCGCAAAGGCGGCGGAGAGACCGAGAAACACGATTGCCACGGAAAAGATCCATACGACTGAACTCAGGCTCCAGTCATCTGCGCTCGACGCGACCACGCCCAATTCTCGCGTGAGCGGCGGGTTGAAGACCGACCATGCATAGACCGAGCCGATGCACAGGTGGATGGCGATCGACGCTGGCGGCACCCGCCAGCGGTTGAAGCCGGGTTCGGCGACGATATGGCTCTTGTGCAAGAAGCCCAACGCACCGGTTGAGGCGTTGCTCATGATTGTTCCTCCCTTTGGTGTTTCCGGCGCGCCTTCCTCCAGACGCGCGGGGGACATGCAATCGCATGCTTCACCAGCAAAGGCCGATGGCACCTTGCAAGGTCAAGAAAATTTTACTAGCGTTATCAATGAATTAAATGACTAAATGTCCGATGCTTGGCACTACCTTGATCACATTCGGAACAATCTGTCCAACATCTGCTCTCGCTGCCGGAGGATTTCGGGACATTCTGTCCAAATCGCCGATCGTTCAGATTTTTTCCACTGGTAGGCGGACTTCGAACGTGCTGCCGACACGCGGGGTCGATTGTGCGGTGATCTGACCACCTGCGCGACTCACGATCTGGCGGCTGATCGACAGGCCCAGCCCGGTGCCCTGCGCCTGTTTCGTGGTAAAGAACGGGTCGAATATGCGCGCCAGCGTTGCCGGGTCGATGCCTTTTCCCGTGTCCTTGACCGTGAGAACAATCTCGTCTGCCTCTTCGGCGGTGGTCACGTCTAACGTACCGCCGCCGGGCATGGCATGCACTGCGTTCAGGATGAGGTTGACGATCACTTGCTGCAGCTCGGTGCGTGATATCCGCACCGAGGATATGTTCGCGGCCTCAACCGTACAGGTGATCCGTGCGGCGTCGATCTGGTGGCGGGTCAGAACCAGGCAATCGTTCAGCACCTGTGAGGGGTCTACCAGACGATCCGCGCCGGAATACTCCTCGGGGCTGGCGAAATGCAGCAGCTTGGAAACGATAACCCCGATGCGATAGACTTGGTCATCGATCAGGCGAAATTCCTCGTCCGCCTTTTGCGCGGCGTCACCCAGATTGCTGCGGGCGAGGTCCAGATTGCCCTGAATCACCGCCACCGGGTTGTTGATTTCATGCGCGACTGAGGCCGTGATTTCTCCGACGGCGGCGAGCTTTTCCGAGATGATCAGGCGCTCTGTGGTCTGTTCCAGTTGCTGATGCGCTTCGCGCAGGTCTCGCGTGCGGTCTGCAACCCGCTGCTCCAGCGTTTCGCCCCATTCACGCAACTCGCGGTCGCGTTGTTCCAACCCGTCAAGCAGGCTGTCAAAATGGCGCGCCACCTGAGCGATTTCGCCATCGGTCTTGACCGGGGGATTGCGCGCGCTCAGATCGCCGCTTTCAACCCGGTCGATGGTACGGGTCATGCCTTCAAGCGGGCGAAAGATGCGACCGGCCCACCGCAGGAACACCGGCACCGAGACCAGCGCAATCAGCAGAAAGGCCACGCTGAGGGCGATGACCGAGTTGCGCTTGGCCGCGCTGAAAGGCGTTTCAAGGAACCCGACATACAGCATGCCAACCGGCGTGCCATAGCTGTCGAGGATGGGTTCATAGGCGGATATGTACCAGTCGTTGACCACAAACGCGCTGTCCAGCCAGACCCGGCCCTCGTCCAGCACCTGCGCCCGGACCTCGGCGGAAACGCGCGTGCCCAGGGCGCGTACGTTCTCGAACAGGCGCACATTGGTGGAAATGCGCACATCGTCAAGGAACAGGGTCGCGGTGCCCTGGCTGCCCTCGGGCAGGCTTTCGTCACGATAGACCAGCGCATTGATCGTATCGATGAAATCGAGGTTCCGGTTCAGCAGCCGCCCACCTACCAGCGCCGCCCGCGTTCCGTCTGGCAGGACCAGCGGCGCGGCAGAATGGATGACCAGGCCCCGCGTCTCGACCGAGCGGCCGGTTGGCACGGCGCCCCGGGTCGGGACCAGCGGGATCTCGGCGCGGGGCGCCAGATCCGGCGATAGCGCCGTGAGCGTGCCCGCATCGAACACATCGATCCGGCTTTGCCATTGTCCGCCAAGCGCACCCTGCACCACGGGCCAGGTGTCGTCGCTGGTGATGTGAAGAAAATCAAAGCCCAGCTTGGCCCGATTACTGGCGAGAAAGTCGTCGCGCTTACCCGCATTCAGCGCTTGTTGCAGGTCGACCGAGCGGGCGATGGCGTCAACGCGCTCCCCCGAGATTTCGATCAACTGGCCAAGGTATTGATCCGCAATGGTCAGATCGCCCGTCACCTTGTTGACGAGGATCGCATCCACCTTACCCGACCAGCGCCAGACCGTGCTCCCCAGCAGGATCGGCAAGAGCACGAGCATCGGCAGTAGCGCGATAACCAGCAGCCGCACCCGAACTGAGCGCAGGGCGTTGGGCAGACGCGACTTCAACTAGAGGCCCCAGGACGCACATTTGCGGTCAATCGTCTTGCGCGACACACCCAGTCGTCGGGCGGCTTCGGAGCGGTTACCGTCCAGCGCCTCGAGCGCGCGTAAGATCTCGCGTTTTTCCATATCCTCGAGCGGCGTGATGTCGTCGGCTATGCCCGTGTTGCCAAGCGTGTCGAGCGGAAAGCGACCAAAGATCAGCGCTCGCTCGACGAAATTGTGCAGTTCCCGGATATTGCCGGGCCAATCATGGCGCAGCATGGCGGAGCGGATGGCAGAAGTGATTTCGATCCTTGGCAGGTTGAGCGCCAGTGATATCTCGGTCAGGAACAACTCCGCCAGCTCCAGCACATCGCCGCCGCGATCCTTGAGCGGAGGCATGGCCACTTCGATAACATTTATCCGAAACAGAAGGTCCTCTCGAAAGGTTCCCGCTTGAACCGCCATTTGCAGCGACTTGCTGGACGCAATGATGAACCGCAGGTCCAACTGCACGTTGCGTCCGGTTCCAATTGGACGGATCATGCCGTCTTCGAGCACGCGCAACAGGGCGGTTTGCGCGCTGGCACTCAATTCGCTCACATCGTCCAGAAAAACAGTTCCGCCCGATGCATGCGCCAACAGCCCCTCGCGGCCGACCTGCGCGCCGGGAAAGGCACCGGGCGCATGGCCGAACAGTTCGTATTCGATCATGTCGGCAGGGATCGCGCCACATTGGACCGGTACAAAAGGCGCCACGCCGCGACCGGAATGTAAATGCAAATGACGTGCGGCGACTTCCTTGCCCGATCCCGATGGTCCGGTGATCATTACAGGTGTCGACAGGGGCGCTACGCGCTCCAGAAGAGCACGAACCTCGCCAATGACAGGCGAGGCCCCGACCAGTTCCTTGCGGCGATTGCCCCGCGCGGCGGTGTCCAATTCGCGCAGCAAGAGCGCATTCTCGCGTTTCAGTTGCGCCAATTCCAGACATTTGTGCAGGGCGTTCAATATCTGGTTCGAGCGAAAAGGCTTTATCAGAAAATCCGAAGCACCCGCCCGCATGGCGTCGATCGCAGTTTGCAGATCTGCATAGGCGGTGATCAGGATCGAGTTGGTAAAGCCGCCCTTGTCGCGTTGTTCCCGAAGCCAATCGAGTCCCTTTTGCCCCGGCATGATGTTGTCGAGCACCATCACGTCGTATTGGCGGTCGGACAAAAGGGTTTCGGCGGCACGGGCATCCTCGGCGCTGTCCACCTGGCGGCAGAGCGGTTGTAGAGTCTTGACCAGAAAATGCCGCATCCCCGGCTCGTCATCGACGATCAGAATGCGCGCCGAGCGCAGCGGATCGGTCCCGTCTTCGGGTAAACTGAGCATGGTTTCCTCCCGGTCTCCCCGACCCGTCGCCGACGAGGTTTTCTGCATTTTCTCCAGCGCGCCTTATCTGTTGCGCCAAGAGGCCGGAACTTCAAGGTCGGTTTGTCAAGAATTGCGTGACCGCCCCGCTCTTATGGGCACGCCTACCTTGCAGGCGGGTCAGTAGCGCGGAGTGATTGTCAGTCGTGGTGGGCGCTGTTGCATGTGCGGATACCTCCATTAATGAAAGTGTTTTTGGAATTTTGAACATGTGATCGGGAGCGTTCATGTGTCAGGCCTCGATTGTGCGACACTTCACTTGATCGTTGGCCGGTATAGCTCGTTTGCGGATCAGGTCCAAAACGCGGAGGCGCGGTTGACGCGCGTAGCAACAAGCTGGTTTTCCTGACCCGGTTCTCTTCAATCGGTTGCCAATGCTGTCAAAAATCTCTCACATTCTTGGTAACCGATGGCCTGATTTATCGCCTTTGTAGGCGGTGGTCTCAGCCATCGGGTCTCCGTGATCCTCACCTTTTTTCAGCACAGCCAAGATCATCTGTGCCATTCACGGCCCTCCCACACATGCTTGCATGTGTGGGAGCGATTTTGGTCAGTGCGTTTGCAAAAGCCATGCATGGCGTTCGCGCCAGCATACGGCCAAGCCACGAGCTCTCGTGTGGGCCTCTTTTATTTCCACTTTGATCACGGACATTGCCCCCATGATGAGCAACAGGCGGATATGCTGATTGATACTCATGAGAGGGCTCCAGGCAGTTCAGGATGTTTGTCACTTCGGCTCTGGTTCTACTGTTTATCTGTCGCGTTGGGGCAGAATGATCTGGTCGCGCACGGATTATGCAGCCGCAGGTGTCAGGACCTTCAGGCTGTCGTGTGACAGCCAAAGGTCGTAGCGCCCGATCAAGATAGCGACATCGCCATTCAAGAGTCCGGTTGCGCGCGCGGCCAACCGCCCGCTTTCTGCTCACCCGTGATGGCGCTCGCTGTAGTTACAATCAACCAACTATTCCACGCGGATGACAGTCAGCATCCTGCGCTGGTTGGCGCGTGTGTCCCAGTGGAAAACAGCGCCTTCGGCCAGCCCCAACAATGCGACACCGATCGGTGTCAGGATTGATACGCGCTGGTGGGTGATGTCTGCTTCTTCGGGAAACACCAGCGTCACGGTCTTTTCCAGACCGGTGCTCTCATCCCGGTAGGTCACAGTGTTGCCGATCGATACGACGTTTGCCGGCATTTTGGCGGGCGTGACGATCCGGGCGCGCCCGATCTCTTCCAGCAGGCGGTCGGCCAACGTCGGATTGCGCTGCATTGCGCCCTCTGCAAGGGCTTCCAAGTGTACGAGATCATCGGCATTGATGACGATTTTGGGCGCCCGTGTGCGGCGCTTTGGAGCGCTCTTGGTCATTTCGGTTAACATTGGTCAGCCTCCTAGATTTCATGGTGTATCTGGCGAATGATCTGTCGCCGTAGGTTGACGGTTTCTGAAAGAGATTTCAGTCAGAGTTCAGTTCGAGGGAGTTACACCCAAGACTGCCAAAGACTCGATTGTCCCATCCTCGCACAGAAGCGGCGCACGTTGTCCGGCCCGCATTCCGATCAAGGTGGCACCCAACAGCGAGCACACCGGTACAACGCCACTGCCCGATCCCGATCTGGCCCGATGGATGAGCAAACCGGTCTCACTCTCGCCGCCATTGACCGAATAGGTCACACGACATCCACCGGTGACAAGATCGCAGGCATGAAGATTCACGGCAGGTTCCGTCGCCATGATCTTGTCTCGCAGAACATACGCGAGCAATTTCCATGCTGGATGTCCTTCGTGCTCGCACAGTTGCAGATGCTGTTGAAGTCTTTGGTGATCAGCCTCTGGAAGTAACGTACGCATACGCGGACGTGATCTCGGACCAAATCGGTTCTGGGTGTCGGACGTAATGGTGTCGTAGATGCTGTTCATAACTTCTCCTCGGACGACATTGTCGTCGCGCGCTCATTTCAGGATTATGAGGAGACCCCGGGAGGTTCGGGAGGCGCGGACGCGCCTACACCGCCCGGGGAAGCGGGCGGTTCAGTAATAGAAATCGGAAATGAACTGCATGTACCAACATACCTTGAAAGATAGGGACCCAAGGTGCACTCGTCAATCTCATGAGGCGGTATTTCAATGCGAATGACTGGGGTTGAACTGTGTCGGGCCATAAGGTCGCAGCACTGCCCGGATGTCTTGAAACGCCGACGTGGACAGCCCACATATTACAATATGTCGTTGCTCGTGATCCATAAGAGGTTTCTGCTCTTTTCGGGAAATCTGCTGAACCGTCGGTGACCCCGAGCGGGATTGGACCTTTTGTCAGTCCACGCCTCGGGGCCGATATCGATCTTCCATAGATCAAACCGAAAAGACGGAGACGTTTGCGTCGCCATTTAGCTCACTTGCGGAGTTCCGTTGGCTGATCGGTTGATGCGGACGCGTACGTCGTGGTCTCAACACGCTCGTTATGGAGAACGACATGCATCCTTACCTGACACACCAAGATTATCTCTCATCATCGCTGCCCTACGCTCGGGCGTATCGCGCGCGCAAGAACAAGATCGGCAGCACTTTGGGTCGTTGGCTGCGTGCCGCAATTCGGCAACGACAACGCAACAGGTTGTTCGCTGAGTTCCAGTCCATGGATGACCGTATGCTGCGTGATATGGGGATCTATCGTGGCGACATCCGCCGCGTGGTCGACAGTTTCGATGACCGTGAACTGGGTATGACCCCGTTTTCACCGTCAGCGGAACGTCTTGAGGAAATGACTTCATCGTCCAATTGGCGAGGTGGCGGTTTCTTATGACGGCTTCACGTTACCGGTTCTCGGTGACGCACAAGATCCGCCTGTAGGTACCCCGTTTCGATCGGAAAGCACCGAAGACATGATGATTTGTAAGGCCGATTTCGAAGAACTGTTCCCCGACCTTTTCCAGTCCGAACTCGCCCGCGCCGTGCACCAAATGACAAGACCACCAAGCGTGGAATGTACCACCCGGTCATGCTGGGTGGCGTCTGCGCGCATGTCGCGAAATGGTTCTATCTTGCCGTTGTTTTCGAGGGCCGATGCGATGGTTGCCACGATGCCTGCCGCAGCGGCTTTTGCAGCAGCTTGGACGATGCTTTCGGCCCACGAGCGGATGAAAACCTATCAGTACAACACTCTTTGAATGCCAAACCGTTGGACAAGCAAAAAGGGAAATACTAGCCGCTTCCATTCTCCCGCTGTCCAGATCTTTGGAAACCTGCATCAAGGATGGCAACATCAGACGGCTTGTGGGTGAGCCAACTCGCACTTGGACTCTCCGGACCGCTCCCTATAAGTCCGACGCTCAGAAGACGAATGTTGTGAGCGCAGGAGGAATGCATGAAGATCGGCTTTATCGGTACCGGAGACATCGCAGAGGCCGTCATTACGGGCATCATGTGCGCGGATTTCCCCGTGGAGGAGATATCGGTTTCCGCGCGTAGCCGTCACATATCGTCTAGACTATCAGAGACTTACGATATTGTTCGAGTCTTCGAAGAAAATCAGCAAGTCATCGATTCTGGTTGCGATCTGGTATTTCTTGCCGTCCTCCCACAACAGGCTAAAGAGGTTTTGGAACCACTGCAATTCTGTGACGGTCAAGAGGTTGCAAGTTTGATCGCCACCATTCCAGTGGAACAGATTGCCGATTGGAGTGGAGCTACTGGCTTGATCACGCGCGCTGTCCCGCTCCCCCCGGTGGCCGAACTACGCGCGGTGACTGTTCTATCAGGTCCATCCGAGCGGCTTGAAACTCTTTTTGAACGGTTGGGCGGCGTGATTGTGGCGCAGAGTCTGGAACAGTTGAACGCACTCTCGATTGCGACGACCATGATGGGCACGGTCTTTGGAATACAGGAGACCGTGACCGAATGGATGGGCCAGCAGGGCGTCTGCGAACCGGATGCGCGCCGCTTCGTCTCTAGCCTTTTTTTGGCGCTTGCAAAGACCGGGGTTGATGCGGACCGAACTTTCGCTGAGTTGCGCAGGGCCCACAGCACACCGGGTGGGTTGAACGCGCAGACTTTCGAAGTATTCAGCGAGGAAGGTGGCCGCGATGCTCTAACCAAAGCGTTGGAAAGTGTCTTGTCACGGACCCTTGCAGCAAGCGACAAGAGTTGATCGGAATTCCCACGTTGGCCTGTGGCGCGTCTTGGATGTAGGGAACTCTCCGGAGGGTAAATCGGATGAGGCGTGTGGTTTGTCGGGCGGTGATGGTAGTGGGATCATCATTCTAGGTAGTCGCCTTGTGACAAAACCATTAGACTTCAGCCAGTTGGTTGAGCGGTAGTGTCGCAAAGTTTCCGCAAGCGCAAGGAAGCTCTTCTGCTGGGCACACTTATCCGGCGAACGCCGCAAACTGCGCGAAGTCGAAATGCTCTGTGTGGTCAAACTGAGCCGCGCTGGGTTATATGCAAGGATCCGATACCTGCAAGAGTAGCCGGAGCCGAATTCAGCGATTTGAAGCTCTGCACATTAAGGCTTGGCAAGCATAACTCAGGAAATGTCAGATGTTCATGCTAATCCAGTCGCGCCTGAAACGAGCAGGTCGGTTCGCGGCAGGGCAACTTTTTGTCTGGTTTGCGTGTCTTCTTCCCATGGGGGCCGCCGCAGAAATCGCGGATGCTCCCCTTGCTCCAACACAGTCAGGCCTGAATTGGAACCGCACCGGTCTGCCCGCTGTTTTCCCGCTTCAGGTCAAAACACCTGCTGGCCAAGACTATTTCCTGACACTGATCAACGAAGAAACCGGTGTGGAGGCTCTGGCGGCTTATATCATTGGCGGTTCATTCTTTAAGGTTCTTGTTCCGCCCGGCAGGTTTACGTTGCGGTTTTCGTTCGGGGATACTTGGCAAGGCGAAGAGCGCCTCTTCGATTCAGGGGACAAATCTGGCTCCTTTGAATTGCATCCGCCCTTGACGTTCAAGCTCCGCGGCGGGGGAGCCAAGGCGGGACATTTGGTGGATCTTACCGAAATGCAGGGCGATCAGCGTGGCAAGGCCACCGTGAAGGCCCAATCAATCTGCCAAGCCCTGAGAACCGAAATCTCACCGCCGTTGGAAGCAAGATATCCTCGTGCCTCTCGCATTCGCACCGACGACGGAACGCTTGGCCAAAGATCATATCTGGCTGAAGAGAGACCTCCAGACGTTGGGCGGCACCCACGACGAGAACGTCGAAGTGTACCATATTACCGGTTTGAGGTGCGGTCTAGATATTGCGATTAAACAGGTCGAATGGCTTCCACGAATTTGCCTTACAGGACGAGATTTCCGAATTTGATTTCAATGAGTTGGCTGTCGATTTCGACCCGAGAATTCTCACGTGCAAGCCTTACAAGGTTTGGGTTTACCTAGCCTTGAATCTTCGCTGTCCTGGCTTTCATAAGCCCAAGGCGGTCTAGGAAGTCGCGAGGCCATCCTCAGTGCGCTCGGGGCTGCATATATACCGATGCCTTGGTGCCATGTAAGTTGAATGGCGCTAAGACCTTTTTGATGGATTTCGAGGCTGGGCCCATCACCTGAGAAACGCTTGGTCGCAACAGCCTAAGCTTTGCAGTTTGTCTGCAATTAAAATCCGCCGAGCCAAGACGCAAGAAATAGCGCCGCCAAAAGGGATCCGACTGGGATAACCACGGCAACGATGAAGATCGGGCCATAGGCCTCGCGGTGGCTCAACCCTGCAATTCCCAACAGGGTCACGACTGCCCCGTTGTGCGGCAAAGCATCAAGGCCCCCGGTCGCCAGCGTGACGATCCGTTGCAGCGCGGCTGGATCCTGACCTTCCGATAAAGCCAATTCAAGGTAATGTGCACCCATGGCGTCTAATGCGATGGACATGCCGCCCGATGCTGATCCTGTTATTCCGGCCAAAAGACTCGCAGATGCGGCAAGCCCAGTCAGCGCGCCCCCTGGAATGTCTTCGACCAAAGCACTGACAGCCGAAAAGGCTGGCAAGGCCGCCACGACCGCTCCGAACCCAACCAACACGGCGGTGTTGAACAATGGAACCAAGGCGGCTTCGGCACCGTCAGTGAGCGTTTCTTTGACGCTCTCCAATCTTCGCCAGGTCAACGCGAACAGCAGGATAATAGCCGTAGTCAGCGCCCCTATCAGCGCCCAGACACCGATCACTTGCGACGGTGTCACCCCACCCCATGCGGGCTCCGAGAGATAGACCAGATCAAGGTTCGGCAACGCGAGCTCTGCAAGCACAAAATTGGAGCCAAAAACCGTCACGATCGGTGCGAGCGCCAACCAAACGGATGGCAATTCGTTACTGTTGGCTTGTGTTTCGGTTGCGGTCTCCAGTCCGTTGGTTGCCGTATTCGACGCGGCAGCGTGCGAGAGATAGATGAGCCCGCCCACCGCCATAATCGCGCCCGAAATCAAGCCCAGACCGGGTGCTGCAAATACTGTTGTGCCAAAATATGGCATGGGGATCGCGTTCTGGATCGAAGGCGACCCAGGCAGCGCGCTCATAGTGAAGGTAAAGGCCCCGAGAGCAATTGCGGCTGGGATTAGTCGGAGAGGTAAACCGGCAGCCCGAAACAGCGCGATGGCCAGGGGATAGATGGCAAATGCAACGACAAAGAGTGAGACACCCCCATAGGTCAGTGCCGCGCAAGATAACACCACTGCGGGCAAAGCATGCCTGGCACCAAGGTGCCCCACAATTGCCCGGGCCAGTGCCATCGCAGCTCCGGACGCTTCCATGAGTTTTCCGAAGACCGCGCCGAGCAGGAAAAGAGGGAAGAAGGCCACCACAAACCCGCCAGTCGCCGGCATGAAACGCTGTGTCAGTGTCGCCAGCAACGGGTCTGCGGCCAGAGCTGCGGCGAGGAGAGCCATCAAGGGCGCAGCCAGCAAAACCGGCCAGCCACGATAGACTGACCAAATGAGCAGACTCAAAGGTAAAACTAAGGTGAACGCTGCGATCATTCCTGATGCATAACTGCTGATCTGCCTTGCGAGAACGCCTCACAATGCCGCATCGCAGCATGGAACAGCTTTACTCTCGGCCAATCCGGGTCACGGTGATCTCGCAGCGGGACAACGCTTGTGCCCTCGACTTCAAGACATGGTTCGGATGAATCTGCTCAGTAAGCGGGACCTCCATTCTTTGCCTATTTTGGGCATCAATAAAACCACCGATTGCGGGGAGAAGTAGTCAGCCATCAGACGAAGCAGGGAAGGTCATGAATGCTGCTCACTAATCAGACGCTGAATGCTGCACTGCCGCATCGCGGGCTCGTTCGCAAATCGGTATTTCCAAATTGATGGACCTGGGTCGTCAGAGGGAATCAGACTGGATTTCATCCGATCATTTTTCGATAATACCTATCCAGCTTTCGAAAGCATTGGTTCTGGTCTGGTTTTAGGGGGCTGCGGTCATGCGCAGACAGAACAACTTGGCGATCACTCGTCGGTGTGTTCACCCCGCCCACCCAAACGGACGCGACAGCACCAGAAACTTGGTAATCCGTCTTTAGGGCTTCGAGGGTAATACACCTCTATTCTGCAAGGTCTGCAGTATATCCAGGATCGTTCCGGTACTGACGTCGACAGAGCCGTTCAGGGTCACGCCCGCGCCCCCGTCGCCGATCTCGGTCGTGCCGCCGGAACCATAGTGGGGTGATAGCGAAGCAAGCTCGGGCGGCAATGACGGACAGATCGGATGGTTTGCCATCAGGCCTCCAATAACCGTTCGGAGCAGAGAGTCCGCCAGTTCGATGCCGTCCTTCTGCTCTTGAGTGGGTTCTACCGCGCTTTCGAGCGCAAACTTCAGATCGGCCACCCGAAAGGTCACACAATTGTCTTGCACGACTACGGCGGCCTGCACCGTCACGGCTGCGGTCTCTGACAGAAGTAACTCTCCGCGTTCCGTGGCTTTCAATCCTTCGCGTGCGCAGCGGTACAGCCGCGCCGCCACTGATCCGTCAAATCGAAAGAGCTCATCTTCGGCGGTCACGTCGAACTGCTGTATCTCGGCACGCAGGATGCACAGATCTGCCAGTACATATCCCCGCATGGCATTGCCTAGTTCCGATTGCGCCTCCCTAAGGTCAAGTCGCGTCTCGATCCCGATCCGGGTGGCGGCAGTTTCCGACAGCTTGAGGTCAATCACATAAGGCACGGATCGGTCACCGACCACCAAATCCCGCTCAAAGGTCAAGTCAACTGAGTTTGCCGCCGCCTGCGAGCCAGTTAAGGCCGCGGCCAAGCCGAATATCATGTTTGCAAATCTATTCATTGGTTCTCTGGCCCCAGAACACCGCGCGTTTTCATCACGCGAACCAGATCTAAGAGCGTCGCAGCACTCGTATCAGCCGACCCGCTCAGCGCCGCGCCAACGCCGCCCTGACTGATTTCGCGCACACCTCCGGCCGTATAGCGCGGATCAAGGCTGGCAATCTCCGCAGGCAGCTTGGGACACACCGGGTGGGCCTTAAGCGCCTCTTCTGCCTTTTCGACAATCAGTCGCTCCGCCAGGTCGGTCAGGCCGAACAAGTTGGCCGCTCCGCCGATGAGCCCGAGCGGGTCTAGTTGAACGTCGACCAAGCGTGCGCGTACGCAGGGATGGCGCACATCAGCTCGCGCCGTAGCCTGAAAATTGACATTCTGCCCGAGCAGCAGGACACCGCGATAATACACTTTGGGATCCCGGGTGTTGCAGGCGAAAAACTTGGCCTGAAACTGACCCTGAACCGTCATCGTCTCACCACTGGCGGACACGTCCGAGATCGCCACCGCGAGTTTTCGTTTGCAGGTATCGTCCAGAACGCGTGACAAGAGACCCGGCGCGTTTGCCTGGATGCCCCGCAAATCGACAAAGGCATCGGCACCTATGCGAGTGGGGCTGATATCGCTCAGACGCAGATAGACGTCATAGGGAAGGCTTGCCTCTTTGACGTTCAAATGCTCGCTCAACTTAAAGGCGATCTCATCGGTAGCGCCAGCGTTCGGTGCGGAGTTAAGCGCCAGCGCCAGCAGGATGAACAGAGAGTGACGAGGTCCGCGAAAGCCTGTTTTCCGCGGGTTCTTGCTGTTTCGCACAATTGCGGTAGTCAATTCGTGGATTGACTGGAAGTATCGCATGAAAACCATCCCTTATTCCTGCAAGGCTCGCGATGGCCTTTCGTAGACATCCTGTCATTGAACAAAAACGAAACACAATGGCAAGTTCAGGCAACACCATTCAAATTGCCTAAAGCCCGCGGATTGGAATGTGACCTGCCTGAATTGCAGCACGACAATCAAGACGAGAATGCAGCGTCAATCAGGATGAGAACGTGGGCTTGAAGAGCCGTGGGGAGGGCGTAGCCCAACCGAAGAGCCTTCGAACCCACGTTTCGCTCCAATTTTCGGAGCTGGGTCTGACGTTCGTGGCCGGCTCGGTTAACGTCACCGAAGGATCACACAGGCCGACCAGCAAGCGAGAGAAGATTTTCGGGCGGTACAGATCTTACCGACAGGTGCAGAGATTTCTGACCGCACATGATCAGAGCTGCCGGATTTTCCGTCCGCGTCGCTACAGACTTACCGCAAAAAGCATTTCACCATGCTCGGGCTGAGGCTTTTAGCCTATGGGCCGATCAAACCGCCCGAATGGCGTCGTATTTCCCGGTCACCAGACCCTTCCAAGATTCAAACAACAACTTGGCGATGCCTCAGGCACAGCTCAATCGCCAGATCCGAGTAAAGCGGCTGTCCACCTAGCGTTCTTCGATGTGGCGGCGATCGCAAGGCGAGCACGTCTTCACCGACCCAAACTTTCAGATCACCGCGTCGCCACGGGCCTTCGTTGTACTCAGCCCAATTCGTCACAGGGCGCTTCTGTTTCGTGATCTTGGCGCGACTATCAGCATTGAGCTTGTACGGCATCTATCACATCCGAAGGAGTACAGATCGCAACCATCACCAATGAAGAGCGGATCCGTGCAACCATTCCACGGCGCATTTGGTGACGCAGATCGTCCGATTTTCAGTACAAAGCTGGCTTCAGTTTACTTACGGGTATAACACTTAGCAATAGAGCGTGGGAGGCGTCCAGATCATAAAGCTGCAGCATATCGAAATGCTTTTGGCGATCGAGCAGGCCGGTAGCATACGCGCCGCCTCGAAGCTCTTGGGCAAGACTCAGCCGGCTGTCACGAAAGCCTTGCGTCAGGCTGAGGCGGAGCTTGGCGCGGCGATTTTCAAGCGCGCACCGAGCGGTGTCGCGGTGACAGCGGAAGGAACGCGGATCCTGCGCCGTGCCGGAATAGTTCAGGCAGAGCTGCGCAAGATGCAGGAGGACATCGAGCAACGACGTGGTGAGGGGACTGGGCAGCTTAACGTCACGGTTTCGCCTCTGGCGGCAAGCCGGATCATCGGCGGAACGATCCGAAAATTCAAGCGGCGCTTTCCCAAGGTCCGGGTGCAGATTAGCGGCGGCCACGAGCCGATGGCCTTCGGCCCGGTGCGTGACGGCCTGGTCGATCTGGTGATCGGACCCGAACCGCGCGACGCAGATGTCGCCGGACTGTCAGTGGCCCATCTGGTCGACACGCCGGTCGCGGTCATCGCCGGCGAAAACTCTTGCTGGGTGAACGAAACCCGGCTTGAGGCGCTTCGGGGAGCCGATTGGCTGATGATCGGCACTCGGGCGCGTCTTTCCTATTTACAGCGGCATTTCATATCGCGCGGCCTGCCGCCGCCTGACCCGATGGTGACGTCGGATTCGATCACCAGCATTCTGGCGATGGTCGAAGACGGCGACAATCTGTGTACTTTTCCCGGTCTATTGGTCGATCTCGTTCAGGCCAAGTGGCGGATTCGCGCGCTCGATTTAGAGGAACCGCTTTATGCCTCGCCGATCGCGCTTACAACCGCTTCTGATCGGCCGCCAACCCCGGCCGTGCAGTATTTTTCGGATTGCGTGTTGCAGATTGCGCGTAATGAATTCGGCTAGAGTATTCCCAAAAGATATAGGCATAAACTTTTGGCGCCTCCCTGCTTCGGTTTGATACCGCTACACTCCATCGATCGGGAGGGTGCCGCTTGGCGGCGCGGATGGTTGGGAGGCCGCGATGAATATTCTGTTCATCATGTATGATCAATTGCGTTTTGATTATCTCAGTTGCGCTGGTCATGCAGCGCTCGACACGCCGAATTTCGACCGTGTCGCCGCCAGGGGCGTGCGTTTTACCAATGCTTATGTGCAATCGCCGATCTGCGGCGCGTCGCGGATGAGCTTTTACACCGGGCGCTATGTCTCTTCGCACGGTGCGCAATGGAACGGGTTCCCGCTGCGGGTGGGAGAGGTGACGTTGGGTGATCACCTGCGCGAGGCCGGCATGGATTGCTGGCTCTTGGGTAAAACCCACATGAAGGCCGATGCAAAGGGCATGGCGCGGCTTGGACTGTCCCCCGACAGCGTGATCGGCGCGCGGCAGGCGGATTGCGGCTTTGACAGCTGGGCGCGGGATGATGGGCTTTGGGGTGTCGGGCCGGATGGCTATTACGACCAGAAGCGCTCACCCTACAATGAATTCTTAAAGTCCAAAGGCTATGACGGCGACAACCCCTGGGCCGATTACGCCAATGCCGGGGTCAAGGATGGCGAGATCGCCTCGGGCTGGATGTTCAAGAACGCCGACAAGCCCGCAAACATCCGCGAAGAGCACAGCGAGACCCCCTGGCTGACCTCCGAAACAATTCGTTTCATCGACGACGCCGAGGGCCCTTGGTGCGCGCATGTCTCGTTCATCAAGCCGCATTGGCCCTATATCGTACCTGCGCCCTATCATGATATGTACGGGCACAACCAGATCCAGGGGCCGGTCAGGGACCCATCTGAACGTGACGATCCTCACCCGGTTCTGGCCGCGTATCAGGACACGCGTGTGGCGCAGGCGTTTCAACGAGACGAGGTTCGGGAAAAGGTTATACCGGCCTACATGGGCCTGATCAAGCAATGCGATGACCAGCTGGGCCGCCTGCTCGATCATCTGGAGGCGACCGGCAAAATGGACGACACGATGATCGTGCTGACCTCCGACCACGGCGATTACCTAGGCGATCACTGGCTGGGTGAGAAGGATTTCTTCCACGAGGCGTCTGTCAAGATTCCGTTGATCGTCTGCGATCCACGCGAAAGCGCCAATACCACGCGCGGCAGTACCTGCGATGCCCTTGTGGAAGCCATTGACCTGGCGGCGACCTTCGTGGATGCCGCAGGAGGCGCGGTGTCCGACCATATCATCGAAGGCCGCTCACTTATGCCCTGGATCTGTGGTGAGACGCCATCGGAATGGCGCGATTACGTGATCAGCGAATACGACTATTCCGTAACTCCGCGGGCCGAGGTGCTAGCTGTCACGCCCCGGGATGCACGCATGTTCATGGTGTTCGACGGACGTTGGAAGCTCATCCATTTCGAAGGTGGCTTTCGGCCGATGCTGTTTGATCTCGCGAGCGACCCGGATGAGTTTGCCGATCTTGGTGCAGAAGAAACCCATGCGCCACAGATCGACCGGATGTACGAACACCTCGGACATTGGGGGCGCCGGATGGCCCAACGGGTGACCCGGTCGGATGCCGAGATCATGGCAATGCGCGGCGGCTCGATGCGGCGTGGCATCCTGCCTTTCCTTGTTGATGGCAGCGAAGTGCCGGACGATCTTACACAAAAATATCGTGGACCTGCGCGTCAGTTCCATCTGGACGGCCCGGAAACCCAGGAGGAGAACCAATGACATCCGAGGTTGAAGCACCGCCCGCGCAGCATCGCGTTCTGCTTGAAAAACAAATCGCGGACGTGATCGCCGCGATCTTTGTGGGCGTGATCGTGCTCTATTCCGCCTCCGGGCCGATCAGCGAATTCGTCCGCTGGGTCATCGAGACCACAACACCAGCCTTCGACGAGATGAGCCGCCGCGACCAGAGAGTCTTTCTCCGTGAACACTGGCTGGGAGCGACCTATCGCTCTTTTGAGCAGGGGTTCCTACTGCCCACTGGGTTGATCATCGGCCTGCCTGTCGTGCTGAGCTTTGCCATTACGCTCCTGACCCTGCACCGCAAGCCCAGCCTCAGGGCGGTCAACTGGGCGTTAACAGCGCTGTCGGTCGTGGCCTTCACCAGCTGGATTATCGCGATCTTTTCGTCAGACGCGGGCGTTCTGCCCACGGTGCGCGGCATCGATTACGTGATGTTCCCTCTTGCCACCGCGATCACGCTATACCTGACATGGCGGCTGTTCGGCGGGTTCATCGTCGGATTCTGCCTGTTCTGGGTGATCTACTTTTTCATCAAGGGCTGGCTGCCCGAATGGACCGGTATCCTTGCCGGGTCCGAGGCCACCTTTGGGCAAAATCTGCGTCAGATGATCCTGCAATTCTGGGCCCAGACTGGAGGCATGTTCGGCCAGCCGATCCAGGTGGTGACCGGAAACGTGCTGATCTTCATCGTCTTTGGCGCGGTGCTTATGGCGAGTGGTGCGGGCGACCTGTTGATGAAGATTGCCAACCGGCTGACCGGCGGAATGACCGGCGGCGCGGCGCATGCCTCGGTTGCCTCTTCGGCGCTCTTTGGCACGCTTTCGGGGGCGGCGATTTCCAACGTGGTTTCGACCGGCGTTATGACCATCCCGGTAATCCGTAAGGCCGGATTCAAACCGGCTTTCGCGGGCGCTGTCGAGGCCGCCGCCTCGACGGGCGGACAGATCATGCCGCCGGTGATGGGCGTGGTCGCCTTCTTCGTCGCGGGACAGATTGGGTTGGAATACCGCTATATTGTGGTGGCGGCGATCCTGCCGGCGATCTTCTATTACGTCGGCACCTTCCTCGCTGTCTATTTCGAGGCCCGCAAACGGGGCATTGGTGCGATCCCTACCTCAGAGCGGCCGAAGCTAACTGGCAAGGAATGGGTGCAATGTCTGGTTTTCGTGGTTCCACTCGGCACGCTCAGCTATTTTCTCTTTGCCCAACCCTCGGTACCCAAGGCCGGGTTTTACGGGCTGATCGCGGCGCTGGTCTCGGCCAGTGTCCTGTTTCGTGATTTCCGCTCGGTCAGCCGGTTGTGGCACGCCTTTGTCGATGCAGGCCGGATGGCTGCTTCCATCGTGATCATCGTCACCGCCATCGGGTTGATCGTGGGCCTGATCCAGACCTCTGGATTTTCTGGTCGGCTGTCGCAGCTTTTGGCTGAACTGGCCGACGGGCCGTTGCCGCTGGTGCTGATCGTGGTGGCGCTCGGGTCCATCGTACTGGGCATGGGTCTGCCGCCGGGGGCCACCTATTTTATCATCGTGATCGCGCTTTCTTCGGGCATCGATACGGTAGGCATTGCCCCCTTGACCCTGCACCTTTTCGTCGTGGTCTTTGCGATGATGTCGACGGTGACGCCACCGGTAGCACTCGCTGCCTTTGCCGCCGCGCCCATCGCCGGGGCCGATCCGATCAAGACCGGGTTTGAGGCCGCCAAGATCGCGCTGGCAGGTTTCCTGATCCCTTTCGTTTTTGTCTATCACCCGGCAATGCTCTATAAATTGCAGGTGCTCTTTGAATGGTTCGGCGAGGAACGGGTCAGCTCTCGCGCGATGATCGACATATCGACCGTCACATGGTTCGATTTCTTCTGGATCATCGGAGCTTTCACTCTGGCTATGTGGCTGATCGCATCGGCGCTGGCAGGTTTTGACCGCAGCCGCTTGTTCGCGATCGAACGGGTCCTGCGCCTGGTGCTCGGTGGAATGGCTCTGTTGCCGCAACTCACCGTCGCGGCCCCTGCCGCTGCACTTGGGCTTGCCCTGATCTTTGTCAGCCCGCGCATCTCGAAACGCGCAAGCGCGACACCAAACTGAACAAGAAACGCATTCAACCGGGAGGAAACATGATGCAACACCTGACCTTGGCAGCCCTGTCTGCCGCAACACTCACCGTCGGGACGGCAGGCGCCGAGACGCTTAAGATGTCGACCATTGAGCCGAGCCTTGGACAGGCGATCACAATGGCGACGTTCGCCAACGTGGTGAACTCCAATCAGGACGCGGTTGAGATTGAAGTGGCTGGCGGCGGCGCTGCCACCGTGCACCAGCTCGAGGCCGCGCGCGGCAACCTCGACATGTGGATGACCTCGCCCACGATCTACACGTTCCAGAAAAACGGTACGGCGATGTATGCCAATGAGGCCGAAGCTCCCGCTTTGGCCGAGAATCTGCGCCTGTTAATGTGGTTCCCCTATGGCGATTATCACTATGCTGTGCGCGGCAGCAGCGACATCGAATATCTTGACGATATCGAGGGTGCCACTGTCTTTCTCGGCCCCGCAGGCGGCGGAGCCTTCAACGCGGCCAAGGGCTGGATCGAAGCGACGACCGGGCTTGTTGCAGGGGAGGACTACGAGGCGATCACCGCCAACTGGGCCACCGGTTTCCAGGCCTTTCAGGATGGCAAGATCGACATGTATGTGAACGGCTGCATCGACCCCTGCCAGCAGTTCCTCCAATTTACCGAAACGGAATCGATCCGCTTTATCGGCCCCGAGGATCACACCGGCGAGGCGGTGGATAAATACCTCGGAAACTTCCGCTACATTACCGAGCTTGCAACCAACATGTACAAGAACCAACTGAACGATGGTCCGATCGTGTCCAACGACACCCCCGTCGGCATCGGTGTTCGGGCCGGTCTTGATGAAGAAGCGGTCTATCAGGTGACCAAGGCGTTTTGGGATAACATCGGTTCGATTTCGTCGGACGCACCCTGGGCCAAGGCGCTGAGCGTTGAATTTGCCGTCGAGTCCCGGGCCGACATGGTCCTGCATCCCGGTGCCGAGCGGTATTACCGCGAAGTCGGCGCACTGAAGTAACCGATGAGGCGGAGCGGCCTTCTGCCGCTCCGCCGCCGTTTCAAAGGACAGATTCCGATGTTCATCCGCCGCACCCCTACCGCCTAAAGCCTGACGTGGATTAGAAAATTTTGAGACAGATGGAGCGACGTGGGGGTGTTTGTTCGCATCTTGGTAGGATTGGCTGCGGAACACACAGATCATAAGACGATCATGACCCTCTCTCGGGACATTACTGCGTGATGCCCTGGCGGGTAGCGGATACAAACTATCACAAGGAGCATCGCACGGCTTCGAGCCTGCGGTTAAAAGGGCGGGCGTGGTCGACTGATCGGTCGAACCTAAGAGAAGCATGAATACGAAATTGCACGCGGTTTCTGACAGTATCGGGCGCACGATCCGCTTCTTCATGACCGCCGGTCACCCCTCTCGGCGATGCCATCTTCGGCCAGACGCTCAGTGTAGCGAATGCACAAATATTGCCCGCCGCGTTCCGAGTTTTGGATCAAGCCTCCCTTCTGCACAGGCGTCGATTATGCAGGGCCCGTTGAAGAGCATCGAGAACAAAGTCTATCTTGGCGGACCGCGAGACCCGCCAGCCCACGATGCGGTCGGCAAATGTGTCGATGACGAAGGAGACATACACAAGGCCCTGCCATGTCGAGACATAGGTAGAGTCGCTGACCCAAGGCAGGTTCGGTGCTGGTGACCGGAACCTACGGTTCACCTTGTCGCGCGGACAGGATGCCGAGGTGTCCGGGGTCATCGTCTTGATCGCCTTTCCACGCACAGCGTCACGGATGCCGATCTGTTTCAACAAGCGCTCGACCGTGCAGTGCGTCAGTTCAAAGCCTTCACGCTTCAATTGGTACCACGCCTTGGGGACCCCATAGGCCTGATAACTTTCATCCCAGACCCGTTTGATCTCCGGGCGCAGCCCGAAGGGTGAACAGGACGGAAATGCAATCCGGAAGAAGCTGTCTGTTGGTAGGTTTTCTGAGAACCGGGACCGGATTTCAACGGCATGTCAACTTTCAGTGGCAGGGCTTGTCGTTCAATCATCCGGTGTACCTTCGGCGGTTCTTGGTCAACTTGCGAAATAAATACCTGACGAAGCCTACTAAACCATCAGCACGCACGACTAATACCGCGTAAGTTGATGCGATCATTATCTGTCGAGCAACCCGACCAGAAATTACCCCCTGTTTCAATGAGCCTTTTCCGCAGATTTTCCTCGCTCATCGGCTTTCCGAAATAATAACCTTGCAGATAATCGCAGCCCATTTCGCTAACAAGCCGTGCGTGCTCTTCGGATTCTACGCCTTCGGCGACCACGCGCATGCCAAGACCCTTTCCAATTTCGATGATGGACGCAACCAGCGGCTTCGCAGTTGCATCCTTGAAAACAGGTTGGATAAAGTGGCGATCGATCTTCAGAATATCAGGTCTGATCTCTAGCAACCCTCGTATCGACGCGTGACCTGTTCCGAAATCATCTAGCGCAATCGTCACGCCCAACTCATCAAGTTCGTCAATGGTCCAGCGAAACACATCGCCCATTTGCTCCAGATAGACCGACTCAAGAATTTCGACTGTCAGTCGCCGCGGATCGATGCCCGAGCTTCTGATATCATGGATGAAGGTTGGGTCTGCCAACCGGGCAGCCGAGACATTCACTGCGACGCGAGGCAGCTTCGCACCTGCATCGTCGAGACGTGACATCGCTCCTTGCAGACAGGCAAAGATGATTTTATCGACCCTATTCAAGATGCCCATGTTTGCGGCGGTATCGAGAAACGCAACCGGTGGAAGAATGCCCCTGGTTGGATGAGCCCACCTCACCAGCATCTCGGCGCAAACAATTTTACCGGATTTCGCATCGATCAGGGGCTGAAAGTATGGGAGGAACTCACGTCTTTCGCATGCAAGCAAGAGGTCCGACGCCAACTGCTTGACTGAAATAGAATTGGCATGCATCTCTTCGGTGAAGAAAGACCACCGTCCCTTTCCTTGCGATTTTGCGTGATAAAGCGCTTCATCGGAATTGGCGACGATCTGCTCTGGATCTTCCATCCCCGCTTTGGCAATTGCGACCCCGACACTTGCGCTACAGGACGTCGACTTGCCATCGCATGCGAATGATTCCTGCGTTCTGCGAACAATCTCGTCGGCTAGGCTGCTGATATTGAGGGCGCTCTTGCCCAGCGGCTTTAAAATGACGAATTCGTCTCCGCCTAGACGAGCGACTAGATCGGATTTACAGGTCAATTCCCGCAGCATGTTGGCGACCGAAACCAACAACCGGTCTCCCGCCTCATGACCAAGAGAGTCGTTCACGAACTTGAAACGATCCAGGTCAATGTAGAGGACGGCAAATTCAGTCCCGTGCTTTTTCAGGTTTTCAATCCAGGTCTTGACGTCGACCTCGAAGTGCCGCCGGTTTGAAAGCCCTGTTAAGGCGTCTTCGTTCGCGTCTTTGGCCACTGATTTTGCAAGTTGGTGCAGATGTGTATTCTCTTTCTCGAGACGCTGTACTCTGTCGACAACTCTCGCATAGCTTTCTTGATTGGATGTCGTGGAATCCTCCATTGTCGGCTTGTCAGACTTTGCCCGTTCGTTCTCCTGTTCGATGATCGAGCAGAGCCACCAATGATTGCCCGTCTCGGTATCGGACAAGTGTATCCAACTCATTCGTTGCCGATAGGTTGCTCCGTTCTTGCGGTTGTTCAGAGCCTTGGTTGAAAAATTCTCCCAGTTCATCAGTTTTTCAATGATATGCAAGTGAATATCTTGCGCCAAATCAGGCCCGATGAGAATGGTTCCGCGTTGACCAATAACCTCGGAAGCAGCGTACCCAGTAATCTTCGTGAAAGCTTTGTTACACCACTGAAATTCCATGACCGCTCCGTCCTCATTCGAAGCTAAAGCGAGTGCGAGGCCTTCGGTGCACTTGTCGTTTATTTGACTGAATATCTGGGCAGGTATCACGAGCATCTTCTACATAGTTCCATTCCCTTATGGCACTCAAACTATTGGGAATGTGTAAACAACTTGCTGTGCTACCTGAGGCGTCCCCGCTCGGGGCTAGGTCTTCAGGAGACACGTCGCTGGGCTGGCCGAATGATCCGTGGCTTTCATTTTCGCCGCTGCACTTGTCATACCTGATTTCGCAACCGCGCAGAGCTCGCTCAATGTCCTTAGTGTGGTTTGTCTAACGGCTGACACATGCAGCAAGTTAGCAAGCAAGCACATTTTTTCAAACTGTGCGACAGAACCCGAACTGAAAACTTTCAACAAAACTCATTGATCAAGAAGTTGGGTCTGCCAGACGGCACCGGCCCTTACCTACCCTCAACGCGCAGAAGGCTGCAAAGAGACACAAAAGATATATTGTGGAGGAGGCATAGGCAAACCCCTTTTCTGCGAGGATTGCAACAGTCGCGATGCCGCCGAGACGTGCAAAGGTGATGTCCAAACTCGTCGAGAGCCCGCTCATACCTTTGGGCGCGAACTTTAGAATCATTTGCGTAGATGGTGCATTGCTGCACGCAAGGCCCGAACCAACAAGAATCGATGATAGAATGAGGAGAAGGAGGCTCTCGTCATAAAACGTGAGCGGTAAACCAAGGGCGATTAGCAGCGGAGCGGCAAGCATGATCGTCCGGATATGGGGTCTGTCAACCATGTTGCGCAATAAGGCACTCAAACCGGAGAAGGTCAGCCACATGATTGTCAACAAAAGACCAAGGCTAGCCACCTTGACTTCATTGTTCGACAGCCAAACGGGGAGTTGGAAAAGATAGTAGGTGATGGATCCATAGGTGCAGAAAACATACACGAATGTCATCCAGAGATTCTTGGATCGAACCAGTTCCGAATAGTCCTTCTTAAACCGGGGGTGTGCTGAAAGATCATCATAGAGGTGTCTTCTGTTCAGATTCACCAAGGCGAAGACTGCTATGGCCGCAATAAGAACGAACGCGAGGTTCCAACCATGTTCACTGAGGAAGCTGCCATAGAAAAGCGGCGCGACGGCTGCAATGTAGCCTGCAATACTCCCCCAGACTATTAGTACGCGTCCCGGTTTCTGCGGCGAGGCGCGTGTCAGGAGGAGAGGAACAAGCGGTGAAAAGATGCCGCCACCAAGGCCCTGCAACGCGCGACCGATGATGAGCGTCTCGAAACTTTGCGCAGCGGCCACCAAGAGCGACCCAGCAGCGAATAAGATGATTCCATAGCCAAAGATTTTCCTCGTATTAAAGGCGTCGCCGCACCAGCCCCCGAGTAGAACTCCGGCGGCAACTGCGATGCCATACGAATTAAATATCCAGGCTAGGTCGCCGATCGACAGGCTGAACTGCAATTGAATCGCGTGTAGCAGAAGCGGAACGAGCGTGAGCTCCATCACGAATGCGATATGCGCCGCGATTGGTCCGATGATCGCTGTGCGAGGCGACATGACCACTGGTTCAGCTTCTTCATTTGCCGATGAATAAGGTCTCAATTCTCAGGAGCCCAGTCAGACATTAACGCTCGCCGTCAGATGGGCCTTGCCGTCGACGGATTGAACGGTGGGCTGGACTGGAGAAACGCTGGCCGTGCTTCGAATGCGTTGCGGCGTTTGCATAGTCAGATTGGCCATGTCCCTTGCACCCATCCAAATCAAATGGTCTTCGTCGGTCACTTGTTGGTCCGGACCCAGCCAACGGCCGGGTTCACAGTGACAATAGCCATAGCGAAGATGAGCGCCCTTCGCGGCCAATTGTTTGGGCACCAACGCAAAGACAAAGGACGGGTTCCACGCTCCGATCATTATTTCGAGCAGGATGCGTGACAAAAGTGACGTCGCGCCTAGGCTGCGCGGACCGCCAAGACCGCTGCTGCGAAGCCAGAAATCACCGTGATAACAGACATTGCCCGTGATTGTGTCGAGCGCTTCCGGCCCGGCGTAAAAGGTAAGGTCCGGATCGGGCGTTGAATTGGGTGTGATGTATTTGTGGCGATGGTCATGCAGGTGTGTCGCAAGCGAAATACCCGATAGGTCAAGAAGACGCACGGCCTGTGTATGGACCAGTTCACCGCTTGGATTGAATGCGCAAATCCAGAAGCCGTTGGTGCCGTCGATATAAGAACTCGCCACATCGAACATCGCGTAGATCGAACCGCGATCAGGCTGCTGCATCCGATAGCTGCGGTATTTGGCAAAGTTATCGCCAATCTCTACCCTCAATCCAGCACCTTCTAGATCGTGGAGAATGGTGGACACGCGAGT
Organism: Sedimentitalea sp.; assembly: GCF_039973035.1. Taxonomy (NCBI): domain Bacteria; kingdom Pseudomonadati; phylum Pseudomonadota; class Alphaproteobacteria; order Rhodobacterales; family Paracoccaceae; genus Sedimentitalea; species Sedimentitalea sp. Next base: position 114,785 of record NZ_JBDWLR010000001.1, read on the forward strand.
TGTCAGTTCAAATAGTTTGCTTGGAAACATGCTCATTATAGCGGGTCCTCGATCTACGATTAAGCATCCAGTTTTCATTAAATGCTTCATCTTTTGTTAGATATTTTTTCCTGACAACGCACACAGTTAACAATCAAGTGGTTAATGATGTGTGAGTTTTTGATCTGTCGTGGAATTGTTCCGCTATTTTAGGTTTGTAGTTGTCACATCCCGGACGATAGTATGGCTGTTTCTCAAACAATTCCGGCTTGAGTTTGTGCCAGTCCTTCATGGCTTGCAAGGGCGTTTTGCTGCCTAATGCTGACTGCGGAAGCTGCTGGTTGTAAAGCCAAACGTAGCGATGCAGCGTAGCATCCAGCTCCTCACCAGATCGGAAGTGGTGGCTTTGAAGCACGTCCTCAATCCTGCCGTTGAACCGCTCGACCATGCCGTTGGTTTGAGGTGATCTTGGTGGGGTGAGGCGGTGTTCGATGTCCAGTTCTGTGCAGAGCCGATCGAACTCATGCTTCCCCGTAGCTACCCGCTTGCGCAAGCCAAAGAGCCGGTCGGTGAACTCCTTGCCATTGTCTGTGAGAATGGTGCGAATGCGGATCGGACAGGTGCGTTCAAGATCACGCAGGAAGCGGCGGGCATTGGCCGCCGTCTTGTTGTTGTAGATCCGGATAAAGACCCAGCGGGTGGCCCGATCAATCGCAACGAACAGATAACGGCGGGAGGTCTGGTCCTCCATCTGAGGAAGGTACTTCACGTCAATGTGGATGTATCCCGGCTCGTATGCCTTGAAGCCGCTGTGCTTGGGCCGGGCGTCCTTTGCCTTCAGATCGCGCAGATTACCAACGCCGTGCCGACGCAGGCAACGATCCAGCCCTGAGCGCGAGACATCCGGGTTCAGGAACTCCCGCACCACAGCTAGCAGATCATCCAGCGACACAAGCAGCGTCCTGCGCAAAGAAACCGCAACAGCTTCCTGTGCCGGGGTCAGCGTTGTTTGCAGTCGATGCGCTGTGTGGCTTCGATCCTGTACGCTGTCGCGCTTGCGCCATTTCCACACTGTCTGCTCAGTGATCCCAAAACGCTCCGCCAAAACCCAGGCGGGTTCGTCACTCGCTTGAATTTCCGCCCGTCTCTTGGGTGTCGTCGTCGCCTGGCTATGAAGTTGGATCAGCATTGAGCGTTCTCCCGAATGTCACCCAAAACCGATCTTGCCATGAAAAGGGCAGATCGGCGAGGATCTATGTGATCATCCGGGATGGAACA
>NZ_JBDWLR010000002.1:0-9746 GCF_039973035.1 Sedimentitalea sp.
TGTCAGCCCAGACCAAATGGCGCAAACTCGACGGCGCAAACCGCATGCCTGAGATCATCCGGGGGATTGAATTCAAGGACGGGATCAAGCAACTTCAAAAAGCCGCCTGATCACGCCGTCACCAACATTCGGGCATAGCTCTATCACTTCGAAGTACGGGGACAGATCGAAACCGCGAGGCGATCGCTTGGAAATATGCAAATAGTGACGGATATGAAATATTTCCCTCTGCCTTGCAGGATCAATAGGTTCATCCACAGACACTTCTGGAAGAATGGGATAATTGATCGTTTGAAACGCCTGCGCAATCACCGAGGAACAGATCGCCCTTGTCGGCTCACGGAATGATGATCTTCTCCGTCGAACATCCGGTCTACCCTTCGCCTATGAATCGCGAGGCCGAGGGATGCTCAGACTGAAACGCCGCCATTTTGTATTCGGTGCGACCGCACTGTGCGCCTCGCCGACCGCGGCTCGATCCGGAAGCTGGCAAACTGTCGCTAACAAAGCGCGGGCGTTGGATCAGTGTCACGCGCTGGTCGTGCAACGTCATGGCCAGACGAAGGTGTCGGAAGCCTTCCGAGGTCCTTCCATCGGACGTGCCGTGCCCGTCAAGTCGGTCTCAAAGACAATCGTTGCGGCATTGACGGGAATCGCAATCGATCGGGGCGAGATCCGGTCGCTCGATGCGACACTGGCCGAACTTGCACCGCGGTTGATCCCCCGTGGCGCTGACCCGCGGGTGGGGGACATCACCATCGAGCATCTGGTGACGATGCAGGCCGGGCTGGAACGAACCTCGGGTGCGAATTATGGCGCTTGGGTCAGCAGCGGCAACTGGGTCAACGATGCCCTCGGTCGGCCTTTCGTCGCCGAGCCGGGCAGCCGGATGCTCTATTCGACGGGCTCATTTCACGTTCTCGGTGCGGTGCTATCGGAACGTTCCGGGAAGAGCCTGTTGTCGCTTGCGCGGCAGCGTCTTGGCCAGCCGCTGGAAATCGACATCCCGGCATGGACCCGAGATCCGCAGGGGCGCTATCTTGGCGGCAATGAAATGGCGCTGAGCGTGCCCGCAATGGTGCGGTTCGGGGAACTCTACCTGAACGGCGGACGATGGGGGGGTGTCGAGGTGCTGAGTGAAGATTGGGTGACGCGGTCCTTGCGTCCCCGAACCCGCTCCCCCTTTTCCGGGCTCAGCTACGGATACGGCTGGTTCATGGGTACCGTGCGCGGCCATAGCTATGCGTTGGCGCGCGGCTACGGCGGGCAGGTGATCTGTATCTTCCCGGACCTCGGACTGTGTATTGCCATCACCTCCGATTCCACCCGACCCGCCCGCAGCGGCGGGTACTTCGGCGACCTGATGGACCTGATCGAACGCTCAATCATTCCGGCAGCCCTAAGCGAGGGCGCCTGAGACATCCTGTTGCCTGCGCACGTCACCTTTTCCGAAAACGTGGTACGGGCCAGCTGGATTGTGTATCGCGCGGATCACGTTAAGATCGAATCCATGAGGTTTTTCGCGCTGCTCTTTTGCCTTTTTATGGCTGATCAGGTCGTGGCCCAGACTCAGCGCGAAGTCGGTCTGGAGCTCGTGTTGCTTGCCGATGCCTCGGGCTCGATCGACGCCGAAGAACTCGCCTTTCAACGGCAGGGGTACGCTCTGGCCATGACCGACCCGCAGGTCCTGTCCGCCATCGAAAACTCTCTCTACGGCAATGTCGCCGTAACTTATGTGGAATGGGCGAGCAACACCGCGGTCGTGGTGGAGTGGATGATCGTGGACGGCATGAGCAGCGCGCAGGCCTTTGCCGACGCACTGGCCGGCCCGCCGCGGCAGGCCTACGGCAGCAACGCTATTGGCGGTGCATTGCTCGACGCCAAGAGATTGATCGAGAGAAACGACATTGTCGCGCCCCGCGCGGTGATCGACTTCTCCGGCGACAGTATTCGAAACTCTTCAGGTCCGTCGATCGCTGCCGCGCGTGAGGAAGTGCTTGCAGCCGGCATCACGATCAACGCCTTACCGATCCTGCGTCCGGAAGACGGCAGACGAGCTGGCGCGAATCTGGAAGAAGAATATTCCAATCGCATCATCGGTGGTCCAGGCGCGTTCATGGTCACGGCAGAGGGGCGCGACACCTTCGCAGGAACCGTACGGCGAAAGCTTGTGCTCGAAATTTCAGGGCGGACACCGGATCACGACAAGAGAGCTGCCTGCTGCGACGGGACAAAGACACACCGTTTGCAATGACGCCGGTCGTCACGTGGGGTGCGAGCCGCGTTTCGACAATTTCCCGTCTGACGTCGAACGTGCGATATCCGAAAGCCGCTTGGGGTTCTACGCTCTTCCGCCAACGCCCCTTCAATCATAGATGACGTCTTCACAGACCTCTGCTTTCCACATCGGAACAAGTGCGCCGGTGTTCCATTCATACATCCACCCCACGACCTCGCGCGTGTTCCTATCCAGGATGCGCAAGATCGGTCTTGCGTGCTTACGATTTCTGACTTCGCGATCGGGCCTCGTTGACGCCTTTGGTGCGATTGGTTTCGGCAATGTTCTCACAACGGTTGTCACGATAAGTCCCCCTGTTTTTCGGCACCCACGTACCAACAAAACTGATTTTATATTGGATGTGGGTAGCAGCAACGACAACACGTTATAGTTGTGCTACAATTTTCTACTAACGCACGACAAAATACGAAAAGGGACGAAAAGATATGAAAAAAAGACCCGCAGTGCTTTGATTAAAAACGGCAAATATTTTGTCGCACCGCAGCAGAGTTCGGACACCTTCAAGGTATTGTTCGCCCGCTTGGCGGCGGAAGGTGCCGGCCGGCCGGTCGACCGTCAGGGGTTTCCTGACGGTCCTTGGACACCAGAAACCATAGCCGAAGCAATCTCTGCCATTGATGGTTACGACGGCGACATCGATTTGCGCACCGTGCAGATCTGGTTTCAAGACAATGATAACGGCATCAGCACCAATAATATCCGTTGGCTGGCACGGATATTTGGATGCAACGATCCAGACGCCACCAGTCTTTGGCAGGTCGAGCTTAGCGCTGCGAACAGGCGGCTCGCTGAGAAACGGAAGAGGAAGAAAGTTGGCAATCGGCCCCGGCTAGGCTCAACGGAAACGGTTCAGAAGATCGAAGCAGGATACACCCGTGCGAGGGCATCGGCTGTCACCGCTCAAGAGATCAATTGGCGTTTCAATCTGGCGAAAAAAACGGAAGCGCTCTTTGACAGTCAAAGCTCTATGGCTTTGCCGCTCGTGGTTTTTACAGGTGCTTGCACGCTGGCATTGATTTCGTTCACGCTGAATGTCCACAGTGTAGTTTTCACCCCAGAGAACGGCCCGCCCAGGCAAGTCGGTTTCTTGTGGGCCCCAAACTGGACAATCACATTCCTGGCAGTTCTGCCGTTGTTCCTGGTTCTATTGATGGATTTGCTGCGTTGCTGGAAAGAGGAGTGGCGAACCAGGCTTGCGGATTTCAACGATCCCGAATTTCTGGGTGTCAGCTGGGAACATAGACTTACAGCGGCGTCCTACGCGTTTTGGGCGACGTTTTTTGTAACCGTGATAGTAGCCTCGGGGTACAATTGGACGGCTACACATCTGACCCCGTTGCTGGAGAGCGACCCAGGCAATTGGGCGGTAGATTGGAGTCGCATAGCCATCTTGCGCCCTGACCTAATATCAGTACCGAGCGCGATTGCCTTTACCAGTCTCGTGTTTCTGTACAATGGCTTTACAGCCTACCTCTTCTTCACTGGCCACATCATCCTTCACTTGATGAAGGATGACTACGTAAGTCTTATGAAAGGTCTTGAGGCCCAATCCAGCGAGGAATTCATCCCAGAGATTGAAAACATCAGTTTCTTGCTGATGAACGGGATTTTTCGGTGCACGGCATTGGGTGTCCTGATCACCATTCTGATGAAGCTCCAATCCAGCTTTCTACAGTCAAATAGCACCAACATAATCGACTGGCTGGTTGCGGATTTCGGTTCTCCGTTTGGGAACCACGACTCCATTGCAAAGGAAAGCACATTGTCGAGGATCGCTCCAGGGAGCTTCTATAGCTTCTTTTGCTTGCTGGCGATTGTGGGCACCTTTGCGAATGCGTCAATCAAAATACGATGGATGTTTGCGCGTCTTCATCTGGCGGAATGGCATAACCGGCTAATTGCACCATGGGTGGTGATGAATGGGACTATGGCGCTGTTGGTTATCAGCTACTTTCTGATTGGTGTCCTACCCGGATTTACGATTTTCTTGGCTTTTTCGTTGGCCTTAACAGGCTACCTGCTCACCAAACCGGCCTCCATGTGGAGCCGGGATTCCCGAAAAGAAAGATCAACATGAGTCGTGCTGGTATGATGGGCCATGCGCCATTCTTCCTTCAAGTAGCTGAGGGACCGAGCAACGTGAGTGCATATTGGATTATCACCGAGGACAAGGTGCGTCTTCGCGTTGCGCATTGGCCGACCGAAGAGGCCCCCAAAGGCACGGTCTTTGTGTTCCAGGGACGCACTGAGAACATGGAAAAGTATGGGCGCGCCGTTGATGGACTACATAAAGCTGGATACGTTGCGTTTGCAGTTGATTGGCGCGGCCAAGGGCTTTCTGATCGGCTCACAAATGATCGAATGGTAGGTCATGTTGATCGGTTTTCAGACTACCAAAAAGATGTTGCGGCCATGCTCAAGGCCGCCGAGACTCTCGATCTGCCAAAACCCTGGTATCTGTTCGGGCACTCGCTAGGGGCCGGCATTGGTTTGCGAGCGTTGTCTGAAGGTCTGCCCATGTCAGCCTGCGCATTCTCGGCTCCATTGTGGGACATAAACCTTTCCGCCTTTCAACGGTTTGCCGCCTGGCCTCTGACCTGGGCGGCTCAACTGATTGGGAAAAGCCACGCCTATGCTCCCGGAACCCGTGGAGAAAGCTATGTGCTAACCACACCTTTCGATGAAAACCGGCTGACACATGACTTGGGCATGTATGAGTATTATCAGAATATTTCCGAAAACTTGGTGGACCAACAAATTGGCGGACCAAGTATGGGTTGGCTTTATCAGACACTCAAAGAAACAAGGTCTCTGTCAAAGATACCTTCCCCTGACATTCCGTGCATCACGTTCTGCGGCGCCGAAGATAGTATCGTAGCTATTCCGGCAGCACAGGATCGAATGGCACGATGGTCACGAGGGAAACTTGAGCTCGTCCCAAATGCGAGGCACGATGTTCTTTATGAAACGCCAGAGGTCCGAGACAATACGATGTCCAAAATTTGTGAACTGTTCGCGGCGTCAGGGGTGCTTCAATCTGAGCCTTAGGAAAAGAACGGGCCCCAACTGTTCCAAACATTCCAACCATCGTCTATTTGATGGCCCCCGTCCCGCCCCTCGGGCGTGTCGCCGCGCTCTTGTCTCCAGCCAGCAGAGCTGACCTTCGACCCGCACCCTTCGCCCCCATCCTCCCTGATCCAATGATGCGCGCCCTGTCTCATCCGAGCCAGGATGCACACCTTGTCACATGGTCGGCTGCGGCCTTGTGAGCGGCCCGTTTGAGAAACGATCCCTGGGGCACCGGGGGTTTCGTCGCCAGCTCCGAACGCCCCTGCATGCCGGGACGCGCATGGTGCGCGTCCATAAGGGGACCGCCGGTCCCCCACCGCAACCCTGAATTCTGCACCCAAAGAGGTTTCCCCGGCCTTCCGCGCCTTTGGCTTGTGCAGGCCGGGTGATCCCCCTCCCCTTTGGGTTTGATTTCAGCATTGCGGCGGTTCCCCCCCTGCCCTCGCCGGGTGGCAGGCTTTCAGGAGAGGGGCGCGCTTCGCGTGTCCTCGCCAGAAACCCCGCCCTGATTTTCGGCATCAAGACCGGAAACGTGGCACCACCACAAAGGAACAACGCGCATGACCACTGACGCCATTGAAACGACCGCCGCCGAGATCCAGGCGCGGCGTGTCGCCAAGCAGAACGACCAGTTTCGCAAGACCTGGGGGGCGGATTTCACCATTCCCGGTCGGATCGTCACGACGCAGGGCGTGGCCTCCCTGCCCTTCGCCGCACAGGTGAAAATCATGGTTGCCGTGCAGACTTTCGACACCTTCACCGAGGACAACGACCCCCACGCCGATCACAGCTTTGGCGGGTTTGAAATCGAGAGCGAGGGCGAAACGGTCAAGCTGTTTTGGAAAATCGACCTTTACGACCGCCCCTACAGATACGGCAGCGAAAACCCGGCCAACACAGCCGAGACCCGCCGCGTTCTGACCATCATGCAGCGCCACGAATACTAGAACCGCACCAGCGGCCCGCCGCGCCCAAAGGGTGCGGCACCCCTTCCTCACATATCAAGGAACAGTCCCATGACCGACCAGAGCAAAATCATTGCCGCAACCGACGAGCAAATCCCTTTCGCTGACATTTACCTGCACGACATCAACCCGCGCAGCGTTGTGAGTGACGAGGCGATTGAAGCCCTTGCCGCGAACATTCGCCAGCTTGGCTTGATCCAGAACCCGGCAGGCTTGCGGGATGCAAGTGGCAAAGTCGGGATCGTGGCAGGCGGACGCCGGTTTCGCGCGCTCGCCTTGTTGCAGGACGACCCCCGGTTTCAGGCCATCACCGTCCGCATGGCCCCCGATCAGCAGACCGCCGCGTTCTGGGCAACCAGCGAGAACGCGCAGCGCGAAGCCCTGCACCCCGCAGATGAAATCCGCGACTTTGGCGCGATGGAACGGCGCGGCGTGGCGGTGCCGGCTATCGCTGTCGCCTATGGCGTGACCGAACCGCATGTCTATCGCAGGCTCAAATTGGCAGGCCTTCCCGCACCGGTGCTGGATGCGTTGAAAGCCGGGGAAATCAGCCTGTCCAACGCCGCCGCCTTCACCATCAGCGAGGACGAGACCAACGCACTGGCGGTTCTGGAACAAGTCCGGGGCGAACATCACAGCGATCACCAGATCAAGCAGATGCTCAAACCTGACTCCGTGCGCCAGACCGACCGCCGCGCCGTTTTTGTCGGGCTGGATGTCTACGAGGCCGCAGGCGGTCGCATGACCGGCGACCTTTTTGCCGACCAGACCTATCTGGACGATGTGGCCCTTCTGGAAGACCTGTTTGTGGCCAAGCTGGACGCCACTGCGAACGCCCTGACCGCCGAAGGCTGGAAATGGGCCGAGGCGATGGACGTCCCTTACATCGGTTATCACTGCATCGAAGACCGCAAGCTGGACCGCATCTATGCCGAAGAAGGCGAGCTGACCGAAGCCGAAGTCAAACGATATGACGCACTGGCAGCCCTGATGGAAGCCGATGCTCTGGACGCGGCAGGCGAAGCCGAGTTTGCCGCACTGGAGAACATACAGGCTGGTGCGTTTAGCGCCGCGCAGAAAGCGGTTTCCGGTGTCCTTGTCCATGTCGATCAGAGCGGCGCGTTGCAGACATGCGAGGGGCTTGTCACCCGCGAGGACCGGTCCGCCGCGATCAAAGCCGGGTTTCTGAGAGCGTCGGCCCATAAGACCGATGCCGCACCGAAATCGCCAATCTCTGCCAAGCTGGCCGAGGATCTGTCCCGCATCGCGCAAGGCGCGCGACAACATGCGGTTTTGCGCGACCCGGACCTGTTGATCGACCTTCTGGCCTATCAGCTGAGCCACGCGTTGCACTGGAACAATCCGCTTGCCCTGTCCATGAACGAGGCCCCGAACTGGCCCACAACCGAGGCCGAGGGTTATGCGCTGGACGCGCGCCTGACCACCCATCCGCCGCGCGATATGTGGGAGAGCAAAGACCTTGCCGCGTCGTTCCGGGCGTTCCGCAAGAAAGGCGCAGACCATGTGCGCCGCGAGTTGACCCGGTTCCTTGCGGCGCAATATCGGGGCGGCGATGAGAAACTGACAACACTGGTGGACAAGGAGACCGAGCCAAGCATCCGCGAGGTCTGGACCCCCACCGCCGAGAACTTCTTCAAGCGCGTCGGCGGCCCATACCTCAACGATCTGTGGCGCGAGCTGCTGGAGCTTGCCGAAGATCACCCGACCGCCACGACGTTTGCCAAGCTGAAAAAGGGCGAGAAGGCCGACAAGTTGCAAGACCTGTTTTCTGACGCGGCGACCCGCAGCGCCCTTGGCGTCACCGACGCGCAAGCCGCGCGGATCGCCGCGTGGGTGCCCGAGGGCATGACCTGAATCCGAGGGCGGGGTGTTCGCGCCCCGCCCGCCGATCCCGTCAATCTGCTGGATGTCCGGCACAGCTTCAGCATGGGGCGCGTCACACGCGATGCCCTGCCCTTCCCGCTTTTGCCGACCCACCGGAACGGGGGTCGGATCAATCCAAATGATGGAGGTTGTCATGCCTGATTTCACCGCCCACCGTTACCCCGTCTTGGCCGTCCGCTGTCCTGATTGCGGCAAAGGCCCCGGCCTCTGGTGCATCCGATCAAGTGGTCACAGATCCAACGATCTGCACATGAGCCGCAAAGCAGAGGCCGACCGCGTGTTTGTCGATCAGCACGGCCCGGACGCCAGCATTGAATTTTCAGACGACATGTGGCTCATCAATCCACAGGGACGCGTGGGAATTAGGCCGCAGCCCGAATGAGTTTCGAGTTTCCTTGTGGTGGGGAAAAGACTGGCCCCGCTTCGGCGGGGCACCTTTTTTGTCTGATGTTGCGAGCTTGGCCACTGCTCGTTTTGCCCGCACCGGCCAGGGCTGTGCCCTGCCCCGTGCGGCCCCGCGCTATGCGCGTTGCGCCCGCAGTCGCGGGAGGCTCAGTAGCACCAACTGGATCTTCTGCCACCGCCATATCGCCGTGCCAGTCCCTCAGAAAGCAGAATATCAGCCGCGTCAGTGCGCTCGACATAGAGCCGCGCCAGTCCGCGATTAAACTTGTCCCGTCCCGGCAGGATCACCAGATCGACGCTCCGCACGCTTGCCATCAGCTCACGTAGTTGGTTCCTCACCGCGCGGCCAAGCGCCAGTTCGTAATCGCGTCCCGGTTCATAGGTCTCTGGCGTGTACCGTGTCGCTGTCCACCACGTAGATCGAGAACGAGGCCACCTGTTCGGCGATCGCAATCACAGGCCGGAACAAAGCGATGATGCGCCAGTGGCGCGTCATATTCCCTCCTTTGGTCCTGCCCTGCATCCTCTGTCGCTCTGCCGGCTTTCGCATGTCCAACACCACTGGCATGAGCACGGCCACGACTATCCCCCGCTTCTTGCAAGGTCCGTCGCCAGCTGTCTTGGGGGTTTTCCCGATTGTTGCAGTTCGGCGCGTCTTTTTTTACCTGGCCTCTTCCCCTGAACCGGGCAAGGACATCGGGCGGCTGCGGGTCATGTCTGACCCCCTTTGTTTCTTCTGATGTCTTATCGCGGATCGCGGCCAAGTCGTGCCCTGCGCTCCGCTCCGGTAAGCAGAAATACGGCTTCCCCCATCGGCGGAGCCTCCGCATTTCTGCTTGCGCCCTGTCCTGACACAATCCGCTCTTTGCAAGCCATCGAAACCAAGGAGATCAGACATGACCAGCTACACCCTCACCGTTCCCGTCACCTTCCAGAAAGACGGCCAGGAGCAAACCGCCTACCGCCGCGTCGGCGCGGTGTTCGAAAACACCAAGACCGCAGACGGCGAAGTCTTTCTCTCGATCAAGCTGGATTTCCCGGTGGCCGTGACAGAACTGGTGGCCTTCCAGTCCAAACCGAAAGACGGCGAGGATGGCGATCAC
>NZ_JBDWLR010000003.1:0-2875 GCF_039973035.1 Sedimentitalea sp.
TGCGTTAATAGCAAGTCTGAGGACGGATGGCGTCACTGAACTTGGGGTCGACGACGAAGAGTACGGCAGATTTTTCCGCTTTCTCGACCCTGAAGGGAATGCGATTGAACTTTGGCAGCCACCTGCGGGGGATCTACCGAAAGATTAGAATTTTTCAGAACAGTTTTCAAATTAAGCGAGCGGCCATTTGATGAAGTTGCAGCGAATGACTGCTTCGAGCTCGTAGTGATCGCTGCAGCAGCACTTTCGAATGGCGGTATGGTGAAGCACGATGGCTTCACCATTTTATACGTTACTATTCTTCAGTTGCAGCAGACGAGAATTTCTCCAACGCGCCCCTCATCGCTAAAACGGCCGGATGATTTGCGGCAAGACCATGGGACAGTGCCACAGCTGTTGGGTCGTCATAGGTCGCCCAAGTTTGGCCGTTGGCATCTTCAAAAAACAAAATCCGCAAGGGCAGGTCTAAAGCCATAGTTTGACCTGTTTGCAATGCGCTTGCCCCAATTTTGGGACTGCCGAAGATCACGACCGTTGTAGGACGCAGGTCTTTACCGACGGAGGAGCTGCCCGCAGCGAAGTCGATTGTGTTGAACACCCGCGCGCCTGCTGTTTTTACGGCATCTTCCAATCGCTCCACTGAAGTTGCGACGTTGGTGGAGCTTGCCACATTGATGCGTTCTGCCATGGCGGATCCTGCGGTTGTCGCTACGATAAAGGCTAGTGTGATCAGAGTTTTCATGTTTGGCTCCTTGTTGATCAATGTCCAAGGCGATTTGGACTAATGACTGTCTAGGCCGCATGAACTGCAGATTCTGGAGGATTTTTGGAGGAATGCACTTTGAGCCAAGTTAATGCACAAATCTGGAGCTTTGGTTCTTTTTCGCTTGATGAAGCATCTTTTGATCTCACGCGTTCCGACGTTTCGATTCAGATTGAGCCGCAAAGCCTGCGCATTTTGATCTTCCTTATCCGTCACAGGGACCGGGTTGTATCCAAAGACGATTTGGTTGACGCTATATGGCATGGGCGAGCGATCAGTGATTGGGCGATATCGGGGGCAATTAAAGCTGTCCGGATTGCACTTGGCGATACCGACCGCGACAACCGCCTGATCAAGACAATCCACGGGCGTGGGTTTCGCTTTGTTGCAGACGCCATTTCCAGAACTCCAGAAACAGCATCCGCGCCGATACCAACCGTACTCGTCCGCGTCTTTCGATCAAGCGGAGAGGACATTGCGCTCGAATATCTTGCCGATGGCCTGACAGAAGATCTGATAAACAGCCTGTCCCGACACGATGCATTGACCGTACTGTCCTACAACACAACCAAAGCGCTTGGGGATGGGGTGCCAGAGGATATCTACGGCGTTACGCATATTATTGATGGCAGCATCCGTGAAAGCGGTAGTCGCACCCGTGTGAACGCTGCTGTCCTAAATGGCACGGGTCAGCAACAAATTTGGGCGGAGCGTTTTGATCTGTCTCCGGAAAGCCTTTTGGCCGGTCATGATCTGATCGCAGATCGGTTGCTTGCTGTGATTGCGCCTGATCAGGTCCGGCCTGCCAGAAAGCGGCGCGGCACAGTAAATTCTCAGGCATATGATGCCTATCAGAAAGGCCGCTACGCGTATTTCCGCTATGAACCTCCGGCCTTTGTCGAAGCGCTGTCGCACTTTGCGAAGGCCGCTGAGCTAGACCCCGGTTTCGCCAACGCCTATGCGCAGCAGGCATATTGCCGCACGACGCTCTATGTTTTTGGATTGCCCGGAACTGACAGTACGCTGGATGCGGCAGAGGGCCTTGCGCGCGAGGCCATCAGGCGGGACGACAACGCGGGTCTCGGATACGCGCGGCTCGGTTGGGTATTGGGGTACCTTGGGCGGCCTCGGGAAGCCATCGCAGCCTTTGACGCCGCCTTGACGCGCGATCCAGAAAACCCTGAGGCCTATCTGGCCTACGGCGAGACCATGAACCGCCTGGCACGCCCGCAAGACGCCGGACCACTTCTGGAGACTGTGTTCTCAAAAGACAGCTTTCTGCCGCCCAGTTGGGAATTTCCACAAGGCCATCGCCACCTTTTGTTGGGAGAGCAGGAGGTGGCTATAGGCCACTTTCAATCTGTGCTGGATCGCGTCCCGCGTTTCGTTCCGGCGCGGGTCCAATTGGTGCGTGCGCTTTGGGAAGTTGGTGACACCAAAGGCGCAAATCGCGAGGTTGTGTGGATCAAGGAAATCGCTCCCAAATACAGCCTTTCCCACTCAAAGCGCATGTTCCCGTACCCCGTTCAGAAAGAAGCGGATGCGCTGACGACCGCGCTTTCGGGAGCTGGATTGGATTAGGCCTTATGAGCAGAGCGGTAGTTCGGTTGTGCAACTTCAACGCTCGGTTTGTCCGCTCAGCTGCCATTGATCCAACAACTCATCTTTGGAGCCTACTTCAAAGGATGGATTCGCATAACGTGTCATATGGAATTTTGCGTTTAGCCAGTTCCCACCTTCGACGAATACTCACACCACATACACTGTGTATCCGCAGAACATTGCGCGCATTCTGAGGTATGATTCGGCGAGGTCGATGATGATCTCAGATCCCACCTCGAAATCACGCAGTGTTTGATATTCAAAAAAAATGGAGATAGATTTCTGCGCAGTCGATACAAGCAAACTACAATTGCCATTCGAAATGGCGCAGCTGTTGTCGGATAAAGCCAATGAAACTAGTCGAAAATTGCCAATTACCGTCAAATCCCACTTAATTCCGGATATGCGCCAAGTGCCAAGTGTTCTTGCGCATTACACGTGAGAAAAACGTGGATCTGAGTCCTTAGAGTCGCAGTCCGGTGCTTCTTCCAATTCTCAGACCATTGAGAC
>NZ_JBDWLR010000004.1:0-4584 GCF_039973035.1 Sedimentitalea sp.
CGCCGCGTCGGCGCGGTGTTCGAAAACACCAAGACCGCAGACGGCGAAGTCTTTCTCTCGATCAAGCTGGATTTCCCGGTGGCCGTGACAGAACTGGTGGCCTTCCAGTCCAAACCGAAAGACGGCGAGGATGGCGATCACGCGTAAGGCCCTTCGGACCAGGGGCGGCAGCAGCCGCCCCTTTTCACGTTGCCGCTCGCGCGTTGTCCTGGGCCGCCGCGGCGCGCTCGTCATTCGCTTTGGCGCAAACGTCACTCAGTCCTGACCTGTCGGGTGTTCTTGAACCCGCCGTTCGCTGCGGGACGCTTGAACTGGGAAGGTGCGGGACTTCGCCAGCATTCGCCGCTCTGCCCATGAACGGCTGCTTTCCTGTCATTTGGGACTTCACGCTCTCCCGCAAACGACCCCGGCAGTTGCATGGCTCAAGCGTCAAGAGCAGGCCTGAGGAAAACCCAGTCACTTCTGCTTTCCCAGGTGCCATACCTGCTCGACCGGGTAGTCCTTGGCCCAATCTGCGGGTATGGCCGCGCGCGTGCCTGATACCCACTCCGGTGCGTAGAGTTCCTGATACTTCCTGACGGTGAATCCGATGTCTGCGAACAAATCCATCCACGACGATAGCGTCAGGTTGAAGCACACGCCCGTCGGCTCATATTCGACCTCCGTCCAGTCCGCCCCCCACATACCGCGATACGGGCGATGCAGCGTCCGGTCGGCGGGCGATCCGTCAAGGGGCGAACAGATCAACGAAAGCGGATGGTTGCCAAGGAACACCAGCCGCCCCCCCGGCCGCAGCAGTCGCCATGCTTCGCGCAGCCACTTGTCCGGCGGACACCAGATCGAAGCGCCGTATTCCGAGATCGCGAAGTCGAACGAAGCATCCGGCAGACCGGTTGCTTCGGCATTACCCTCGATGAAAGCGATATCTGCTCCCTGTTCTGCCGCGAAGTGACGCGCGGTGGCCAACTGTTCGGTGGAGATATCGACTGCCGTGACCCGCGCACCGCGACGAGTCATCCAGCCCGACACGTAACCTGTCCCGCATCCGAGTTCGATTGCATCCATATCCGTCATGTCAGCGGGGAGCAGGTTCAGGCCATCGTCGGGAATTCCCCAGTTTCCCCATACCGGGGTCTCGAGGCTCCAAAGTCGTTTGCCAACGGAGACCCAGTTGGGCGCGTCGGCATCCCAAACGCCTCGATTGATCAACAGGTGGTCGCGAGTCATCGCCTAGTCTCCGGTTGCTCATGGGGTTTGTTTTATTACACTTTCCGTGCCTTGATGATGAGCGATGCCATGCCGAATTCTACTGCTCCGCTGTCAACTGTGAAGGGTTCGAGCACGGACAACGACTCGTTCAGGAGCCGCTCGAACTGTTCATCGTTTAGCACACCGCCGAGCGTCCAAGCGCAGGCGCGTTCCGTCGACACCAGGGCGTCGATCGATTTGAATCGAACCTTTCCGTTTCGGCGGACGACCTCTGCATGCGAGAGACCTGCTTCTCTGCAGATCGCTGTCAGTTGTCCGGCTTCGCCGAGGCTGAACGGAGCCCGGAAGGCATTTCCCGCCTCTTTTCCGAACAGACGGTCGAGCAAAAGCGCGAATGCGCCGTAACCTGGCGAGTTCTCAACAGCGTCGCACACAGCAACCGCAAGACCACCCTTCGGCTTCAGCACCCGCATCATCTCGGCGAGCGCTTTTGGCTTATCCTCAAAGAACATGAAGCCGAACTGGCTGACGACGGCATCGAAACTGTTGTCGGGAAAAGGTAGAGCCTCGGCGGCGCCCTCCAGCCACTCGATCTGCGCGGGCTTTCGGCGCGCGACTGCCAGCATTTCCGGATTTACATCCAGCCCGACCACCGACCCCGACGGGCCAGCGATGTCTGCGGCGGCAAGTGTTAGCGCGCCGGTCCCGCAGGCCACGTCGAGAATCCTGTCGCCTTCGCGCACACTGGCTTCCGCACAGACGACCTGCCCCCATTGCGCGAAAAGGGCCGGCACGAACTGCGCATCGTAAACCTCCGCCGGAGGGCGCGCTTTTTCCTGAATATCCATTGGTTTCCTCCTTTTTCCGCAGCACCGAAGCACTCTGGCTGGTTATACCACTGCCCGCACGTTATCTTGTGTTATGACACATACCCATGACCAGACGTCCTTGTCGCTTGCCGGATCGTCCATGATGCAGCTCCGGTCGCGCCCCATGGCGGATTCGGATGAGGGCGATCTGCCTATTCTCTGCCAAGAGACCACAGCCGATCCCCTGTCGGACGTCCTGCGCGTGGTGAAGCTTACCGGTGCGGTCTTCCATCTGGTGGAAGCGTCGTTCCCTTGGGGTGTGGAGGTTCCGGGTGCGAAGGACTATTCCTCGATCATCCTGCCCCGCGCACAGCACGTGATTTCATACCACATCATCCTGAAAGGCTCCGGGTGGGTCGAGATCCCCGGCGTTGCGTCGACCTCGTTCGAGGCCGGCGACATTCTGGTTCTTGCGCATGGCGACCCGTACTCACTGCTTAGCACGCCGGAACAAACGCCGGAATATGATCAGGAGGCGACCATCGCCTTTTTCCGTGAGTGGATGGGCGGCAAGCTTCCCTTCATCACCCGCGAAGGCGGCGGCGGCAGTGGTGGTGCTGAATATATGTGTGGATTCTTGGGTTGCGACATGCGCCCGTTCAATCCGGTACTCTCAACACTTCCGCGCCTGCTGCGCGTCAGGTGGGCAAGACAGGGCGAGCAGGATCTGCTGGGCCGCCTAATTGACCTGACGCTCACCGATGCGCGCCTGCCGCGCATCGGCGGCGAAGCCATCCGCTTGCGGCTGAGCGAGCTGATCTTTGTCGAGGTGATCCGGCTATGCCTGGATTCCCTGCCCGCGCATGGGACCGGCTGGCTGTCGGGCCTGCAAGACCCGGCGATCGGCAAGGTGCTGACGATACTTCATGAACGTCCTGCATATCCCTGGACTCTCAACCTTCTGGCCGAAGAGGCGGGCATGTCGCGTTCCGCCATGACGGCGCGCTTTACCCATTTGATAGGTCATTCTCCTATCCAATATCTGACACTCTGGCGCATGCAGATTGCCGCGCGGCTTCTGGCCGACAGCCCGAAGAAGGTGGCCGCCGTGGGACAGGAGATTGGCTACGGGTCCGAAGCGGCCTTCAGCCGAGCGTTCAAAAAGGTTGTGGGTGTGTCTCCTGCCGGATGGCGCAGGAAGGCCGCCGATTTCGGCGAATGATCGCGGGCACGGCTGTTCGCACTCGGAATTCTGTATCTGATGCGACACATGCCACGCTCTTCCAGGACGATCGTGTTGCACGGATCGACTCCAATTCGGAACGCGCCCTACCCGAGACGGAATTCAGGCGGTGCGTTCGAAACTGGGGCGACCAAGTTCGGTCATCCGGTTCAGCACGCGGACACCAATCCTGGCCTCCATTTTCTGGTTCTCAAAGCTGCGCGCTTTTAGCTTCGACCCGATGACGGCCTTCCAACGACCCATCAAAGTTTCACCTCGACTGCGCTGATTGTAGCCCGATGTCTTCTGCCAAGCTATGCGTCCGTACGCCCTAATTTCGGTAATTTGGCGATCGCGGATCGTCGGATTCCGGGCGGCGTCCGAGCTCAGCATTGCGTTTTTGGGTGGTGGGATCGCAATCTCAATTCCTTCGCCAAAGCGCTCGAGCAGAAGATCGCACGTTGGGTCGCCGTCGTAGGCACCATCCGCTAGAAACAGGTCGGCGGGGCCATCAATTTGATCCAACAGACCTAGCAGCGCGGTGGAATCTCCGACGCCATCGGTGGTCAAATCGGAGCAGACGATCTCGCCGCTGACAAGATCGAGACCGAGGTGCAGCTTGCGCCAGGACCGCCGTTTGCGCTTGGTTTTATGCTTCTCCTCTAGCCACTCGCCCGCATCGTGGATCTTCAACCCGGTGCTATCCCTTGCCTGGCAGGCGATAAATATCGCCGAGAAGGGACGACCAACTGGTTTCCCGCTTGGCGGCCGGCCTGCGGCTGAGCGCGCAATGTCAGGCCGTGGCTCCGGCGCGACAAGGTGGAGAAACTGGGCACCGCGATTTCGACCCCCAGCAGCTTGGCAATCGAACACATCAAGCCTTGGGTTTGACGCAACGGTTGCCGGAACACCATGCCCAGGGTCAAGCAGGTCTCAATCGCCAGATCTGAATAGACAGGCTGTCCACCCGGCTTCGTCCTGCGAGGCGCCGACCACAAAGCGAGCGCCTCTTCGCTAATCCAAACAGTCAGATCCCCTCGCCGCCGCAAGCTTTCGTTGTACTCAGCCCAATTCGTCACCCGATGCTTTTGCTTGGGGATCTTGTCTCGGCGATCAGCGTTGAACTTGTGCGGCATCTACAGCATCCTGAACGGAAAAGACCGCATCGATATCAGCGGTGGGGCGATCCATGCAACAAAACCAATCAGAGATCACATGTTGAGACCCAGATCGGCCGTTGGAAACAAGTCATCGGTGATCGCCTGCAAGCGCGTGATTTTGACAATCAAATCGCTGAAGCGCAAATTGCCTCAAAAGCACTCAACCGCACGACAGCTCTCGGTC
>NZ_JBDWLR010000005.1:0-29315 GCF_039973035.1 Sedimentitalea sp.
ATCAGGGTCGGCAGTGACGGAGCTGCTGCGGTTCAAACCCGTCCAATTGTCGTGGCCTTTCTAAACGCGCCCTCTTTTGACCGCTGATCGCGCAGCCTTATGATCAGCGGTCAAAAGGGGGCGGCACACTGACGATACCGATCAGACCTTGGCCCCCTATTCCCAGCCCTTCACCCATGCCGGATTATACATTCGCCCGTCGTTGTCGGCCAGCGCCGAAAGGCGCGCCATATCCTGTGGCGACAGGCTGAAGTCCGTGATCTCGATATTCTCGCGCACCCGCGCCGGATTGCTGGAGCGGGGAATGGCGACGACACCCTGTTGCAGGTGCCAGCGCAGCAGAACTTGCGCCTGGCTTTTACCGCAGGCGGCTGCGATCTGCGTCACGGTCGGGTCTGCCAAAAGCTGTCCACTGCCAATTGGCGCATAGGAAACAAATGCGCGCCCCTCGTTTTGACAGGCGGCAATCAGATCCGATTGATCCAAACGCGGGTGATATTCACACTGATTGGCAATCAATGGTGCGCTTGACAGTTCTTGCGCGCGGTTCATGAGCGCCTTGGGAAAATTCGAAACCCCGATATTGCGCGCATACCCACGGTCGCGCGCCTCAACCAGCGCTTCAATCGTTTCGGCCACGGGCACCGTCGGAGAGGGCCAGTGGATCAACAGCAAATCAACCGCTTCTACCCCCAGCCGTTCCAGACTGGCGTGGGCAGAGGCCAATAGAGCAGCTGCGCTCAGGTCCGTGTACCAGACTTTGGTTGTCAGAAAATAGCTGTCTCGGGGCAACCCGGTTGCACGCAACGCTGCGCCAAGTTCGGCCTCGTTTTCATACCTCGGGGCGGTGTCAAAATGGCGGTAGCCTGCATCGGCAGCGGCCATGACAGCGGCGTGCAGTATATCACCCTGCAGCTGCCATGTGCCCAGTCCAATCTGAGGTATTTGCGCTCCAAAGGCTGTGACAACAGGAGTCATGAACGGCCCTTTCACCGGTTTAGTTCAGCAATCCCGCCCGACATGGCAGGCGTGACTGATAAAGCCATTATAGCCCCCCAAAGTGAAAGGCCTTGGTTTCGAGGTATTCCTCGATGCCTTCCTGCCCACCTTCGCGCCCCAGACCCGAAGATTTGACCCCGCCGAACGGCGCCTCGGCATGAGATACGACGCCGGTGTTCAAGCCAACAAGACCCGCTTCCAGCGCTTCGCCGACGCGAAAGGCGCGGGTCATATCCGACGTGTAGAAATAGGCGGCAAGGCCAAACGGTGTGCCATTGGCAATCAGCAAGGCTTCGTCTTCGGTCTCGAATTTGATTACAGGTGCGACTGGGCCAAAGGTTTCCTCGGACGCAAACTGCATATCTAGCGTGGCGCCCGACAACACAACCGGGTCGGCATATTGCCCGGCAGGCAGATCACGTTCTGCGGTGGCGCGCGCCGCCCCCTTGGCAAGGGCGTCGTCTACGTGGGCGGCGATCTTGGCGATGGCGGCGGCGTTGATCATCGGCCCGATGGTGACCCCTTCTTGGGTGCCCGGACCAACGGTCAGCGCATCGACCTTGACGGCCAGCGCCGCAACGAACGCGTCGTGAATACCTGACTGCACCAAAATGCGATTGGCACAGACACAGGTTTGACCGCCATTGCGGAACTTCGACGCCATCGCGCCTTCGACGGCGGCGTCGAGATCGGCATCGTCAAACACGATGAAGGGCGCATTGCCTCCCAGCTCCAGCGACATCTTCTTGAGCGTGGGCGCACACTGCCCTGCCAATAAAGCGCCAACCCGCGTGGACCCGGTAAATGACAGCTTACGCACCACCGGGCTGGCTGTCAGTGTCTCGCCGATCACTTCGGGGCGGCCCGTAAGGATGTTGAGCACGCCTTTGGGAATGCCCGCGCGTTCGGCTAGAACGCCCAACGCCAGCGCCGAATAGGGTGTGAAATCAGATGGCTTGATAACCATCGTGCAGCCCGCCGCCAGACCCGGTGCCACCTTGCGGGTGATCATCGCGTTGGGGAAGTTCCAAGGCGTGATGATCGCACAGACTCCAACCGGCTCTTTCATCGCGAAGATCTTTTTGCCCGCAATGGGCGACGGAATGATGTGGCCGTTGATCCGCCGCGCCTCTTCGGCGAACCAGCGCACGAAAGACGCACCATACAGGATTTCGCCCTTGGCCTCGGCCAGCGGTTTGCCTTGTTCCGTGGTCAGAATCCGCGCCAGATCATCGGCATGTGTGACCATCAGATCATGCCACGCCATCAACAGATCGGCGCGTTGCAGATGTGTCAACGCCCTCCACTCCTCCATCGCGGTCGCTGCTGCGGCGATCGCGGCTTTGGTCTCGGCGGCAGTGCAGTCGGGCATGGTGCCCATCGCGTCCCCCGTGGCCGGGTCGGTCACATCCATATCCGCGCGTTCGATCCAGGCACCGTCAATCAACGCTGCCTGCCGAAACAGACTCATATCCTGCAATTTCATCTCAAGCCTCCAGCGCGGCGATGATCGCCGTCGTGATCTCATCAGTGGTGTTCAGACCGGGCCGGATGCCAATGCCCTGCCCTGTCGCGGTTTCAATCGCGGACAGGACTGCAGCGGCGGCGGTCGCTTCTCCCAGATGCTCCAGCATCATCACGCCCGACCAAATCGCGGCAATCGGGTTGGCGATGTTCTTGCCCGCAATATCCGGGGCCGATCCATGGACCGGCTCGAACATCGACGGGTTGGCGCGATCTGGCGAGATATTGGCCGAGGCAGCCAAGCCCAAACCACCCTGAATGGCCGCGCCCAGATCGGTCAGGATATCGCCAAACAGGTTCGAGGCGACGACCACATCCAGATCTTGTGGTGTCATCACCATTTTGGCGGCCATCGCGTCTATGTGCATGTGGCTGACGGTCACATCGGGATATTCCTCTGCGATTTCGCGCGTCACCTCGTCCCAAAACACCATCGAATATTTCTGGGCGTTGGATTTAGTGACAGACGTCAGGTGTCCCCGGCGATTTCGCGCCTGCTCAAAGGCAAAGCGCAAAATACGCTCTACTCCCAGACGCGTAAAAACAGAAACCTCGGTTGCCACCTCATTCGGCGTGCCCTGATGAACGCGCCCTCCTGCACCGGCGTATTCGCCTTCGGTGTTTTCGCGAATGCACAGGATATCAAAGCCTTCGGCCTTTAGCGGGCCTTCGATCTTGGGCAGCAGGCGGTGGGGGCGGATATTGGCGTATTGCATAAACGCCTTGCGGATCGGCAGCAGCAGACCGTGCAACGATACGGAATCCGGCACAGTGTCGGGCCAGCCGACTGCTCCCAGATAGATCGCATCGAAATTGCGCAGCGTCTCGATCCCATCTTCGGGCATCATAGCCCCGGTCTCGACATAGTATTCGCATGACCAGGGAAAGCTTTGCGGCGATAGAGCAAAGCCGAAACGGCGCGCGGCCACGTTCAGCACGTCCATTGTTGCATTGGTGACGTCTACGCCGATGCCATCACCGGGGATCAGTGCAAGTGAGTAGGTTTTCATATCAGCCTCCTGGGGCGGGCGCCTGTTACAAAAGCGACGCAAGGTTCGGGATAGGGCGCATTGCGCCGTTGATCATTTACAGGTCAATCAGAACTGCTTTGCTGCGACGGTTGGCGCGATAGGCTTCGCGGCCCAAGTCCTTACCGAGCCCCGATGCTTTCCATCCACCTGTCGGCAGAATGTGATCGAGCGAGCGACCGTAGCGGTTCACCCAAACGGTGCCTGCCTCAATCCGACGGGTCAGGCGCAGGGCGCGCGACAGATCGCGGGTGAATAGGCCAGAGCTGAGGCCATAGGTCGGATGGCGTGCCAACTCCATCGCCTCGTCTTCGGTGTCAAACGTTTGAAAGGTCACAACGGGGCCGAAAATCTCTTCAGTCACAGCCGGGTTCATGGCGTCCACATCGCAGATCAGCGTGGGTTGATAGTAGCTGCCGGAGCGCTCAAACCGCGCACCACCACAGCGCAGTTTGGCCCCTTTGGCAACTGCGGCCTGTACGATGCTGTCCACCCGGCCCAACTGTATTTCGGAGATAAGTGGCGAGAAGCCCGCCACCTCGGCTCCGGTTCCCGCAGGTTGGTGGCGGGCAAACTGGTCTGTCAGCTTTTCCGCCAAGTCATCGGCCACTTCGCGTGCCACGATGATCCGCGACCCGGCAACACAGATTTGGCCGGCGTTGGACATGATCCCTCGGTCGATGCAATTAGCGGCCAGATCTAGATCGGCATCTTCAAACACGATCACCGGGCTCTTGCCACCCAATTCCAGTGTCATCGGCTTGATCCCGGTCCTGGCGATATTCTCCATGATCGCTGCTCCGGCTCTGGTAGAACCCGTAAACGACACCTTGTCGATCTGTGCATGTCCGGTGATCGCCGCTCCGGTGGTCGGCCCGTCACCCAGAACCACATTGATCAGTCCTGCGGGTAGACCTGCGCGCACCGACAACTCCGCCATATAGAGCGTTGAATAAGGTGTCATTTCAGAGGGTTTCAGAACAACCGCGTTACCTGCCGCCAGCGCTGGACCCAGTTTCCAACCCGCCATCGAGATCGGGAAGTTCCACGGTGTGATCGCCCCCACCACTCCATAAGGTTCGTCCGAAATGAAACCGAACTGTTGGTCCGAAACCGGCACCAGATCGCCACCTTCCTTATCCGCCAACTCGGCGAAAAAGCGGATTTTCTCGGCAGTCACCGGGATGTCGCCCGACCGCACAGTGACCAGCGGACGCGACGAGCAGACCGCCTCTAGCTTTGCTAATGTCTCTGCTTCGGCCTCGATCAGGTCAGCCCAGGTATGCAATGCCTTCAGGCGTTCGCGGGGCCGTAACCCGCCCCAGTTGGAGTCTTGACGTGCCGCAATGGCTGCTTGAACAGCACGGTCCACCATCCGGGCATCCGCGCAGGGAATAGCCCCGATTTTGGCCCCGGTTGACGGCGACAAGACATCAATCGCGTCACTGGACTGGATATACTCCCCACCAATAAAATGACCAGACGGAAGCGAAAGCTGCGAAAAATCAAAAAGGGATGTCATGAGGACCTCGTTGTGCCGGATGACCGATATATACAGGGCGTCGATACATACAAAGGTGCCGAATGCCCCGTTGCCGCAGCAGATTCCACTGCTGTCAAACAATACGCCGCAGGAGATTTTCTTGTGGGGCGGCGTTTATGGTTTGCCCTCATGCGGGATGGTTGCCGCCGGATGAAATGCACAAATTGGAACGGGTCTGGCCGGGGGCTGCAATCGCAGGCGGCCAACTTCATCAGGCGCGACAGCTGCCTTGGCGGCAATCACTTCTGCTGCGCTCAACTGGCAATATCGCCCTTGACAGCGGCCCATACCGACCCGGCCCAGCGATTTAGCGCGGTTTGCATCCGGACCGGACCAATCCAGCGTTTCGCGCAGTTCCCCAGCGGTTACGTTTTCGCAACGGCACAGCACGGTATCATCCAGTAGTTTGCGCACCATTTGCGTCGGCCAAGGGAATGCGGTCGCGACACCCTTGGCAAAGCGACGCATCCGGTTCAGCTTGTTAAGGTCAGCCTCGGGATCGGTTACAGCATGTCCCAGGTCCAACAAACACGCAGTCGCCGCCAAACGACCAGCGATTTCCGCGCCATCTGCCCCCAGAATAGACAGCCCGTCACCGGCCAGATACAGCCCCTCACCAACCCGGCCCATGTCATCGGAAACCGGCAACCATTGGGCAAAGGTGGTGGACCATTCAAACTGGGCCCCGGCCAGATCTGCCAGATGCAGATCCGCACGCAAATGCCAGCCCAGCCCGATCATATCGCAAGGTGTCTGCCTTGCCTTACCCTTGCTGTCTTGCCAGTGGATCGCCAGAGGGCCGTCGCCATCAGCCTCGATTTGTGTCAGTTTTATCCCGGCGTGATAGCGCCGCCCCAAAGCCGCGCGCATCTGAACACCGCGCGCAAACACCAACGGACGAGCACGTGCCATCATTGCCGCACCCCGCAGTTGTTGACGCAATGGCGCGGTATCCAGCACCGCCGCGACCTGCGCCCCGCTTTGCAACAGTTGTGAGGCCAGCAAGGTCAGCAATGGCCCCGACCCCGCCAAGACGATCTGTTGCCCCAGAGCAATCCCTTGCGATTTAAGTGCGATCTGCGCCGCGCCAAGGCTGTAACAGCCGGATGCTTGCCAGCCAGCAACCGGCGCAAGACGGTCGGTCGCGCCGGTTGCGAGGATTAGCCGACCATAACGCAGTTCACGAACACCCGCAGGCGTTACCACCTGCGCCATCCCGTTTCCCAGTGCTGTGACCGAGCTACTGGGATAATAGTCTAGCCGCCCGTCGGCCACCATCTTATCAAAAAGGCTATGCAATGTCATCGCTTTGGTGGCTTCTGATCCATAAAGCAATTGCGCCGGGCGCGTGAATCCCACAGGCGGGCGACGGTAGATCTGTCCCCCGGCCCGCGCAGCGGCATCTACCACCATCGGCTTTAACCCGGCCTCGGTCAACCTTTGCGCGGCGCGGATGCCTGCCGGGCCTGCGCCAACAATCAACACTTGTGTCATGTCGCAGGTTCCAAGGGCAGCAGCCAGTTTTCCGGCGGCCCGGACAACAGTGCCATGCCCGGTTCCAACTGCCTTACACAGGTTTGCAGACGAGTTCCATCTGCCTGCCAAACCCAGCAATCCTGACAGGCCCCCATCAAGCAAAATCCGGCGCGTTGTCGGTCGCCCAAATCCGCGTGCCCCAAGGTCTTGCGGGACAGCAGTATGGCACTGAGAACGGTGTCGCCCTTTTGTCCTTGCAGGGGTTCACCGTCTAAGGTGAATAAAATCGGCGCGCGGCCAGCCTCTGCCAACCGCACGAACCGACCTTGCTTCGCGGTTGATGTCATTCCGCCGCGTCCACCAAATCAGGTGCCGGACGTGGTAAATCGCCGAAACGTTCGCAAACCTCATCAAAGGCGGCAGCAACACCAGTCGCACCCGCTCGTCCCGGCATACGGCGAAAAATCTCGGTCTTGGTGAAAAAGCGCCAATGCGTCGGCAGTGACAGCAGGATGGATGTCAGGTGATCATAGGCCTCGGGCGTCCATTGCTGCTCGTACCTGTCGCGTTCCGGGCCAAAATGGAAATGCTCCTGATGCGGTTGCGCCGCAGCGCGCAAGCCCGTGGTTACAACCTCATCCACCGCACCATCGGCAATCGCGACACCATAATCATCGCGCGCAGCGTCTAGCGACACCTGCCCGCGCTGCACATCCCGCAGCACACGCCAAGGTTCCCGCTCGGTTGGATTGCCACGCCCGCCTCCCCCGGCGGAACGAATTTCGAGAACATCACCGGGGTTCAATATGGCTGTGTCGATATCGCCCAGCCGTTTCTCCCGATCCGTGCCGGGATTGACCATCATGTCCGACAGACCCGCTGCATGGCCTCCCTGCACACCCCAGGGGCGAAAGAAGCTGCGGTCGCGGTTTCGCGCGGTGATGCGGGTATCCGGTGCAAACACGCGAAAGGCCATTTCCGTGGCCAGTCCGCCCCGCCAGCGCCCCGCACCGCCACTGTCACAGGCCAGACCGTATTTCAGAAACTCGACTGGAACTTCGGTTTCGGTAATCTCGATGGGCGTATTCTTCAAATAGGCAGCATCGGCGCCCGATCCATTGGTGCCGTCGCGCATTGGCATCCCGCCGCCACCGCCGACCACCGGGTTCACCGCAGCGATCACCGTCTTGTTGGTGCGTTCGTCGCGCGTCATGACGTTGACAATGCAATTATTCCCGGCAGGCGCGGCAGGCATCCGGTCAGGGACCGCCTGCGAGAACGCGCCAAAAATCACCGAACGCAGCCGCGCGCAAGTCAGCGAGCGCATCCCAACTGCCGCAGGCCAAACCGGGTTCAGCACGGTTCCTTCGGGCGCGATGCAGGTAAACGGCATCGTCAGCCCGGTGTTCAACAGGATTTTCGGGTTCAACGTATAGAGCACGTAGAACACGCCGACCATCAGGATGGTATGGCGCGGGTCCCCACCTGACGGCACGTTCAATGACGACGATAGCTGTGGATCGGACCCCGTGAAGTCGAGGACCGCGCTGTCGCTGTTGATTCGCAACGTCAGCTTCAAGCGGCAGGGGTTGGCCTCGTCACTGTCTTCGTCCGCGTAATCGGCAAAGATATATTCTCCATCCGGGATCTCCTTGAGGATGGCGCGCGCCTGTGCCTCAGCCTGTTCCTTGAGGGCAGCCACACCTTGCAGGAACCCTTGCTTGCCGAACCGCTCGATCATCGTATGAACCTTGCGTTCACCGGTATTCAGCGCGCCCACCAGTGCCTTGATATCGCCGATGTTCAGGTCCGGCTTGCGGACGTTGGTTCCCATGATGCTGAGCAGCGCCTCGTCAAACTGCCCTTCCTTCACCAGCTTCATCGGGGGAAAACGGATGCCTTCCTGATGAATCTCTGTCAACGACCGCGACAAGGATGCAGGCACCGCGCCGCCCATGTCGGTGTTGTGAATGTGCCCACCGGTCCAGGCTACGATATCATCATCAATAAATACCGGCTTCCATACATGCGTGTCGGGTGTATGGGTTGCCAGGTATCCAGAATACGGGTCATTGGTGAACCCGACGTCGCCGGGGCGATAGTCATCGATCATCGAAATGGCCCGCCCGCAGGTCAGCCCCGGATACCAGGTCGCGCCCAGTTCCATCGGGACGGCGAAAGTATCGCCCGCCCGGTCCATCAGCATGACGGTAAAGTCCTGCGTTTCCTTGATAAAGGCGGAATGGGCTGTGCGGTGCAGCGTATGCGCCATATTCTCGGCCGCTGCGCGGGCGTGATTGGCCAGCACCTGAAGCGTCATACGGTCAAACATCGGACCCCTCCGAAAAACTGAGATGGATATTGAGGTGTTGATCCGTGCGGGCGGTCGCGCACTTCGGAATGGCAAATGTCGTATCTTCCTGCGCCACAATGGCCGGACCATCAAATTCAGCGCCGCCCCCCAGATCGGCCCGATCATACAGCGGCACATCGGACCAGCCGTTCAGATACACCGGAACCTTACGGGTCGTGCGCGCGGGCGCCGGATCGACCACAGCCGCTGAAATCTCTGGTTCTGGTCCTGGTCCGATGGCCGACAGTCGCAGGTTGACGATTTCTATCCGTCCTGCAGGGTCGTCAAAATCATAGATCCGCCGGTGTGTAGTGTGAAAGGCATCGCTGATCTTTGTCAGATCATCCAGCCACGCGGTTTCCAGTTCGACGTCGATCTCGTGGCTTTGCCCGGCATAGCGCATGTCGGCAAACAACATCAGAACAGGGACATCCGCAAAACCTTGCGCTGCCAACCAGCTCTGTCCCTCGTCAACCAACGCGTCGAATCCGGCTTTGAGATCAGGTTGCGCCGCTTTGGACAGCGGGATGTACAACGTGCGGATGAAGTCACCCCGCAGGTCTGCCACCAGCCCTCCAAGGGCCGACACAACCCCAGGTCGGCGTGGTGCGATCACGCGGCGCATGCCCAGTTCACGGGCCAGAAACGCGCCCAGCATCGGGCCACCACCGCCAAAGGGCATCAGTGCGAAATCACGCAGGTCGACGCCCGCACGCGAAGACAGTTTTTCAACCTCGACGAACATTTCAGACACCGCGATATCCAGTATGGCTTGCGCGGTTTCTTCAATACTGCGGCCCAATTGATCGGCCCGGCGGCCAACGGCCTGTTTCGCCAAGTCCACGTCCATTTGGAGTTGCCCATAGGCCATGTCCGAATGGCCCAGCCAACCACAAACCGCCATCGCATCGGTTACAGTTGCCTCATTCCCGCCGCGACCGTAACAGGCCGGGCCGGGGTTTGAGCCAGCAGATTCCGGCCCGACGCGTAACACGCCATGCTCATCCACGGCGGCGATTGATCCACCGCCAATACCGATCGACCGGACCGAAACCGACGGGATATGCAGTGGAAATTCTCCGATCAACTCGTCGGTGCCATACTGCACCTCGCCTTCCACGATCAGTGCGAAATCAGCAGATGTGCCGCCAATATCCAGCGTCAGAATGCGGCTCTCGCCCGCTTGACGAGCGAGCCACGCCGCGCCGATCACACCAGAAGCCGTACCGGACAACAGCATGGACACGCAATCGCGCCGCCCTTCTCCCGCCGTCATCAGACCGCCATTGGATTTTGTCAGCATGGCCCGGGCAGGCACGGATTTGGACGAAAGACGTTGCTCAAGCGCGGCAAGGTATCCTGACACGCGAGGATGCACATAGCCGTTCAGAATTGCGGTCGAACTGCGCTCGTATTCGCGGATCACCGGCCAGACTTCGGACGAAGTAAAGACAAACAGATCAGGCGCATAGGCCTCGATCGCAGACCGGACGCGGGCTTCTTGTGCGCCATCGCGCCAACTGTGCAGCAAAGATATGATGATGCCTTGGGCGCCAGCGGCAATCGCGCTTTCTACTGCGGATTTGATCGCGCCTTGTTCGGGTGCAACGGTCTCACGCCCGTCGGAGCGCAGACGAGCCGGGATGCCAAAGATCATGTCGCGCGGGATCAGCGGATCAGGTCGGTGGCAGAACAGCGAATACATCTCTGGCATACGCAGCCGCGCCAATTCAATCACATCTTCGAACCCGGCGTTGGTGATCAAGGCCAGTTTGGCACCGGCCCGCTGGATGATCGTGTTGATACCGACCGTCGTGCCATGAACAAAGCGGGTGATCGTTTTAGGGTTCAGGCTTTCGCGGTCGTGCAACAGGTCCAGCCCCGTCAGCAGCTCCGCACCTGGATCATCTGGCGTGGTTAGCACCTTGAGCGATGCAATCCGCCCCGAAACCGTATTGAGGGCACAGAAATCCATGAAAGTGCCGCCGATATCGACGCCAACCTTCCAATCCGCGGTCAAATCTGCGCCGGGTGCCGCCGTGCCATCCATGCCTATTTCTTTCTGGTTCCGTGAGTGTTCAGCCCACTCGACCAGAAAGCGCGACTCGGGTCCAAGACGCATCTTGGGTCATCGCATAAGCGCGACTTATATGACCTCGTGACAGATCGCCCTGATCTGTTCTTGCATCGCAATTTCCGCAAGCGACAGCGCCTTGTCCTTTACCGTCAGCAACGAAACAGGCAGGTTTGGAGACGCCTCCAGCGGGCGCTGCACGATGCCTGCGAATTGTGACCACGGCAAAAGTGCGTCAACCACCGCGATACCCAGCCCCGCCTGCACAAAACTGACCGCCGAGATGGATGCATCTATCTCTAGCTGCGGCACAAATTGTGCGCGCTGCTGGGCGGCTGCCTGTTTCAACTCATCATGAGGGCGGGTGGCGCTACGGTAGGAAATAACAGTGTCGTCCTGTAAATCGATCAAACCGATCTGTGATTTCGCCACCAGGGTATGAGCCTCGGGCAGAAGGCAACAGAACCGTGTCTCCCCCAGCTTTTCCACCTCAATGTCTTGGGGCAACCTGTCATCCAGCGCTATGCCCAGACCGGCGTCACCGGCGCGCAACAATTCAACGATCCCAGAAATCGGGGCGATATGGGCCCGCTGCAGAATATCAGGAAACTTCGTGCGAAACCGCAGCAGCGCTTGCGGCAACAGCGACATCCCTGGCGGCGGCGAGGCCGCGATGCGCATCAGCCCTGCACGGCCATGCCTGAGGTCCATACTTTTGCGCCGCAATCCTTCAAGGCTTGAAAAAAGCCGTTCGGCCTCGGGGTACAACTCGATCGCCTCAGGTGTCGGGCGAAGACGGCCCTTCTCCCGCTCGAAAAGGGCAAAGCCCAGATCGTCCTCGGTGTGTCGCAGGATCTGACTTAACGCGGGTTGCGAAATGTGCAACAGCCGCGCCGCACCGGTCACGGTGCCCGCACGCATGACGGCGGTAAAAACTTCCAATTGGCGCGCGCGCATGGTTATCCCATAGGTTCGGCTTATATGTGTACGATAAACGCGTCTTTGACCAGAGGCACAGGCTGCGGTTTGATAACATTGCATGAGTTTCGGCAAAAGGAAGCAGCATGGATGTGACAGTCCTTGGCGGCGGATTGATGGGCACCAGTGCCGCGTTTTTCCTCGCCCGGCGCGGGCGAAAGGTGCGGCTGATCGAACGCGGGTTCATCGGGGCGGGCGCAACAGTGGCTTCCTTCGGCAATATCCGCCGCACTGGGCGCTTCTTGCCACAACTGCCGCTAGCGCATCGGTCGCTCGCCCTGTGGAACCGGGCCGAAACCCTGTTGGGCCGCGATGTAGAGTTTCGCGCTACAGGGCACCTGCGCCTGATTTTTGACGATTCCGGGATGGACAAAATGCAAGCCTATGCAGCGGCCGCGCAGCCTTGGGATCTTGACATTGAACAGTTGGACAAGAGCGAACTGCGTCACCGTTTTCCCGGTATGGGTCAAGAGGCCATAGGCGCCTCGTTTTCGCCCCAGGACGGTTCCGCCAATCCCAGATTGATCGCACCGGCCTTTGCGCAGGCGGCCGCAAGCACGGGTGTCGAAGTTGTAAGCCAAGCCGAAGTTTCCGGGATCATTGTTACAGCACAGGGCTTTGCAGTGGACACGTCCAAAGGCCGATTTGAAAGCGCCAGCCTGTTGAACTGTGCCGGGGCGTGGGGCCGCCAGATTGCAGAGGATTTCGGAGAGCCGGTGCCGCTGTCGGTGCATGGACCGCAAATGGGTGTCACAGAGGCCCTGCCCCACAAGATCAAACCCGTTATCGGCATGTGGTCGGACGGCCACGGTGCGTATTTGCGACAGGTCGAACGCGGCAATGTGGTGTTTGGTGGCGGCGTCAACAGAACACCGATCGATCCGGTTACGGGATATGCCAAGGTGGATCCGGCGCTGTTGGGCAAGCAACTGGAAAAGGTCATTCAACTGGTGCCCGCAATGCGCAATGTGACCGTGATCCGGCAATGGTCTGGCTGCGAGGGTTATGTGGCGGATGACCTGCCCGTCATGGGGCCATCCTCGACCACGCCCGGCCTGTTCCATGCATTCGGGTTTTGCGGCCACGGATTTCAGTTGGGGCCCGGTGTCGGTGACGCGATGGCAGAACTGATTGATACCGGAGGGTGTGAAACGCCCCTAGAACCGTTTCACATCGCCCGGTTTCAATGAAATTCTCAGAACTCAGCGACGTTGCCCCATTGGGATCTATCGAACCGTGCCAGCCGGTATTGGCGGGTTTCGGTAATGGGCGCGCGCGCCAGAACCATATCCGCAACCAGATGCCCGACGCCTGGCCCGATTCCAAACCCGTGACCGGACAAGCCTGCAGCGAGAGTCAGCCCCGGCACGCCGATGTCCGCGTCGATCACCGGCACTCCGTCCGGCGTGCTGTCGATATAGCCAGCCCAAGCCGCCTGTACGGGAACAGCGGCCAATTCAGGCAAGAGTGCGCGTGCGCGGTAAAGCGTTTGCTGGATCAGCGATTGCGAAGGGGTCGGGTCCAGAATGCGCGTCTGTTCCATCGGGGTTTCACGGTCAAGCGCCCATTTGCGACGGCTCTCAAACCCGGCTTTCCATGCTTGCAATCCGCCGGGCTGCAGCGACCGCCACCGTTTCAGGAACATCGGCAGGAAATGCTTGGCACCATAAATCGCGCCCGGCGACGGATCAACATTGGACCGCCCGGAAATCGCCAGCGTGTGCCCACCATCCAGACGGCGGGTAACCGACACCGCAGCAGTATGCAGCGCAGGTGGCAGACCTTTTGCTCCGGGCGCAACAGCCAGGATCGAACTGCGGACCGACGCCTGGGGGAAACTGATCCCGGTTCGCGACAAAAAACTGGACGCCCAGGCACCACCGGCAATCACGATCTGCGGCGTGGCAATGACTCCGCGCTCTGTTACCACACCCGAAACCGCTCCGGCAGAGGTTTCAATGCCGCGCGCGGCACAGGATTGAATCACGACACCACCGTGTTTGCGCACGCCCCTGGCAATCAGCGGCGCGGCAACCGTTGGATCGGCCACGCCGTCCGTGGGCGACCAGACTCCACCGGCCCAGGTTTTACCCGTCGCGGCACCACGTTCGGCAGCCTGTGCATTGGTCAACATCTGCGTGTCTATGCCTTCGCCGCGGGCAAACTTTCCCCATTTTGCCCAACCTTCGATCTCAGCTGCGCTATTGGACAGGTACAACAAGCCACAACGACGAAATCCGAGGTCTTCGTCGATGTCCTGCGCTATCTCTTCCCAGAGCGAAAGACTTTTGGTCGCAAGCGGCAGTTCACGCGCATCGCGATTTTGCTGTCGGCACCAACCCCAGTTTCTGCTCGATTGTTCTGCGCCAACGCGACCCTTTTCCAGCAGGACGACCCGCATTCCGCCGCGCGCCAACCAATAGGCTGTGCAGACACCAACGATACCGGCCCCTATCACAACACAATCTGCCTGCGCCGGAAATTCTTCGTCTGTCTCAATGTGCAACAACGGTGCTGGCATGATTCACTCCTGTAATGGCGCAAGACTAATGTCAGCCGTCCAGTCAACTGTGCTGGAATTGGTTCAGAGGCGGCATTTCCTGTCGAATGACGTTGATGTAAGAAACCGCTTGTCTGTTGCCCAGTGCAGCAGCGACCAGAGTCGAAAAGGACCTCGGATATGACCTCTCGTTTCAAACTTGACCGGATTGACGTCAAAATCCTTTCCGAACTGCAACGCAACGGCAGGATAACCAATGTTGAGTTGGCAGAACTGGTGCATTTGTCGCCCTCACCATGTCTGATGCGGGTCAAGAAACTGCAGAAAGCAGGCTATATCACCGGGTATTCCGCACAGATTGATGTGGCCAAGTTGGGCGAAACCCTCACGGTTTTTACTGAATTCACCCTGAAGAACCATCGCCAGATTGACTTTGCGCGCTTTGAAGACGCGTTGAAAAAGATCGACAGCTCGGTCGAATGCCATCTGATTTCGGGCGGTTATGATTATCTGGTAAAGTTCGTGACCTCAGGTATCTCGGACTATCAGAACATCATCGAAGAGCTGAATGACAGGGAAGTTGGCATCGACAAATACTTTAGCTTTGTCGTGATCAAGTCGCCTTTCATCAAGACCTCCATCCCGTTGACCCGCCTGTTTGCCGGCGAGCTCTGATCGTCCCGGCGGGTCAATGCACGATCAGCGCCTGGCGAATTGTGCGATCAGTTCCGGATCTTGTTCAAGACGGTTCAGCCACTGCGTATCAAGCTGCGGGATCGAAGAGATCAGCAAACGGGAATAAGGGTGCTCGGCCTCTTCCGACATCGCGGCGGCAGGCAACGCCTCGACCACTTCACCTTTCAGCATGACCAGCACATCGTCACAGATTGCCTCGACCGTGGACAGATCGTGGCTGATGAACAGGTAGCTCAGGTTCAACTCGCGTTGCAGCTCCTTGAGCAGTTCCAGAATCGCCGCGGCCACGACCGAATCCAAGGCAGAGGTGATTTCATCGCACAGGATCAGTTTCGGTTCTGCGGCCAGCGCACGGGCAAGGTTGATTCGCTGTTTTTGCCCTCCGGACAGTTCTCCGGGCAGGCGGTGACGCAACTCGGCCGGTAACCGCACCATGTCCAGCAGTTCGATCACGCGAGCCTCGCGCTTGGCACCGCGCATGCCGTGATAGAACTTCAATGGGCGACCCAGAATCGATTCAATCGAATGATTGGGGTTCAGCGCGGTATCAGCCAATTGAAACACAATTTGGGTCTTGCGGAGCTGTTCTTTACTGCGCGCTGCCAGATCGCCTGCCAAAGGCACCCCGTCCATCAGAACGCCCCCGCGATAGGGCGGCAGGATTCCGGCAATGGCACGGGCGAGCGTTGATTTGCCCGAACCGGATTCCCCGATGACCCCAAGGTTACGCCCACGTGCGAGTTTCAGGTTCACATCCTTCAGGATCTTGATCATCGGTTCGCCGTTGGAAACATGACCGTATCCGGCAAAAAGCCCCTGCACCTCCAGAATCGGGCCTTTTTCCCTTTCTTCCTCGGTGATGGCCATCGTCTCGTGCAGCGCTGGTTCAAAGGCCGCCAGCAGTTCTCTGGTATAGGCGCTTTTGGCTGCGTGAAGGATTTGTTCGGTGTCACCCACTTCCTGAATTTCACCGCTTTTCAACACAATCACACGATCGGCTATCTGGGCAACCACGGCGAGGTCATGGCTGACATAAACACCAGAAATGGCGCCTTTTTGCATGACCGATTTAAAAGCGCGAAGCACCTCGATCTGGGTGGTGACATCCAGTGCGGTTGTTGGTTCATCAAAGATCACAAGATCAGGATTGCCAATCAACGCCATCGCCGCCGAAAGCCGCTGAAGCTGGCCACCCGATACCTGATGCGGATACCGCTGACCGATGGTTTCAGGTTCCGGCAATGCCAGTGCGCGGAACAGTTCCACCGCCTTTGCCTGTGCCTCTTTGCGCGGCATCAGGTTGTGAATGGTGCTGATCTCGATCACTTGCTCCATGATCCGCTTGGACGGATTGAAAGACGCCGCTGCGGATTGAGGCACATAAGATACCTTGGTGCCTCGCAAACCCGCGCGCTGTGTCTCGGTCATGTCGGTGACAACCATGTTGCCGACCGCGATCTTGCCACTGTTGATCACGCAGCCCGTGCGTGTATGCCCCATCAATGACAGTGCAATAGTGGTCTTGCCCGAACCGGACTCACCGATCAGCGCCACGATCTCGCCGGGCGCGATATCGAAGCTGACCCCCGTGATAATCTCGATTTTACGCCCCGAATCGGTGATCGCTCCGATATGCAGATCCGTAACGCTGACATGGGACTGGCTGGTCATGAATCGCTCCTGTCGCGGATCTTGCGGGGTAGATTGTCGATCAGCATGTTCACCGAGATGGTAAGAGACGCGATGGCAATTGACGGGAACACCACCGCCGGTGCGCCTGCGCTCAGCCCTTCGATATTCTCACGCACCAATGCGCCCCAATCCGCATAGGGGGGTTGCACACCAAGCCCTAGAAAGGACAGACCGGACAGAACCAGCACGATAAATACAAACCGCAGCCCAAGATCTGCCAAAACTGGGCCAAGGATGTTGGGGAAAATCTCTCTGACGATGAGGTAGGTTGTCTTTTCACCTCGGGCCCGTGCCACAGTGACAAAATCCATCGTGTTGGTATTCACGGCCAAGGCTCTGGCAAAACGATAGGACCCGGGCATGTAGATTGCCGACAGTGTCAGGATCAACACAGGAATCGACGATCCCACAGCCGCCACGACCACAAGGCCAAACAGCAAAGAGGGAATACCGTTGAACGCATCCAGAAGCCGGGACAGGATCATGTCGAACCACCCCTCTGCGACGGCGGCAATCATCCCCAGAACGATCCCAACCGAACAGGCGATGGTAACAGCGGCCAATGCAATCCCGACGGTATAGCGGCTGCCCATCAAGATCCGCGAAAAGATATCGCGCCCCAGGTAGTCGGTGCCCATCCAATAGGCTTGCGAAATTGGACCAAAATAGTCCCAGTCAACGATTTTGCCCGGCGGATAGGGCGCAATCAAAGGGCCGAATATGGCCACCATTGCCCAGAACAGGATGACGGCCAGACCGACCCGACCCAAAGGATCAAAGGAATAGCCAAGGTTCTTCGGCGTCGGGAGCGCGGAAAACAATCTACGTGCAATGGTCATCAGCGCAACCTCGGATTGGAGAGAATGGCGATCAGATCGGCGAGCGTGATCAGTGTCAGATAGCTGATACAGAACACCATCGCGCACGATTGAACGAGCGGAAGGTCACGGGTTGCAACCGCATCCAGCATTAGCTTGGCAACGCCGGGATAGTTAAAGATCGTCTCGACGATGATAACGCCCCCGACCAGATAGCTCAGTGAAAGTGCAACGGCGTTTGCGATCGGACCCAACGCATTGGGCAACGCATGTTGCAGCACCATTCGGCGACGCGACGCCCCTTTGAGCAGCGCCATCTCGACATAGGGTGTATTGATCGTGTCGATCACCGCTGCGCGGGCCATACGGATCATCTGGGCCGCGACAACAAAAGTGAGGGTAATCACCGGCATCGCATAGGCCCGCAACAGTGAGGACAGCGTATTCACATCCGCCCCAAAACTGAGCGCGGGGAGCCAATCCAACCAGACGGCAAAGATCAGAACAGCCAGCGTTGCGACCATGAATTCCGGCACGGAAATGATCGAGATGGTCAGCGCAGACACAACCCGGTCAAAAATCGACCCACGCCACATTGCAGCACAGATACCGAGCGTCAACGCGATGGGGACTGCTACAAGTGTTGTCACTCCAGCCAGCCGAAGTGAGTTCGTCAAGCGACGGCCAATGAGATCTGAGACCGGCATGTCATTCACATAGGACACCCCCATGTCGCCGCCCAGCATACCGAACATCCAGCCGAGAAAACGACTTATTGCAGGCTCGTCCAACCCCATTTCCTTACGCAACCCGGCGACGGCCTCGGGTGTGGCGGCCTGACCCAAAAGGATTTCAGCCACATCACCCGGCAAGAGTTCAGTTGCAAAGAATACGGCAAAAGACACGATAACCACGGTCAACAGCGCGATTCCGAGGCGTTGCGAGACCAGAATCCAAGGCCTGAGTGAATGTCGCAAGAGCATCTCCTTGGGGGGGGGTTGCTGGCAAGAAAGAACAGAGTCCGCACGAGGTCATTCCCTCGTGCGAACGCTTTTCTGATCCGTTTGGTCTTAGCTGTTCAGCCAGACGTATTCGGCAAACGCATATCCCATCTGCCCGCCCAACGGATTGGCCTTCAGCCCACCGACGTTGGCCGAAACCGCGTCAACGTTGGAAATATAGGCAGGGATGATTGTACCTGCTTCATTGGCAACCATTTCCTGCATTTCCCAGTACATCGCTGTCCGCTTGTCTTCGTCCAGCTCTCCACGCGCTTCGACCACCATCTTGTCGAACTTGTCAGATTTGTATTGGCTTTCGTTCCAAGGCGCATCCGATGTGTACAGCAGAGAGAAGAGGATATCCGGTGTCGGACGCGGGTTGATATTGCCAAAGTGGATCGGTGCCTTGAGCCAATAGTTCGACCAGTAGCCATCCGAGGGAACACGATCCACATTGAAGTTCATGCCGACTTCGGCACCCGCCTGCTGAACGACGGTTGCCATATCGATGGAATTGCCAGCAGCTTCGGACGCGACGATCGGGATTTCGGTACCAACCAAACCGGCCTTTTCAAAGTGGTGCTTGGCCTTTTCGGGATCATATGCACGTGGCTTGAGGTTCGGGTTGTGATAGCGGTTGGCAGGAGAAACCGGTTGGTCGTTGCCGATCTCGGCCAGACCACGCAGGACTGACTTCTGGATGGCCTCACGGTTCATCAGAGATTTCATACCTTCGATGAAATCGGCGTTTGTGCCGGGATCATTGTCCAGCCGGATGTTCAGGTTGGTATAGTTGCCCGAGGTCGTGACCGAAGTATTCACCGCATCCTGACCTTCCAGCATCCGCATGGACCGTGGGTTCACCGACGCGGCAAGATGAATGTCGCCGGACAGAACCGCGTTGACGCGGGCAGAGTTGTCGGGGATCGCAAAGTATTCGAACCCATCCAGATAGGGGCCTTCGGCCTTGAAGTAGTTCGGGTTCTTCAACGCGATCGATCGAACACCCGGCTCGAATACTTCGCTGATAAAGGCACCCGTACCGTCTGCGTTGCTGAAATCGGTAGTTCCGTCGGCAATGATCATGAAGTGATGCAGCGCCAGAATGGTCGGCAGATCCGCGTTGCCGTTGGCCAGGACGATCTTGACCGTCAGGTCATCCACCTTGGAAATTTCGGTCATCTGCTTGGCGATGGAGTTCACCTTGGAGCCGACACCTTCGTCCAGATGACGCGCCAACGAGTATACAACATCGTCTGCGGACAATGTCTTGCCGCTGTGGAAGGTGACCCCGGGTTTAAGTTTGATTTCCCATGTTTTGGCGTCGTCCGTGTCAATGCTCTCGGCAAGTTCCATCTGAACCTGACCCGCTTCGTCAAGGAACGTCAGGCGGTTGTAGTAGGCACAGCAACGCACATAGTCCGTGGAGAGCGACGCCTTGGCCGGGTCGAGCGTATCAGCGGTCGATGAAGACCAGCCGGCCGCCTTGAGCATACCGCCGGCAACAGGGGTAGCCGCCAGTGCGCGGCCTGCCGTCATCAAGAGCGACCCACCCGCCGCAACACCAACGCCGGAGGCCATCAGCATCTTCAGCATATCACGGCGCGATGCACCTCGACGGATCATTTTTTCAACCATCGCATCATCGCGACCGGTCCAATTGTTGATTGTTTTTTTGATCATGTTTTTATTCCCTGTTGGTGGAAAGATAACCAATGGCAGTTGCGCGCCGTTGGCCGGTTGAAATCACGCGTCAAAGGAATGATCTGCCGCAAGAGCCAGCTCTATCAATGCGTGAAAATGGTAGTCTGGCTTGGTGAAAGCCCTTGGCGCAATTGTGCCACCATAGCCGGTCTGCCCGTGGCGCCGCTCGATCCAGACATTTGTCATGCCCAGCTCTCGAGAAATCCCGATATCATGATGCTGGCTTTGCGCGGTGTGCAAGATCACATCCTTGCTGCCGCCGTCTTCTGCCACATGCGCAAACACTTGATGAAAAAACGTGGGGTTCGGTTTTTCCGTGCCGGTGTCATCCGTGGTAAAGGCCGCCCAGAACGGTTGGCCCAGCTTCTCGGCATATTTTTCAAACGCCCAACGGCGTGCATTTGTCATCGCGATCAGCTTGTAGCGGGATTTGAGCCGTGTCAGCGCCTGTGCGCTATCGGGAAAAGGTTGCGCCTCTCCGACGGCATCAATCATGAACTGGCGATATTCGGGCGTGTCAGGCAGGCCGAATTCGTCAGCGATGCGCGCGTAGCAGCGGCCCAGATCATCCGGAAAAAGACCGGCTTGCGGTTCATAGCGTGCCGCGCGATATGTCGCGAGCGCGGCCTCGCCGTCCAGATCAACCGCTTCCTTCGCTGCAATCTGCGCCAGCCCGGCCTTGATGGCACCTTCAAAATCTATCAGCGTGCCAACAACATCAAACGTCACATAGCGAAACGCGTTCAAAGACTTTGTCGCCGTCATCGTCATATAAGCGTTCCTTCTGTTCCCGTTCGCGTGGTAATGCAGTTTAATCTGCTGCGGAGTTTGCAGCACTCTCCTGCCTCCGTGGCACGTGGTTTTGTCATTGTCGTTCAACCTGCAATCAGCCTTAAAGCCCCTACTTTCATGACCCGTTGGCAAGCGGCCTGTTGCGCTATCTTTTCAGCTTGCGCCAAAAAGCGGCCTGCGAGTCCCTGAAACACGGGCGCAGAGTGGTAGATTATGTTGTATTCTCGCGGAACGCGGCAGATTGCTTTGCTGGCGCCGTTCACATCAATATCCCTTATCGGGATCGACAAAACCCGGAACCGGTTCTTTTGCCCGGCTGGCGCGAATAACCGCAAGCGCGTGCAGCGCACCTTGCTCATGATCGGTCTCGGCCGCCATATGCGGGGTGACCACGACGCGCGGATGGCGCCACGCCCAGTGATCGTGCGGCAAGGGTTCGGGGTTTGTGACGTCCAGCATCGCCGTGGCTATATGCCCGGAATCGAGTGCAGCATGCAAAGCGTACATATCCAATTGTGCGCCCCGGCCCGCATGAACCAACGCGGCGCCCTTGGGCAATGCGGCAAAAAACTCGGCATCCATCAAACCCTGTGTTGCCGGCGTCAACGGCAACAGGCAGACTACTACATTTGCCCCGGCCAGAAAGCTGTTCAACTCATCCTGCGCAAAGACCTCGACCCCTTCGACCGGACGGCCTGACTGGCTCCATCCAGAGACGGTAAATCCGAGGTCGGACAGGGTGCGCGCCGCAAGGCGACCAATGCGGCCCAACCCCATGATACCGATCCGCGTATTGCGAACCAGACGCGGGGTACGGCTGCGCCATTCTCCGGCGCGGGCCTGCTCCAGATACTGCGGCATGTCGCGGTGCAGCATCAGGGTGGCCATCACCACCCAATCGCGCACCATTTCCGAGATACCCGGATCCAGACTTCGCGAAAGAGCAATGCCCTTTGGCAGTGCCGGCATCTGATCAACCCCGGCTCCGGCGCTGATTACGACCTGAAGATTCGGATAGATCTCCAGCGACTTTGGCGGAACCCAACAGAAAAGATGCGTGATCTCCGCAGGATCGTTGACAGCGTCTTCGCCGAATACAATGGTTTCACCCGCCGCCTCAAAGATCGGTATCCAAACCGCTGCGCGTTCTTCAGAAGAAATAAAGAGCAGCGCCATCAGCGGAGAACCTGCCGGATTTCCGGGTCTTCAAGCGTTTGATCCAAAACGGTTTTGGTGCGTTCAATGATGCCGTCAATATCCTCTGGTGTGCAGCATAGTGGCGGCGCATAGCCAAAGATGCCTTGTGCAAAGGATCGGATCACCAAACCCTGTTCCCACGCCCTGTCAAACAGGCGTGTGGCAGGCTGAACCGTCGCCGGGATTGGCGTCTTTTTTTCTTTGTCTGTGACAAGCTCGACAGCCGCCAGCATCCCGCGCCCGCGTACATCGCCTACCAGCGGGTGATCGCGTAGTGTTTCCAGACCGGCCATCAGCTGCGCACCGGCTCTGCAGCCGTTCTCAAGGATGCCACCTTCGTACAGTTTGAGAACTTCCAGCGCGACGGCCGCTGAGACCGGATGCCCCGAATAGGTGAATCCGTGGCCAACGGCCCTGGGCCCGGCCCCTTGGGCGATGGTGTCATAGATATGATCGGACATAAAAACCGCCCCCATCGGCGCATAGCCAGAGGTCAGCCCCTTTGCCGTCGTCATGAAATCCGGCACGATGCCTTCTTCGGAACAGGCGAACAATGGCCCGGTGCGCCCGAAACCTGTGATCACTTCATCAGCGATAAACAGCACACCATATTCAGTGCAGATGTCGCGCATCGCCTTGATCCAACCCTTGGGCGGCACCAGAACGCCGCCGGATCCTTGGATTGGTTCGACGAAAAAGGCTGCCACGCGTTCCGGGCCGACTGTTTCGATTTTGGCTCTCAGTTCTGCGACAGAAGCGTCAATGACAGCTTGCGGGTTGTTCCCCTCTGGATGGCGATACAAATCGTGCGACAAAATCTTATGCTGCCAGTCAAACGGCACGCCGAAACCTTCGTGGAAGGCTGGCAACCCCGTCAGGCCCGACCCTATCGTTGTTGATCCGTGATAGCCTTGGTCGACCGAGATAAACTGATCCCGTTTGGGCTGATTACGGGCGTACCAATAGTAGCGGATATAGCGGATCGTGCTATCGACCGCATCCGACCCGCCTAAGGTGAAAAAGACATGGTTTAGATCCCCGGGTGCGCGCTCGGCCAATTCTGCAGCCAGACGGATGGGCGCCTCTGCCCCCAAATCGAAATACCCTGTCGCATAGGGCAGTTCGCTCATTTGTTTGGCGGCGGCATCAACAACGCTTTGATGGCCATAGCCCGCGTTGACACACCACAGACCGGCGAAGCCGTCGATCAACTCGCGGCCTTCCACATCGGTGACGCGGGCGCCATTGCCGGATTTCAGAACGCGCACGCCCCGCGCTTCGTGTCCCTGAAAGGACGAAACGGGGTGGACCAGGTGCTGGCGGTCCAGTTCAACGAGGGAATTGGTCAGCATGGTATTCTCCGACAAATTGCGCCTTGGGGCTTAGCCAAGGGCTTGGGAAATCAGGGCATAGGTTTTCATATGTGTCTCTGGATGCTGAGCCGCGCGCATCACCATCGCCGTGCCGCCGCCTGCATTGGCAAGACCCAGCGTTTCGACAAATTCTCCCAGTCCTCGTTGGACAGGCAAATCTATGCGCAGAAACTGGCCTTGGACTTGGTTGGCGATTGCGGCAATCAGCGATCGCGCTGCCGTGTCCGTATCGGCCACAACAGGCCCGATCACGGTCCCGCGCCCAAACTGGCGCTTCATCGCAAAGCCTGCGTCGGTTACAAAGATCTCGCTCTGACCATCGGGGAGCGCTGCAATTGCCTGCAACAGCGCCAGACGCTCCATCCCCGAGGCGTCGGCGTCCAATGCCGCCAATCGCGGTAGATTTTCGGCGGTGACCTTCTCGACCGGCTGTATCGGTGCAACCTTACGAGCAATGCCTTGGTGTTGGACAATCTGCCCTGCGGCCACAAAACCCAGTTTTTCATAGAGCGGGATACCGTCTGTCGTTGCGACCAGCCGCAATTCCGGGTCACCTGTCAAAGCGATGATCCGGTCCATCAACTTGCGTCCAAGCCCCTGCCCGCGCATTTGCGCATCGACAATGATCATATTCAACGACGCCACTGGCCCGAATATGGTGCAAAGCGCCGTACCCACGATCACCCCATCACAAAGGGCAACCACGCCTTTGGATACGGACAATGTCAGCGCCCAGTCCTCGAAACGATGTGGCCATGACACCTGTTGTGACAGGTGCACGGCACCTTCCAGATGCAAAGGCGTAAACGGCTCTATCTGGATGTCGCGCGTGGCGATTGGCTGGCTGGAAACTTCAAGTGTCATTGGTAGTCAAATTCCCATTGTGATGATCCAAGTCTAGGCAAATCAAACGGCATGTTTGTTTTGATGTGTTCCCGTGGCAGCAGTTTGAATTTGATCAGACAGGTGCCGCCGCACGATATGCTGCGCCCAACCCGCCTAGATCGACAGGTGCCGCCCGAGTGCGAGAACCATCTGCGCAGCGCCCGCCAATTCGTCTTCGGTCAAGAATTCCTCGGGGCGGTGCGCGCGGCTGATATCGCCGGGGCCGCAAATGATTGCAGGAATGCCCGCAGCCTGAAACAGCCCCGCCTCGGTGCCATAGCTCACCGCCCCCATTGGTGCATTCCCCGAGATTTCTTGTGCAATCGCGGCCAGCGGATCATCCGCAGAAAGCGCCAGCGCAGGATAGGATGACAGCCATTCGGCGCTGATATCTTCCCCTTCAGCCCGGATAGCTTTGACCGCATCCAGAATCGGGGAAAGAACGGTCTTAGGGTCCGCGCCTGCGATTGCACGCGCTTCTATGTCCGCCTGGGCATCCTCTGGAATGATATTGATCGCCTGGCCGCCCGTAATCGTGCCGATTTGCAAGCTGGAGTACGGCGGCGCAAAGCGCGCATCCTGCGGCCCGGTTGCCAATGCCTCTGCCTGTGTCGTTGCAGCGTTCAAAACCGGTAAGAGCGCATGGATCGCATTCCGGCCCAGATCAGGGCGCGAACTGTGACCCGGCTGTCCTTTTGCATGCAGTCGCAGCGCGGCTTTGCCCTTGTGGGCAAGCACCGGAACAAGGCCAGAGGGTTCGCCCACAATACACCCCAAAGGTGGCGCGCAATGATCAGGCAAGGCGGCAATCATATGTGGGACACCCCGGCATCCGGCCTCTTCATCATAGGACAGGGCGATATGGATTGGTGCGGACAAGGGCATCGCTGCCAGTTGTGGCACCATCGCCAGCACGGCGGCGACATATCCTTTCATATCACAGGTGCCGCGCCCGATCAGACGCCCATCCTGCCGACGCATCACAAAAGGATCCGCCAACCATTCCGGTTCACTGGCTGGGACTACATCGACATGGCCCGAGAGGATATAGCCGGGTTTCGTGGCATCTCCGATGGTGGCAATCAGGTTCAACCGGTCGCCTTCGGGCCCGCGCAGCAGAACATGCGGCACATTATGCGCCGTCAGATAGTTGGCCACGAAATCCATCAACGCCTCGTTTGAGGTGCCCACAACAGTGGGAAAGCCGACCAGCTTTTCCAACATTTGTGCAGGAGTGAGGGGATCAG
The DNA here is from genome assembly GCF_039973035.1 of Sedimentitalea sp. Lineage (NCBI taxonomy): Bacteria > Pseudomonadati > Pseudomonadota > Alphaproteobacteria > Rhodobacterales > Paracoccaceae > Sedimentitalea > Sedimentitalea sp. The sequence goes on from NZ_JBDWLR010000005.1 coordinate 25,881, forward strand.
TTGGGGCCATTTCATTACTTTCCGCTGCGGCCCGCCAGGCCATACATATTATAAAGACAAGTTGCCCCAACCTGCCCCGTGCGGATAACCGAAGATCGACGCAAAGCCGCACGCCATGCCGCGCTGTCACGCAGAAACCCAATTTCATGCTTTCAAACGCTGAAACGCGGCAACCCCTGTGGTCGCGTGCGGACAATGATGAGATCAGCAATGACCCTTCGGAGAGCCTTATGACCTTTCGCCCCAAATTCATCACATTCGACTGCCACGGCACCATGATCAATTTCGACATGACTGGCGCGGCCCGTGACCACTATGGCGACAGGTTGACCACAGATCAGTTGGACAAATTCATCAAGAATTTTTCGGCCTACCGGCTGGACGAGGTTCTGGGTGCTTGGAAACCCTATGCCGAGGTGGTCCACAATTCGCTGGAGCGCACGTGTAAACGCAACAACGTGGATTTTGATCCGGCCGTGGCGGAAGACATCTACGGCCGCGTGCCCACATGGGGGCCGCATGCAGACGTAACTGCCGGGCTTGCCAAAATCGCCGACAAGATCCCGCTTGTTGCACTAACAAACGCCATGAACGATCAGATCCCGAGCAATATCGCAAACCTCGGTGTGCCGATCGCACATGTCTATACCGCCGAAAGTGCGGGCGCCTATAAACCACAGATGCAGGCATTCGAGTATATGTTCGATCAGCTGAACTGCGCGCCCGAAGATGTGTTGCATGTCTCGTCCAGCTTTCGCTATGATCTGATGACGGCCTACGACATCGGGATCAAGAACAAGATCTGGGTCAACCGCCGCCACGAACCGGCAAACCCGTTTTATGAATACACCGAAATTCAGGACATTTCCGAGCTTGCCGCTGTTGTTGGCCTGTAACTCAGAGTGACCGCCATGAAATTCACGTCCTATTGGCACGACACCGCCCCGGCTTTTGCCAATGGCCAAACCGGCCTCGTCGAAGGCACGTATGACGTGGCCGTCATTGGAGGTGGTTTTACCGGGCTGAACGCCGCCCGCAAGCTGGCCCGCGAAGGGGTCAGTGTCGCGTTGCTCGAGGCGCAGCATATCGGCGCAGGCGGTTCAGGACGCAATGGCGGGCATCTGAACAACGGGATCGCGCATGGCTTTGCCGAGGCCGTCGCGCATCTGGGCAAAGACCGCGCCACGACGCTTTACCATGCCTATGATCGATCGATCGACATGATCGAGGACGTGATTGCGGAAGAAAACATCGCCTGCGATTTCCGCCGCTCGGGCAAGCTGAAATTGGCGTCGAAACCCACACATGTTGACGGTTTGAAGGCCAATTTTGACTTGATCCACAAAGGGGTTGATCCTGATACCCGATGGCTGGAAAAATCCGAACTGTCGAACGAGATTGCTTCGGATAATTTTCACGGGGGGATGCTCTATTCCAAATCAGCGATGATGCATATGGGCCGCTATGTGAACGGTCTGGCCGAGGCTGCCCACCGCCACGGGGCCCGCATCTGGGAAGGTGCACCTGTCACGCGCCGCTGCCGGGTTGGATCGGGATGGGAGTTGCAGACTCCCAAAGGCAAGATCCAGGCCGACCGTGTGATTGCGGCGACGGGGGCCTATTCCAGTCAAATCAAAGGCGCCCCGCTGACCCATTTCACACGACGCATCATTTCGGTGGGGTCATTCATCGTGGCCACCCGTCCGCTGAATAACGCCGAGATCGCCGCCTCTCTGCCCGGAAATCGAACCTATGTGACTTCATTGAACATCGGCAACTACATGCGCCTTTCGCCAGACCGGCGGATCATTTTTGGCGGGCGCGCGCGGTTTTCGGCGGTTTCGGATCAACGCTCTGACGAGAAATCAGGCGCGATCCTGCGCAGTGGACTAGGCAAACTCTTTCCTCAACTATCGGATGTTGAGATAGACTATTGTTGGGGCGGTTTAGTGGGGATGACCAAGGATCTTTTCCCCCGCGCAGGCGAGGCCGACGGCATGATCTACGGCATGGGCTATTCCGGACATGGCGCACAAATGTCGACCTTGCTCGGCCAATCGCTCGCCGATATGGCGATGGGTCGAACCGATACCAACCCGCTGGAAGGTATGAGTTGGCCCGCTATTCCAATGCACAGCGGCAAACCGTGGTTCCTGCCCCTGGTAGGCCTGTATTATGGTTTAAAGGACCGCCTGTCCTGATCCCACAAGCAGGGGCGGTTGGGTTTTTCCGCTCCGACCCCGGATCAACCCAAAGAATGCGCCGCCAGTCCAAATGTTTGCAGACCATCTTTGGGGCGACGATCGGTGCCGATCCGCATTTCTGTCACTGACGAGAACAATTCCAAGCCGGCGTTAGTCAGCTGCGCGCGGAACGCATCGCTCTGCACAGGGGTGTCAAACCGCGCGAAGGTGCCTTCACACTCTTGAAGCAAGGGCGCGGCGAGTTGCCATGCTGTCTGATCGTCTTCGGCAACGACAGGGCCTATGACTTTGCCCCGCCCGAATTTGCGCAGTAACGCATAGCCGCGAATGCCGGTTACATCGCGAAGGACGGTTCCGGATGACACGCCTAACAGTGCGCGGATGGTATCACTGCGGTCAGCACCAAATGCGGTTCGATCAACTGCATAAATCTGCGCGACGTCCTCTTCGGAAAGCTGATGCACGTCAAATCGCTCGGTGGTCAGCCCCAACACGGGCGTAGGCGTTTCAACCCTGTGCGCAATACCTTGGTGCTGCCAGATCGTCGCCACCGGGACAAAGCCTGCGCTTTCATACAGCCGATAGCCTGATCGCGTTGCGCTCAGCCGCAAATCACGGCCCGCACAATCGCGCATCATCCGACGCAGCAGCCGTTGCCCGGTACCGCGTTCCTGCAGTCGCGGCTGCGTCACCATCATGCCGAGCATTGCAAAATCATCAGCCATCTTGAACGACATCGCCGAGCCGAGCGGTCGCCCGATTTCATCCAGCGCAAGATAGCCATCGCCAAGTTTTTCAAACAACTGAATGTCAGCTGGCCGATGCGGCCAAAGGACACCTACCGTCAACTCGTGAATCAAGGGAATCTTGTCAGCGTCGATCGGTTCAATCGTGGCGTGGTAGGAATCAACCTGCAAATGGGGGTCTTCGTCGCCGGTCCGGCGCGATATGAATCTATCATACCGCTTCCACATCTCAGCCTCCAAGGGCGCGATCTGAGAGTTGGCAGGTACGATCTTGGAGATCAAAGCGGGTATGTCATCTTGCATTCTGCGTCTCATTTGGTTTTGCGCTGCCAGACCATGGCGTAAGGTTGCGGTGTGCAGTACCTGTATTCGCGCGCAGGGATGTTGCCACCAGAAATCGCCAAGTATTGCTGATACTATGGCTTGGCTCGCACCAACTTTTCCACCGTTTACGCCGGGACCTCAACACTTTCTGCGGTGTCGCC
>NZ_JBDWLR010000006.1:0-3452 GCF_039973035.1 Sedimentitalea sp.
ATGAGGCGCCTTCATACGACGCGACACTCCAGTCGATGACACAAATCGACGAGAAGCTGGCAAGCAAGGGTTTTGCCGACCAAATCATGGTGCGTAGTCAAATCCTGTCTTTACTGTCACCACATTTCAACACGCGCGCAAGACACCGCGACCTCAAACGCCAACAGGACGTGAGGCGCATGGCGCCTGTCCTACGGCATGTCGCGGACAATCTTCGCAAAGGCGTGAAGGTATCCGAGCTCCACAAGCTGGCTGGCATGAGCAGATCGCACTTTGTTAGAAAATTTCAGGAAACATTTGACACCTCACCACAGGATTACGTTCGCAAGAAACGGATCGCCTTGGTCAAACGGGAATTGTTTTCATCCGAGTTGCCATTGTCGATCCTCGCAGAAGACCTGGGCTTCAGCAGCCCATCCCACATGTCCCGTGAATTTAAACTCCACACCGGCTACGCCCCCAAGGATTTCCGAGAGCTCGACAAGATTTACGACTGAAGAATTCGAATATAGAAGTAGATATGTCGGTGCTTCCGGGACATTTCGAATTGTGATAATAGCTTTTCTCGAAGCGCTTCGTAAGGCGTTTTTCCGTTGAAAGCGCCGTGAGGCCTTGCGAAGTTGTAGAAGCGTTCCCATTCGTCGAGTTTTGCCTCCAGATCAACGTCACCCTTGTAGCTTAGAAGCTGGTAGAACTCCTGCTGATCTGACCGGTGTGAGCGCTCGATCTTGCCATTCAGTTGCGGGATTCCGCGCTTGATATATGCGTGACGAATACCTTTGTCTTCGACGTGCCAATGAAACTTTGCCTGAAACTCATGTCCGTTGTCAGTCCTGATCTCGCGAATGCAGAAAGTCCGTCTACCATCTTTACAGTGCCGTCGTGAGGACTGATGACCGCATCAAACGCAGCACCTTCGTCGGATGGGGACGAAGAAATACTGCACCATCAACAGCAATAAGCCAGGATATTCTGCGTCGTATCGAACGTCGATACCGTCTTCCAAACAGATATTTTTCCAGCGTTTTTGAAGCTGCTGTCGACACAACAACCTACTGTGAGTTGGACGAATTGACACCTGCCAAACGCCGTCGCCTGGTTTGGCATTTGCCGGACGATTTCAGACGAAGGCCACGCGTTGAACAAGATGAGATTCTTGCCTGGGTTCGCGAAGTTATTATCAGCGGCTCCACGTAATATCGCCGCTACCAAGCCGCAGCCATTCGACAGCGATATGCCGTACGTTTCAAATGCAGTCCTGGTTCGCAAAGAAAGGTCTCTGGTAGCCGCTCGTTTGATACTTCATATGTATTGACGCACCCAAACACCTAAATGACGAAATGGTTGAATTGCTGCGTTTCAAGACTTCGACCTTCGCAACGTTTGGCCAGCAGCGAACTCGGGGCCGTTGTCAACACGAATGCGCCGGGGCTTAGGGTTGAATTGGGCTGCGATTTACGCTGTTGGTCTGCGACGAAAATACCCACTCAGTATTGTGCAATAACTCGCCTTATGATTGCTCTACTGTTAAGTTGTTCATTGTATCGGATGCAAGGAGAGGTTGATGGGTGGGTTGTCGAAAGGAAGAGGCACAGAGCTAGAATATGGTGGTGCCGCTCTCGGGCGCATTCACAAACATTCCAACTATCGAAAGGTGATGGCCTATTGGCTTGGTTTCCTCAAAGGTGTGCTCGCTAGCAAACACATAGAGACTGCTGAGTTTTCACCCCTCAAAGTTGAAGCTGAAAACTTCCTTGCATTGCTCAAGGATGACGATGCTAAAGAGCTGATTGAGGACCTTGCCATCTGGCAAAATGAACCTCGAGAAATTTTCGCGATTATTCAAGACATCGTTGATATCCGTTCCAAGGAGTTTCAGCTGGAAACTGAGAATGACGATGTCAACGAGATGTATGGGTTTTGCGCAGGAATTGCCTGTGACAACCACATTACGCTCGAAGAGGTGCAAACTTTACTCCGAAGGTTGGAATCCTACCCGAGAATTCAGCAGGACAGCAGAATTCGGAACCTTAGATTGTCAGCGCAAAGGGCGATTTCGGATGGCCGAATTACTTCGGAAGAGTCTGACGATATCTGCGATTGGATAACGCAGCTGGTTGGCGACAGTGCATCAGACACAGGGCTTCCAACTTTTGGCAATACAGGCGTACTTCAGGGGGCCTTGGATGATTTCAGAGAAATTGCGTTCAACGGTCAAATGTTTGTTTTGACAGGTAAGTTCGCTTTAGGACCTCGAAAAGCAGTTTCCGGATTGATTGAAGAGCGCGGTGGAATAACCAAGGAAACGGTTTGCAAAAATACGAGTTACCTCGTGGTTGCAGCCGAAGCTTCAAGAGATTGGCGACAGAGCCACGCGGGGCTGAAAATAATGAGAGCCATCGAGCTTCGTGATGCAGGACACGGTCCAGAGTAAGTACACGAGTACACGCTCACTGAAGCGCTCACGGCCTAGAGTGGCCCACTCGATGTTTAGGCTAAATTGTTTCAGGGTCCAAGTTTACCAGATGCTTGAGCCAACCGCGTGGCCCCGTCCCGGTCTGTCTCCAGTCAACAGGGCATTAAGTGTTGTAATTCTGGCAGCCACGGCAACAGCTGTAATCGAGAGTGAACCCACAATACTTGATGGTCGAGAATGGGCATTCCGGGCTGTGGAGTTGTTTTTCACTTCAATTTTTGTTCTCGAGTACGTTGCTAGACTTTGGGTCGCAGGTGAGGATCCTCGATATCAAGGTGCCGTCGGTCGAATGAAGTATGCGCTTTCCCCGGCAGCTATTATCGACCTGCTTTCCGTTTCGCCTCTGCTGCTCACCTTTCTTGGAACAGAAGCATTCCTTTTGCGCCTATTTCGTCTTCTTCGGATCCTACGAGTAGCGCGGTTGGGGCGGTTTTCGCGGGCGTTTGACGCAATCTCTACGGCACTGCATTCTCGTCGCTACGAGCTACTAATGAGCGTAGGCTTGGCGGCCATGCTGCTGCTTATCTCCTCGACAATTCTTTACATGATCGAAGGACACGCGCAGCCGGATACCTTTGGAAGCATACCGAGGACGATGTGGTGGTCGATCGCAACGTTGACCACGGTCGGCTATGGTGACGTTTATCCCACAACCTCCTTAGGACAGTTTTTTGCCGGATTAACGGCGATCACAGGCATCGGCCTGATTGCGATGCCAACTGGAATTCTTGCTGCCGCATTTTCCGATGCAATTCAGGCGCAGCAACGAAATAAAAGACACGAACAGGATGGGAAAAAATAGTGGCCTGCTCCCTTTATTTGGACCACCGGGCTGGAATTTTCCGGGTGTCAAGGCTCAAGGCGGAGAAGCCGCCAGTGAGCCGTTCATCAGCGAGACTGGCGGTTTGTTGCCGATTGCGCTGTGGGGACGGACTTCGTTGTAGTCTCTACGCCATTCCTCCATTTTTGACCGGGC
>NZ_JBDWLR010000007.1:0-99396 GCF_039973035.1 Sedimentitalea sp.
CGGCAACCAAGCGTGGCTTCTTTTTCAGCATATTCGCAAGCCAAGGATCATCGCAACGACCTTTTCGCTCCGATGCACTGATCACCGACATGGCGCCGGTGACGAGTAACCGGCGTACGTCGCGCTGCCCCATTTTGGTGATCCTGCCAAAACGGTCTTTGCCACCCGTCGAATTTTGCCGGGGTACCAACCCGAGCCAGGCTGCAAAACCGCGGCCACTATCAAAATTATCTGCTGCCGGACAGAACGCCTGGATCGCAACTGCCGTTTGACGCAGATAGAGATCACGGCTCCGGAACATAACAGCCTGCGCCTGCTGTTCTTTTGTTTTTACGGCGACAAAGCTCATCGATGGACGGAGTGCGGCCTCAACGATCGCTTCGGCGTCCACAGCATCGTTCTTATGTCGCTTCACGAAAGGCTTCACATAATTTGGCGGGATCAAACGAACGATGTGACCTGCTTCTTGCGCCTCGCGCCCCCAATTGTGGGACGTCGCGCAAGCCTCCATGGCAATGGTGCAGCTCGGGATCTCAAACAGAAATTTTTTGAACTACAGGCGGCTGAGTTTCTTGCGAAACAAGACGTGCCCCGCCCTGTCCGATCCATGTACTTGGAAAACCCGCTTGGCCAGGTCCACGCCGATGATATGAAGTTCTTCCATTTCGCCCTCCTTTGTTTCCTGACTAGTCTTGGCCAGATCGGTTCAATTGTGAATCGACAGGAGGGGCATCCAATCCATCACTTATCGTTCGTTGGCTTGTGAAATTCGCGCGCGCACGAAAACGCAACAGTATTGCTCTTCAGGGCTGTTAGTGACTTTTTCCAGTCCCTAGAGCCTAAGTAGCCTGGCTAACGTTGATATCTACACGCCTGCCGCTTTTCCACCTCGGAACACGCTCGCCAGTATTCCATTCGTACATCCACCCAACGACTTCCTGTGTTTGTGGGTCACGGATGCTACCTATCATCTGCGCCTCAAGCCGCACGTAGGCCTCACAAATTGCTGGGATCGTTAGGTTCTGTTTCGCGCCGTCCGCCACATCAATGACCTCCTCTTGCTCACTCAGTTCACAGTTTTGGGAAGAATACCGCTCGTTTTCCGGCAAACTACCCGCTTTAGTTGAAACTGGGCCTTCGGAAAATGCACGATAAGGAACGAAGCCTAACGAAATACAACGCAACGAAAGAACTTAGATCGTTGATAAAGGAGGGAAAATACTTCCTGCATCCAAAAAGAGACGATCATGATTTCAAAGAACTGTTCAAGAAGTTAACGTCTGCTGGAGCGGGGCGACCTGTTGACAAAGATGGGTTCCCCCAAGGTGCATGGACGGCTGATCTTTTGGCTGAAGCGATAACGCGGATATTGTGATTTTGAGCCTGCAATGGTGCGGATTGTGCAATTGATCCATACAGGGAAAACGCTTGGCTTTAAGTATTGAGAGCGGGACAATATCGCCCTCGCTGTATCGGATACAGGGCTTAGCGCGGATCAAACGGCGGATCTTTTACGCGAGAAGCTGCAAGAGGTTGATCACCGGATGTCAGAGCTTACCCAACTCAGGGTGTTGCTGTCGGATATGTTGGATCAAGCTTGCCCCTTGCAAGGGTAGAACCCGCGCCGTCCTGCTGATTTTCTAACCCTTCAGCCGCGCATCGGTGTTTTCCTTTGTGTTACCTTCCGCCATGCGGGCAAACGCGTCACGCCACCCCTGCGCCAAGAGAGGCAACTCCGCCAAGATCGCAGCGTCTTCCCGTGAAACCCGGCGGGTCAAACGCGCCCGCGTCACCGTCTCAACGGTCCATTCCGGGCAAGGTCGCTCAAACAAAACAATCGGATCATCCGCCGAGACATGGCCGCCTTGCAGTACACGATAATACCACCCCGTTCGCCCCGTTTTTTGGAACAGATAGGCCATCTTCTCGTTTTCGGTATGCTCGCTTACCTTCCAACAGGGCTGTCTGCCTTGACTAACTTCAACCACAGCAGTCCCAAGGCGCAGTTTGTCACCAATACAAATATTGGTTTCTGTCATCCCTAACGTGGCAAGGTTTTCGCCAAAGGCCGCTGGGATTGTCCCTGTCGGAATATGCCCTTCGGCGATCCAATTGGGATAATGATCTGAGGGATAATGATGAATGGCCTTATCGCGCCCACCATGGTGTTCAAGGTCCGCCTGTGCATCTCCAAGGAAACCCATCTCGCCAATTTCCTGACGACCCAAGACAAGAGTTTTGCCAATGGCGGAGGGCGCTTTGCCCGCCCAACGATCCACGATTTCCCCAAAAAAGATGCCGTTAAGTGTGGTCGAAATGTCTGGTGCGCTCATGCTGGGTCCTGTTCATGGCAAATAAGATCTGTTTCTTGCGGGGTCAGGTGCTCTGACAGAAGTTGGCAAAATGATTGGCCTTCATTCTTTTGGAAATGTCGACAATCACGACACAGCCCAAAGGGCTTGCCGTCGTTTTGGTCCAAAATTGAGCGAAGTGTCTGCCTCAATGTGGTTTCAAGGCTGGTCAATTGCTGTCCGTCCAGGCCTTCGATCCCCCCTATCAGCCGAAGCGGTTGCGCGACCAAAGCCTCGCCCTTTTCGGTGATCTGATACTGAACAACCCGCTTGTCGGTCGAAGACCTTCGTTCGGTTACATAGCCCTTTGCCGACAACGACTTAAGCGTTTGGGACACGGTGCCACGGGTGCTGCCCAGATAATCAGCCACATGGGACGGGCTGCGCGAGAAGCGATTTGCTTGTGTCAGGTAATCCAACACGGATCGTTGGGCCGGGTTCACATCATCAGACCAGCTTTCGGTCGCATCAAGCCGCGCCAAGCGGGTCAGAAGTTCTCGGATACGGAGTTCTTGTGTCATGTTGATAAAGTAGCGAGTCGAAATAAAACTTGCAATAGTTTCGACTCGCTATTATTTGAATCACATCAAAAAGAAAGGATGAACCATGAACTATTCAATACCCCTCGTGCCCCTCGCACTGGTATTCACCGCGTCGGTTGCGGGTGCTGATGGCAACCACGCCTCCCACGCGGTCAATCAAGCAGGGGCAATCCTGTCCGAGGAGAGCGTGGACACAATTGCCGCCTTTGACATTTTAGCGGCCCATGCACACGGCACTGGAAACATCGTGACCTTTCATATGACGACCAATGGTTTGGCCGGTGACACCGTCCCGGCCGCCACGGGCGAGGTCGGCGGATCCGATGTTCTGTCCTACGTTTGGCCCACATCGCTGGACCCTTCCACTGTGGGTTTCGAAGGTGGCACAGGTATTCTCGCGCTGGCCGCAACCAGCCACCCCGACTTTGACGACACTCCGCTTTATGATGAAAACAACGATGGTGATCCGGCAAACGACGGGATCGTCTGGCATAGCCACTGGGTTGTGTTGACCCCAACCGAAACCTGTGGGCCCGGCGCATTGGCCGTCCGTGACATTCCCGAAGGTAGCACCCCACAACTGCCCGCGACGTGGCCTGGATTTCCAATCTTCCTCGACAGCCCCGGCTTTTCTCCGCTGTTTGACGGCCCCGAGATTTCCGTCACCGTAGCCTTTGACCGGGCGGTGCAGCTAGATGGGTTGTCTTACGACGGCGTCACCTCGGCTTTGAAAGTAAACGCCAATATCCACGCACCATTGCTGTGTGTTGTGGATGTCTTTGACGTGGCATCGGGCGACCTAAGCCTGCCGGGTACGCTTAACTAAATCGGGATGCGGCGGTTAGCGCCGCATTGTCCTGCCATTTCTCAATGACTGATCACAAAATGTAACCGATCATAGAAAGGACCGCGTAATGAAAGCCCCCGAACTACAGATTCAACAATGGTTCAACACCAAAGACAGCCCAACACTTGCAGCATTACGCGGCAAGGTTGTCGTGATCGAAGCTTTTCAAATGTTGTGTCCGGGCTGCGTGTCGCATGGGCTGCCGCTGGCCCAAAAAATCCACAACATGTTCCCTAAAGATAAAGTCGCCGTACTGGGTCTGCATACGGTGTTTGAACATCATGATGCGATGCAACCTGTATCCCTCGCCGCGTTCTTGCATGAATACCAGATCACATTTCCAGTCGCCGTCGATTTGCCCGGTACCGGAGCGATGCCAGAAACCATGCAGTCCTATCAAATGCGGGGCACTCCAAGCCTTATCCTGATCGACAAAGCAGGGGATATACGCGCCAATCACTTTGGTAACGTATCAGAGCTGATGCTGGGCGCTGAAATCGCAACTTTGATAGGCGCAGTCGCCCCTGATGACATTGAGCCGTCCACAGAAGGGTCTGCCCAACCAGGCTGCAACGAAGAAGGTTGTTCTTTGCCTTAAGGCAGCAGGGTCAAATGATCTTTCATCGGGGAGTTGGCCATTTTCTCTCCGATGAAAGCCCCAAAATCGGCGATGTACTCAGTCCGTGGATCGCTTTTGCGCCATACGAGACGAACCTGTCTGCCGATATTTTTTTCGCTGATGGGATGTAGCGTTGCTAGACCACCAAAACGATCTGGTGTTCCAACAGACAACACTGGAAACAACGCAGCCCCCTCCCCCAGCGCAACAAAGTGGCGCAACATTTCTAGACTGCTTGCCACCCTTTGCCCTTGCAAACCGGGTAGATTGCAAAGCGCAACGGTTTGGTCAGTCAAACAATGTTCTTGCGACAGTAAAACGAGCTTGGATTGCATTACCTCCACCATCTCAATGGGGCTGTCAGGTACTCGGTTCAGCTCAATCGGGCTTGCAAAGACGAAAGGTTCAAAGAACAAATCTGTGCAAGCGAGGTGTTCCTGTTTCGGAGCCGTCGCAATGAACGCAACATCCAATTCCCGATCCGCCAACATCTGTTCAAGTGTTTGTGTGGGTTCTTCAAACAGGTTCCACTGAACATTCGGGTAGTCTGTTCTTAGCGATTTGAGGATAAGTGGCAGCAAGTACGGCCCCAGCGTCGGGATCACCCCAACTTTCAATTCCCCATCAAATCTATTGTTCAGGCTTACAGATAGATCCAGGAATTCGCGCGCCTCGTTCAAAAGAAGATCGGCCTTTCGCAAAACAATCCGGCCATTGGGCGTCAACGCAACATGCTTGCCTTGACGTTCAAAAATAGAGAATCCCAATCGGGCCTCAAGCTTCATGATCTGTTGGCTAATCGCGGGTTGCGACACACCGCAAACAGATGCTGCCATACCAAAATTGCCGTGCTGCGCTACGCTCTGCACATATTCAAGATCCCGCAGTGATAGACCCGAAACTGACGTTGTTTTCTTCATGTATTACCTTTGATTATCGGTGCAATAACGTACATGACTTGGACCGTTTCTAGCTCTTCTGATCTTTTGCAACCAGACAGAAAGAATGGAGACGACTATGACCAAGACACCTAAGTTGACCACAGCGTTTGGTGCGCCAGTACCTGACAATCAAAACATCATGACAGCAGGGCCCCGCGGCCCGGCTTTGCTGCAAGACGTTTGGTTCCTCGAAAAGATGGCGCATTTTGACCGGGAGGTCATCCCCGAACGCCGCATGCATGCCAAAGGATCTGCCGCATTCGGTAAATTCACCGTGACCCACGACATCACCAAATACACGCGGGCCAAGCTGTTCTCAGATGTTGGCAAACAAACCGATCTGTTTTTGCGGTTCTCAACGGTCGCAGGCGAACGTGGCGCCGCCGATGCTGAACGGGATATTCGCGGATTTGCCGTCAAGTTCTATACCGAAGAAGGTAATTGGGATTTGGTTGGCAACAACACGCCTGTCTTCTTTTTGCGTGACCCTATGAAGTTCCCTGACCTGAACCATGCGGTCAAACGTGATCCGCGCACTAACATGCGCAGCGCGGACAACAACTGGGATTTCTGGACAAACCTACCCGAGGCTTTGCATCAAGTGACCATTGTCATGTCGGATCGCGGCCTGCCTGCCACCTATCGACATATGGATGGTTTTGGCAGCCACACTTACAGCTTCATCAACGCTGATAACGAACGGTTCTGGGTGAAATTCCACTTCAAGACACAGCAAGGCATCAAAAACCTGACAGATGAGGAAGCCGCACAAATTGTGGCAGGTGATCGCGAAAGCCATCAACGCGATCTGTTTGACAGCATCGAGGGTAATGATTTCCCAAAATGGACCCTGTCAGTACAAATCATGCCTGAGGCCGACGCAGGATCGTATCATGTTAACCCATTTGATCTGACCAAGGTTTGGCCTCATGCGGATTATCCACTCATCGAAGTGGGTGAGCTTGAGCTGAACCGTAACCCAGACAATTATCATGCCGAGGTTGAACAATCCGCCTTTGCACCATCCACCATTGTACCCGGTATCGGATTTTCTCCTGACAAAATGTTGCAAGGCCGCTTGTTTTCTTACGGTGACACACAACGATATCGTTTGGGCGTGAACCACGCGCAAATTCCGGTGAATGCGCCACGTTGCCCCTACCATTCTTATCACCGTGATGGCGCAATGCGGGTGGACAGCAACGCTGGATCACGCATCGGATATGAACCGAACATGTTCGGTGAATGGCAGGAACAACCCGATTTCTCTGAGCCACCGTTGAGTGTTGAAGGTGCGGCGGATCACTGGAACCATCGAGAGGACGAAGATTACTACTCGCAACCAGGTGATCTATTTCGTTTGATGTCTGCAGCCCAACAACAAGTTTTGTTTGAAAATACGGCGCGGGCGATTGGGCCTGCTCGGCTTGAAATTCAGCATCGTCATATCCGCAACTGCACAAAGGCTGACCCAGCTTATGGTGCGGGGATCGCAGCTGCGCTTGGCTTGGAAATAGCAGATATCGCAGATTAAGACATGGGCCCGCGCGGACGACGTTTGCGCGGGCGACCTTACTGTTTTTGGTTTATTTCAACACCTCAAGCAAAGTGTCTCTCGCCCCTAAGATATGGGCTTTTGTGAGGTCGCTTGCGAGGCTGGCTTGGCCTTTTTCACAGGCTTCAAGGATGGCTGCATGTTCTTCGTTCGCCCGCGCTTTGCCGTCAGTCATTGTGATTTGTGCCCGTAGATAGCGATCTACACGATCCAGCGAATTGTTAATGATCTTGAGGTGATATTTTAGTTCGCTCGCATTATATAGTTCATAGTGGAATTCGCGGTTTAGGTCGCCCCATTCCATCGGATCTGTTGATGTCGAAAACGCTTCGAAAAATCCGCGTGCCCGCGCCAATGCTTCCGGTGAAATATCAGACACGGCACGTTCAATCACTGCGCCTTCAACCAATGCTCGGAATTCGAAAATCTCGCTGGCGTCACTTCGTGATAGCCCAGCGACAACCGCTCCCTTAAATCGCTGTGTCGAAACAAAACCCTGCACTTCCAACATTGTGATCGCTTCACGTACAGGAATACGACTGGTGTTGAACGTTTTGGCAATTTCGTCCTGCCGCAGCGGCATGCCGTCCTCCAACTCACCATCAATGATTGCCTGTCTCAGCGCCTCAAATACGATGGTCGCCGCCGAGGCAGATTTCGAAATATCAACGGCATAGGACTTCATTCAATTACTCCCAATATGCCTTTTCCTAGAGGCTCTTCAGACTATAGCGCAAGTTTTTATATTGTATATTGGATCCAATATGCATTATGCAGTATCCATAACGCAGACTCCCGCGCTCTTGGCGAGGCGAGCCCGCAACAAGATGAGAAAACTCATCAATGCGCATCACGCGCAAATCAAAGGGGCAATTGCCCTCAACGGGAGGACTTTTATGAGACATACGATAACAATCGCGGCACTAACGCTGGCAAGCACGCTGGGGGTGACGGCCTACGCAGACACCATTGAATGGAAAATGACTGCCGCGATTGGCGAGGGATCGTTTTTCTACCAGAACTTCATGGAACGCTTTGCTGCCAATGTTGGTTCAATGACCGCTGGCGGCATGGAAATTCAGCCCTTTGGTGCTGGCGTTCTGGCCCCAGCCTTCAAGGCGTTTGAGGTCGTGCAGGACGGTATTGTCGAAGCTGGCCACTCAACCCCATCTTATCTGGTGAACCAAGACCCAACCAATGCAATTTTTGCCAGCTTCCCTGGCGGCATGTCCGGCGAGGCAACATTGCACTGGATCTACGAAGGTGGCGGCGAAGAAATGCTGCAAGAATTCCGTCGCGAGGAGATGGGCCTGCACTCTATGGTTGTGGGTATCGGCACGTCCGAGATCATGGCGCATTCAAACGTCAAAATTGAAACAACGGCCGACCTCGAAGGCGTGAAATATCGCACATCCGGCGCTTGGGCCGCTGTTTTGAAGGACTCTTTTGGTGGCGTTCCCACCGTTGTTCCAGGCAACGAGATTTATACGTTACTCCAACGTGGAGGCGTAGACGCGGTTGAATGGTCCACGCCTGGCGGCAATATCTCTGAAGGTTTCCACGAGGTGGCCCCCTATATGATCATGCCTGGGGTGCACCAACCGTCATTCTTGTGGGAGGTTTTCGTCAAACAGGAAACATGGGATGCCCTGCCGGAAGACATTCAAGCGCAGGTGACGGCGGCAGCAAAGCTTACGACATATGAAAGCTTCACCCACTTTGGTCACGAAGACGTACTGGCGATGGCCGCGTTCCGCGACACCAATGTAGAGATCATCAATATGGATCCTGCTGAATCAGAAAAAATCCGCGCCGCAGGCCGTGATTGGGCCAGTGCTCAAGCTGCAGAACTGGCTGAAGGCGGCAACGCGCGGATGCAAGAGGTCTTGGACAGCTACATCGCATATCAAGCGAATTGGGCAGAAAACTCTGGCTACCTTGTTCGCGACAGCGCGAACTAAGTCGGCACCAAAAACGTGTTGATGGCTGGCCCCTAAGGGTCGGCCATCACAAGTCAGGGGGGTCCAATGACGCACTTTCTAAACATTATTGACGCAATTGCAGAGGGTCTAGCCGCGTGTGGACGGCTTGTGATTTTCGTCTTAATCATTGCCATGCTTTACGAAGTAGTCGCGCGCTATGGTTTTGGTGCGCCGACCCTTTGGGCCTTCGACATCTCTTACATGCTGAACGGATCAATCTTTCTGCTTGGTGCCGCGTATGCGTTGCGCAGCGATGTTCATGTGCGGATCGACTTTTTGTCGCAGCGCTTACCGATGCGGGTGCAGCAGTTGTTAAATGGCATCGTTTTCCTTTTCATCATGATGCCCATCACATCGGTTTTCGCATTCGTTGCTGGGAAGAAAGCTCTCAAAGCTTTCACCTCCGGCGAAGTCGAAGCGGTGAGCCCATGGGCCCCGGTTGTCTGGCCATTCTACTCAATCATCGCCATCGGTCTTGCTGCGTTTGCTCTGCAATTTCTTGGTGAGGCAATCAAACTTTTGAGCGGACGCAAGAATCCCGGTGAAGCCCCCGGAGAGCTTGACGAAATGGGACAAGCACAATGACCCCCCTTTTGATGTTTGCCGCTCTTTTCGTGCTGGTTTTCGCAGGCGTGCCTGTGGCGTTTTCCCTGATCATCATCGCGATTGCGTTCGGGTTTAGCGTTTTCGGGGAACTGATTTTCTTGCAGCTTTACGGTCCACTGTTGCACACGGCCTCGAACTTCGTTCTGGCCGCGATCCCATTGTTTATCTTCATGGGTGCAATCTTGGAGCGCTCTGGAATTGCCAAACGTTTGTTCTACGCTTTGCAATTGTGGCTTGGTGGGCTGCCCGGTGGATTGGCTTTATCTACCATCGCAATGTGCGCGATCTTTGCGGCCGCCTCTGGCGTCGTTGGCGCAGTTGAGATTGTCGTCGGGTTGATGGCTATCCCAGCCATGACAAAGGCGGGTTATCGAAATGACCTGATCGCGGGCACAATATGTGCGGGCGGCTCGCTTGGCACGATTATTCCCCCTTCGGTGATTGTTGTGGTCTATGCCTCGATTGCGCAGCTTTCCATCGGCAAACTCTTTGCTGCGTCCATCCTGCCTGGATTGCTAATGGTTGCGTTTTTCGTGGGTTACATAGTGATCCGCAGTCTTTTGCATCCGACCGACGCACCTGCTCTTCCCAAAGAAGAACGCGATGTGCCGCTCCCTGAAAAGTGGAAAATCACACTGACTGCGATGCTGCCGCCATTGGCTTTGATTGTGCTCGTTTTGGGGTCGCTGTTGGCTGGGGCGGCCTCTGCCACCGAAGCCGCCGCCGTCGGTGCTGCCGGCACAATTGTTCTGGCGTTTCTGTTCCGCGAACTAAACCTTAAGCTGCTTAAGGAAGCGCTGAATGTAACATTGCGAATTACGACTATGATCATGTTGATCGTTGCTGGCGGTACAATGTTCACGAGCATCTTTGCGGTCACGGGTGGCGGTCAACTGGTCCGAGAAACTGTCGCAAGCATCGGTTTTGGCAATGCGGGCATTATTGCGTTCTTTCTTGTGGTGGTCTTTTTCGCAGGCTTCGTGCTGGACTGGGTTTCGATCGTTTTGATCTTTATCCCGATCTTTGCGCCAATCGTGAAGTCCGCTGGGATCGACCCGATCTGGTTTGCGATGCTGGTGCTTGTCGTCATTCAAACCTCATACCTGACACCGCCCATGGCACCGTCGATCTTCTACCTGCGATCTATCGCCCCGCGCGATATGACCTATGGCCAGATGTATCGCGGAGTCTTGCCGTTTGTTGGGGCACAAATGCTAGTGCTGATTGTCATCATCGCCTTCCCCGCCGTTGCAACTTGGTTGCCCGATCTTTTGGTCGGCCTTTAACGGAACGCCCCTGTCCCCTTCACATCTCGTCTTATCGGCGTGATCAAATTCGGAGATTTTTATGTCTACTAATATCTTTACGGGCACCATGCCCGCCCTAATGACCCCTTGCGATGCGCAGGGCACTCCAAACTTTGACGCTCTTGTGAGCAAGGGCAAAGACATGATCGCAGCAGGCATGTCAGCTGTCGTCTATTGCGGCTCTATGGGTGATTGGCCCCTGTTGACCGACGCACAACGCATGGAAGGCGTCGAACGCCTCGTCAATGCTGATCTGCCTGTCATTGTGGGCACCGGTGCAATCAATCCACAATCTGCCGTGGCCCACGCGGCCCACGCCCAGAAAGTTGGAGCCGCCGGTTTGATGGTTATTCCACGAGTGCTGTCGCGTGGTGCATCATCCGCAGCACAAAAGCAGCACTTCAAAGCGATCCTTGATGTGTCACCTGACATTCCTTCGATCATCTACAACAGCCCAGTCTACGGTTTCGCCACCAAAGCCGAGTTGTTCTTTGAGCTGCGCGCCGAATACGCCAACTTGATCGGCTTCAAAGAATTCGGCGGCAAAGATGATCTGCGCTATGCAGCCGAGCATATCACCAGTCGAGATGATCAGGTTACTTTGATGGTAGGCGTCGATACCGAAGTCTACCACGGCTATGTCAACTGTGGTGCGACCGGTTCGATCACGGGGATTGGAACGGCGTTGCCAAAAGAAGCACTGCTTTTGGCGAACCTCTCCAAAAAAGCGGCCGCTGGATCAGCAGAGGCACGCCAACGGGCGTTGGAACTGGAAGAAGCATTCGGTGTTTTGGCTAGCTTTGACGAAGGCACAGATCTTGTTCTGTATTACAAATACCTTCTCGTCCTGAATGGCGAGGAAGAATACCGCCATCACTTCGTGCCCACCGATGCTTTGTCAGATGCGCAGCGCCACTACTGTGAAACGCAATATGAGTTGTTCAAAACGTGGTTCGCGGATTGGTCAGCTCAGGGCGGGATCATCGCTGAATGCGCGTAATCGACAGTCATACCGGTGGTGAACCAACCCGGGTCATCTTGAACGGTGGTCCTGACCTTGGGTCAGGTCCGCTGTCAGAACGGGCACGACGTCTATCACAAGATCATATGGAGTTTTGCCATACCCTTCTACGCGAGCCGCGTGGTCAGGTTGCGATGGTGGGCGCTTTGCTTGTGGAACCGGTTGATCCGCGGTGTCTAACTGGTGTGATCTTCTTTGATGTCGCAGCCGTCTTGGACATGTGCGGCCATGGCACAATTGGGTTGGCGGTCACACTGGCGCATCTGGGCATGGCGACGCCGGGTTCTCATCTGATCGAAACACCGGCAGGTGTCATCAAGGTGCATCTACAAGACAATAGTACCGTCTCTGTGACCAATATAGAAAGCCGAGTGATCCAGTCGGATGTCACCGTCGAAATCGCGGATCAGGGGCCTGTGACGGGAACAATCGCCTATGGCGGAAACTGGTTTTACATCGTCGAAACATATCCAGTACCCGTGCTTCCCGAAAATATTGCGGGCCTAACACAGGCTGGCGTGGCTATCCGAACCCAGCTTAACGCCACACTGCACGGCGCAAAGGTTGACCATGTCATCTTTCAAGGGCACCCAGTCAGCGCCGATAATTTCAGCCGAAATTACGTGCTGTGCCCGGACGATACCTACGACAGATCCCCATGCGGAACCGGCAGTTCGGCCTTTCTCGCTTGCTTGGCCGATCAAGGGCGATTGCCCCCAGACCAACAAATTACCCAAGAGAGCATCATAGGCAGCGAGTATCAATTGTCATACCAACACGGACCCACTGGCGGAATTATCCCCACCATCACCGGGAACGCCTATGTCTTGGCCGACACTACAATGATCTTTTCGGCCAATGATCCGTTTCCCAACGGTATCGCGGTCTGACCAATGGCAGGAGCAACCGACATCATTGTCATCGGTGCTGGTGTGATCGGCATCAGCATCGCGCTTGAAATTCAGGCACGAGGCCGGCAGGTTCATGTGATTGACGCCCTAGGCGTTTGCGCCGGTGCATCGCAAGGCAATGCTGGGGCTTTCGCCTTCTCCGACGTTTTGCCTTTGGCCACGCCCCGGATCATGCGTCAGGCACCGTATTGGTTGCTTAATCCGATGGGGCCCCTGTCCATTCCACTTTCTTATGTGCCTCAGATCTCACCTTGGCTTTGGAAGTTTTGGAGGGCCAGCCGACCGTCGAAATTCGCTCAGGCCGTATCGGCGCAATCAGAATTGATGAACCTATCGCGGGCTGCGCTTGAACGTCAGATCAAGCGCGTTGATGGGGAACATCTGATGCGTCGTGAAGGTCAACTACAGCTTTATGATACCAAGCGCAGTTTTGATAACAGCCTGACCGACTGGGAATTACGAAAATCCCATGGCATCGCCTTTGATCTCGTTCAAAGTGCAGGAGCTTTGGCAGATATCCAACCTGGTTTGGCCGCACAGTTCAAATACGGCGTCTACACGCCTGATTGGATGAATACCGTTAATCCAAAATCATGGGTCGCGCATCTGGCTGATCGTTTTATTCAAGGTGGCGGCACACTCTCTATCGGCAAAGTAAACTCGATCGCATTCGGTGAAACGGGTGTTTCGGTGGAAACAGACACATATACGATAGGCGTGCGCCAGATTGTTGTGGCCGCAGGCGCGCATTCCCATCAGTTGGCGCGAACCCTCGGGGACATCATCCCGCTTGAAACCGAACGCGGTTACAACACAACTTTGCCCAAAGGCGCATTTGAATTGAACACGCATTTAACTTTTGCGGACCACGGGTTTGTGGTGAGCAAAATCGATGATGGTGTACGGGTCGGAGGCTCGGTCGAATTGGGTGGCTTGAAGATGCAACCCAACTACCGGCGCGCCACACATCTGTTGAACAAGGCAGCCGGTTTCCTGCCGGCATTAAATACACATGGCGGAAAACAATGGATGGGCTTTCGCCCGTCTCTTCCTGACAGCCTACCTGTGATCAGCTGTTCCAAGAAATCCCGAAACGTAATCTATGCGTTTGGGCACGGCCACTTGGGCCTGACCCAAGCGGCTGCCACAGCCGAAATCGCTGCTGATTTAGCGACGGATACCCCAACTCCAATTGGCATCGCGCCGTTCGCTGCGAGCCGTTTCGAGCGGATCAAACACGCCTACCCAACCTAATCCATACTAGACTCATAACTGTAGAAAAGGGCCTGCACATGTCAGAAGGCAGTACATCCATCAGCCAAGATTATCGTGACCAAGTTAACTGCCGCGTAGAAGCTGCAGAAGACGCATTCTGGAGCTTCGGATACAGCGACCGTGCAGTACGTGGCAAATTCTTATCTGCAATTGCCAATCACATCGATGCCAACGCGGACGCGATTGTTGCAGTGTCCCAAAAGGAAAGCGCCCTGCCCGAGGCCCGGATGCGTGGGGAACTTGGACGCACCACGGGGCAATTGCGTATGTTTGCCGATCACATTCAGAGTAACGATTATCTGGATATTCGCCACGATGCTGCCCTGCCAGATCGTGCGCCATTACCTCGGCCTGAGATGTTCCTGATGCAACGCCCTATCGGTCCAGTTGCTGTCTTTGGCGCGTCCAATTTTCCATTGGCATTCTCAACTGCGGGTGGCGATACGGCATCCGCACTTGCTGCTGGTTGCCCTGTCGTTGTGAAAGGACACGAGGCACACCCCGAAACGACAGCGCTTGTGGCTTCTGCTGTTCAAAATGCAATCAAAGAATGTGATCTTCACCACGGTGTCTTTTCTGTTGTCCAAGGACAGGGAAATGAAATCGGGGCCGCTCTTGTGCAACATCCGCTGATCAAAGCTGTTGGTTTTACCGGATCGTTGCGCGGTGGCCGCGCCTTGTTTGATCTATGTGCATGGCGCCCGGAACCTATTCCCTTCTTTGGTGAACTTGGATCCATCAATCCGGTGTTCGTTTTGGATCATGCATTGGCGGATCGTGGCGCGGCGATTGCAAATGGTTGGGCTGCATCATTGACGATGGGTGCCGGGCAGTTTTGCACAAACCCCGGTGTTGTTTTCTTGCCAGCAGGCGAAGCCGCCAATGCTTTTATAGAAACAGCCAAGGCCGCACTTGATCAAAGCGAGCCTCAGACGATGCTGACTGACGGTATTGCGGCTGCTTATTGTAAAGGCCGAGATCGGGTTGCTGGAACATCCGGTGTGGTAACCCAACTGGCAACCCGCACGTCTGGTCGCAATGCGGACCCGTCTTTGTTTGTGACAGACGGGCAAACATGGCTGTCTAATCCGTCGCTCGAAGATGAGGTTTTCGGCCCACTCGGCATTGTTGTTACCGTATCGTCCGCCGGCGAAATGCTAAAAATCGCCCACGGACTGCAAGGCCAACTGACGTGTACATTAATGGTTGATGACGCGGATGTTTCGGCTGCCACCACTTTGATGCCTGTTCTTGAACGCAAAGCAGGTCGAATTCTGGCAAACGGTTTTCCGACCGGCGTCGAAGTTTGCGACGCAATGGTTCACGGTGGTCCCTACCCCGCGTCCACAAACTTTGGGGCAACCTCAGTTGGCAGTATGGCGATCCGCCGGTTCTTGCGGCCAGTAAGTTATCAAAACCTTCCACACAGCTTGCATCCGACCGATCTTTGATCGGCCTCTAAGGGCCGCATCAACATGCGATGATCAACGATCCACAGACCGTCCGCATTGCGTTAAAATTCGAACCGGTCGACGCCTGGGCGCAATTCCACATCGCCCAGAATACGTCCTGACCCAGTTCTTTAGCAACCGAAACGGATGCGATCGACGCCGTACTGCGAAGCTGGTGTGTACTCGCTCAGCCGTTCTGGTGGCGAATTTGGCGACCCGAGCGATCAGGCTTACAGAGTGGCGCAGGGCCCTAAGTGCCGCCGCTCTCTGCCAACCATTCCAAAATTGTCCGGGTCGTTTCTTTCGGTTTTTCCTGCTGAATCCAATGCCCGCAATCAAGGCTGACCACATCCACGTTTTGCACGAAATCCGCCAGATTTTCCGATTTCGGGATCATGTCCTGTTCGCCGTAGATCATAAGCGCAGGCTGATGGATGATCGGGTCCACGTCTGCGAGTATCTGCCAATTGCGGTCCATGTTCCGATACCAGTTGATACTGCTGGTGAAACCAGCGTTCTCGAAGGCTGCGACGTAAACCGCAAGTTCTTCGTCGCTGAGGATAGGCTCACCCAAGGGTGCTGCGGCCTGCGCGAGGTTGATCATCGTCATGCCGGGCTCGGGCGGAGATAGCGGGACGTTTTTGCGATATAAATTGCTTAGAAATCGAGAGGTGTTCTGGTCAAGCACTGCATCAGCAACGCCCGGTTGCCGGTTGAAGTGGACGAAGTAGTTATCGGCACCAAAGAACTCTTCCATGAACGCGATCCAAGGCTTTGGGGTGCGTGCCTGATAAGGCAATGCGAGGTTTATGATTTTGGACACCCGATCTGGATGCAGCTGTGCCAAGCTCCATACGACATTCGCGCCCCAATCATGGCCGACAAAAACGGAATCGTCATACCCAAAGTGATCAAGCAATGCGGCAAGATCACCTGTCAGATAAGATATATCATAATCCGTGACCTGATCGGGACGTGATGATTTGCCATAACCCCGCTGGTTCGGGGCGATGACATGGAAACCCGCGTCGGCAAGAGCAGGCATCTGGTGACGCCATGAATAGGCGTGCTCTGGCCAACCATGGCAAAGGACAATCGGGTTGCCCACATTTTCCTGACCGGCTTCAAATATTTCAAGTTCGACGCCGTTCACTGAAATGAGTGTGGGCGTTGGTAAATTCGTAATCTTAGACATTTTCAGGTTCCCTTTCAGATGCATCCTGATTGCCTAAGATGAAAACATTCCAGAATTTGATACCTTTTGTGCTATGTTCCCTGTATGAAAACACGCAGCCGACAAGACGCCATTGTGCGCAACCTCCGCCGCAACGGCACCTCAACAATCGAGGTGCTTGCATCAACGGTCGGCGCGTCCCGCAGCACGATCATTCGCGACATTGCAGCGCTGCGTGACGAAGGGTTCCTCATTCAGACCGAACCGGGGCGCGGCGGCGGGATCAGCCTGGATGCGTCTTCCATCCAGACCACTGCGCGGCTGTCTGTGGCAGAGGTGTTCGCGTTGATCATTGGTGTCTCAGCAATGCGTGCGGCCGGAAACCTGCCGTTTTCGCGCCTTGCCGACGCGGGGCTATCCAAAATTGAGAAGGCCCTTCCATCTGACAAGATCCGCGATCTACGCCGCTTGCTGGAATGCCTTTATGTCGGGCCTCTCGCGCCGCAAGTAAACACATCTAATCTCGCAGACATGGCGCCTGATTTGCTACCCGCATTTGAGACAGCATTTCTCAAGGGGTTTTTCTTGCAGTTCCGATATCGCGACGCCAAAGGTGTGGAGACCGAACGGCATGTCGAACCGCAAGCGATGCTGATCCTGCCGCCGCTTTGGTATCTGGTCGCTTGGGACCCTTCACGCGAAGATTTTCGCCACTTCCGCATGGACCGAATTCGGGAACCCGTTTGTGATGAGGGTCACTCATTTCGCCGGCGCATCGTTCCCTTTGATGATGGGGTCCGGCCCATTCGGATCGTGTAGCACCAATTTACGCAATGCGCTGAGCCCGTTGCGCCGCCGCACGACCTCTAATCAAGAAGGCCACCATCACCGCGGCTGTCGTCAGACCAGATTTTCCAACCGTCGCAATACTGCAGGTATAGACAAGCGGTGCAGAGAGGTCGAACCAACTCAAAATCATTGCACTAATGCCAAGCATCTTCATTAGAAAAGACACCTGTAATATTGCTTCGGGGTGCGCAAGTTATTGGGGCTGTTTTGTTTTCTAGTCTAGGCATGATGGCCCTGTGGATGTGTCGATTTACGGATGACGAATTCAGCGACCGCCAAGTTGGGCACCCAACAAAGCCAAGCAACAACTGGATAAGCGACGTCTATTGAAATGCCTCCCAAAAGCTGAACAGGCAATATTACCCTCAAAGTCACACCTGCAAACGTCAATGCGATTGAGCGGATCAGCCATTCTTGATGAAGCGCGATCTGACCGCGCATGACGATTTGCATCGCGCGGAACATTGCAAGCAAACAAAGCACTACCAGCAATGATATGCAAGTAGAACGCTTCTTCAGATGTCAGAAGCTGATGGGCCGTACCTGCATATGCCTGATCCATCCCCTGCACGACAAATCGATAGGAAACAAGAGCGACAACAATAGATAAGAACCAGAACATGACTTGTCTGAGGCCAATGGTGCCTTACGGGACGCATTAAACTAGAAAGCGGATCTTGAATGATGTCTTGCGGCCCTTGGTGGGGCAGATCAACTAAGTTGGTTTCGCGAAACCTATCCGGGTTTTGAGGACATCTTCAATCACGCGCTTATCGCGTCGCTTTTGGGTATCACGCCAGTGACACTCAGCCGGTTGCGCAATAGCTAGCGCTTCAACTCTTCGATCAGAAAATCATAGACCCGCCGGATGCGGCGGCTTGTCGTCAATTCGCGGTGGGCGACCAGCCAGATCGGGAAAGACAGCGGTTCCAGATCAGGCAGGACTCTCACCACATCAGGTTCGGCGTCCCCAATGTAGGCATCCAGAATACCGATGGCAGCCCCCTGCTTTACCAACTCCCACATCACCAGATAGCTTTCCGTCAGCAGCGGGAAATTCGCCTCCGTCAGGCCCAGCCCAAGGCTATTGAGGCCCTTCAGCATCATGCCATTGCGATCCATGTTCACGAAGTCAGCGTGGCGCAAATCATATGGCTTGGTCGGGTGGCCCAGTTTTTCGATATAGCTAGGCGCGGCATATAAGATCGCGTCCGCCATGCCGATCTTCTTTGCGATCAGGTCAGGTTCAGTTGGGCGAAAATGGCGGATTGCAATGTCCGCCTCGCGGCGTAGCAAATCACTCGCATGATTAGAAACGACGATCTCGACCTGAATACCCGGTTCTTCAACGCGCAGCTTGGCAACAATCGGCGACAACAGAACAGTGGCATAAATTTCACTCGCGGATATGCTGATCGACCCTTCCAGCGCTTGGCTTTGGCCAAGGGCAGTTAGCGATACACGGCCCGCAGCTTCGCCCATGCCGCGCACATGGTCCAATAACTCCATGCCACTTGGCGTTAAAGTCAGGCCGCGACCCACACGTTCAAATAGGACGACACCAAGCTCCTGTTCCAATCCTTCAACCTGACGCCCAAGCGTCGGTTGTGCCATGCCCAAAGCACGAGCTGCGGCAGACAAGGATCCTTCTTCCGCCGTCACCAAAAAGGCCCGGGCTTTGTTCCAGTCGAATTTTACAGCACGCCAATCCATGCAGATATGCATATCAAAAATGGAAATCTGGTCAATTCGCATAGCTGGTTTTGAGTCGTAGACCTTTCGCAACGCCAACTGGAAACAAGAAAGGAAAGACCATGACGACTATTCCACATACAAACTGGGATCCTGTCGCTGCGCGCACTGCTGGCGCTCTCTACCTCGCCATCGCCGTCTGCGGCGGTTTCAGCGTCGGCTTTGTTCCAATGCAAATCGTTGCCACTGATGCGGCTACGTCAGCCGCGAACCTTATGGCCAATCAAGGGCTGTTCAAAATTGGCATCATCGCAGACGGCTTGGTGATCCTGTTTGAACTGGCGATCACCGCGATTCTTTATCAGATGTTCCGGAACGTTGGGCCAAAGATGGCGATGGTCGCGCTGATCTCTCGTGCGGGCATGATTTCCGTCATGGGGATTAACATCCTGCTTTGGGTGATGCCTTACATGTTGCTGACCCGTGACACCGGCTGGGACACAGCGCAACAGCACGACCTTGTTCAAATATTTTTTGATGCGCATGCGACGGGCGTCTTTGTCTGGCAGCTGTTCTTTGGGGCGCACCTGCTAGCGCTTGGCTGGCTGGCGATGAAATCCGATGTCGTTCCACAAATTCTGGGTCGGGGTCTGTTCATCGGTGCTTTTGGCTATCTGTTGCAAGGTATCGTCGAGTTGACGTTCACGGATGTCGCCGCACTCGACTACACCTACATCGCGCTACTGGTCATCGTCACGATTTCCGAAATCAGCTTTGGCCTTTGGCTGCTGATCCGCGGTGGCCGGACTTCCCCCCAATTCTCAACTGCACCCGCATAAAGGAGACTTTCAATGCTGGCCTATTCATACAAACAATACGGATCACCCGACGTGATCAAACAAGTCACACTGCCCCAACCAACACCAAAACCAAATGAGGTTTTGATCCGCATCTTCACTACGACTGTCAGCGCGGGTGACTGGCGGGCGCGCAGCCTGACAATGCCGAAGGGTCTTGGCCTGATGGGGCGTGTGGTGTTTGGCCTACGCGGGCCGCGCAAGCCGATCCTCGGCACTGAATTTTCGGGTGTGATCGAGGCGGTTGGCGCAAATGTCACCCATTACCTAACCAGCGACGCCGTGATTGGATTTCCGGGTGCTGCATTTGGGGCACATGCAGAATTCATCACGATGCCTGCGAACGGAAAGCTGACCCTGAAGCCGGACAACATCGGCTTTATACACGCAGCAGCGATCCCGTTTGGTGCAACCACGGCTTACGACTTTTTGGTCAATAAGGCGAAACTACAACGGGGTGAGACTGTGCTGATCAACGGGGCCTCTGGGTCGGTTGGGTCGGCCTGTGTGCAAATCGCCAAACATCTCGGCGCGCATGTGACCGCTGTCTGTAGCGGTGGTAACGCGGAAATGGTGCGCACTTTGGGTGCAGATCACGTGATCAATTATCGTGCGCAAAACGTCGTTGAGAAGGGCACCCAATACGACATGGTTGTCGACACGGTCGGAACGCTGCCTTGGGCCAAGGCCAAGCACGCCATCAAACGCGGCGGAAAAATGGTCCTGATCGCGGGTATAACATCGGACATGTTCTTTGGCAGTCTCAAGGCGCGCCTTGCGGGCAAGAAAATGGTGGGCGGCGTCGCGTCTGAGGATCGGGATATCTTGGAGGCGGTCGTAATACTCGCCCATCAAGGTGTTTTTCAGCCCGTCATTGACAGAAGCTACGCGTTTGAGGATATGAAAGCTGCACATGCCCATGTCGATACGGGGCGTAAGAAGGGGAACGTGGTCGTCACTGTGACATCTCAAGACAGGACGCGTTCGCCCATTGAAATGGAACTTCAGTCAAAGGATGTGGTCTATGCCTGATCCAAACATGAATTTTGAACTTCTATTCTCATTGGCTGGCGTTCTGGCGATGGCAGGCTGGTTAGTCTTGCTTGTATCGCCTCTTATTCCACTGTGGTCTGATCGGATTTCGGGGCTCCTCATTCCGTCGGTGCTATCGGCTGGCTATGTGGTGCTAGCGGTTTTCTTTCCTTCAGGTGGGGACGGCGGGTTTGGCAGCCTCGACGCTGTTATGACTCTCTTTTCGCAGCCGAGTGCGATGTTGGCTGGTTGGATCCACTACCTTGCATTTGACCTTCTGATCGGAGCTTGGATATGCCGGACAGCGAGACACGATGGTTTGACCTTCTGGTTGGTTGCGCCGTGCCTTCCACTGACCTTTCTTCTTGGCCCAGCAGGTTTCCTCGCCTTCTTATTCGTCCGCACAATTGCGAAGCCCAAAGCGGCTTAGACCTCAGTGAAATGAAGAAAGGTGTCTCCTAATGACATACAATGAAACACAGCTTGCTCATCTGATCTGCGGTTCAACGGGCGCCGGCAAAACGATTTATGCGCAAGAGTTGGCAAAGGCGTATTGCCAAGTTGTTGACTGGGTTTGATAAAGCTATGTTGGCCCCATGAATATTCCAATTGAATTGCCACGCTTGAAGGGCTTTCGTTATCCTTGTGGGATTATTGCGTAGGCTGTTTGGGCGTACCATCGGTTAGCTCTGAGCACAGCTGATGTTGAAGACCTGTTGGCCGCGCGGGGCGTGATCGACGCCAGCAAAGGCGCGGCAATCCTCCCAAACCCCATGCCCGTCGATGTCTGAAACATTGCGGCGAGAACGACGATGCAGTTCGCGACCAAGAGGGAGGAAAACGGCTGTGGGGACTTTATGTTGTCCTTTCTTGACCTCAAAAATTCATTGCGGCAGCCGTATTACGGCGTTGAAGCGCCCGTGAACTTGTCCGCAATAATCCGAATACCTTTGGCTATGCGATTGACGGGAATGGAAGAATACCCAAGTCTGAAATACTCGTTCGGTTGGTTATCGCCACTAAAGAACGGTGCCCCCGGTTCGATCACAACACCATCGCTCAAAAGCTCTTGCGCTAAAATTTCAGTATCTGTCCCATCCGGCACTTTGATCCAAAGACTTGTTCCACCGAATTTGGCAGCACCTGCCGTTTCCAAAACAGTGTCCTTCAAAGCATCAACTGCCGCCGTACGCCGTTTTGCAAATTCCCGCCGCATATCCCGGATCAGCAGGTCATAATGCCCTTGTGCCAGGAAATACGCAGCCGTCCGTTGTAGATGCCCGGGAGGATGGCGGAGCATCATCGATCGTAGTTCTTTGGCCTCAGCGATAACTCTTTCTGGTCCAACGAGATAGCCTAACCTTAAGCCAGGGAACAGCGCTTTGGAAAAGCTGCCCGCGTAAAGGACACACTCGTCCTTGTCGATCGCCTTAAGTGCAGGGCTTGGTGGTTCGATAAAGCTCATTTCGAACTCGTAGTCATCTTCAACGATCACAAAATCATTGTCGCGTGCCTGCTCAAGAAGACGGATGCGCCTCTCTCGGGACAAGGTCGCTCCTGTCGGTGCGTGGTGGCTGGGTGTCACAAAGACAGCTTGCGTTCCAGCGGGTATCTTATTCGGGGGAAGGCCATATTGATCGACATCTACGGTTGTCACTTCTGCACCGCACCACCGCAAAGTCTGTGCTGTATCCGGGTAGCCGGGATTCTCACAGACGGCTTTCAAAGGGTTGCGGGTCAAAAGTTCCGTTGCAAGCCAAAGCGCGTTTTGCGCGCCAACGGTAATCAGGATTTGTTCGCGCCTAGCGGTAATGCCGCGACGCGGTAGCATACGTGCCAAGATATAGTCCACGAGCAGCGGATCATCGGTCGCCTCATTGCTTGCCATAAGCTCAAAGTCGCGTTTCCCCATTGCTTGGCGCGCACATTCACGCCAAGCGGTGTGTTTGAACAAGCTGCTGTCCATCTCGCCGAACACAAAAGGGTAGGGCATAGACCGCCAGTCGGCAGGTTTGATAATCCGGCGCCGCTTTGCGAGGTTTTCTGACAAAACGTTTTTCCAGACGGTGCTAGTATTGGCTACGTCTGCTACGTTGCCTTTCGGAAGCTGTGGAACCGCACCGTTATCGACAACAAGATACCCACTGCGATCTTTAGTTTCGAGGAATCCCTGATCGACTAAGTCCTGAAAAGCCAGCGTCACAGTCATGCGGGCCACTCCTAGGTGGTCTGCAAGCTTGCGTGAAGAGGGCATCAAAGAGCCAGGCATGGCTTGCTTTGATAGAATCGACGCGATGACGGTTTCGCGTATCTGTGTTTGCAGCGGTCTTTTGGATTTTCGATCCAAAAAGAAGACATCTGCTGCGATGCGTGGTTTGGCCATGATTCAGTGTGTTAGCTGATCTGGTCTAAGTCAATAAAATTTCTGGCCCTAACGCTAGGTTAATGATTCCCCCTAGGCGATGCGTAGCTTGGGGGTGGGCGATGCAAATTCTCCGCAATCTGAGCAATTCTTGCTTAAGCAACAATGGAGGACACTCAATGACACTTCTTTCACGGATGACGTCAACTGCGGCAGTCGCACTAACGGCAACTTTCCTAAGCATCGGCGCTGCTGATGCGAAAAACTTCAAAATCGCAGTTGGAGACAGCGGCGGCAGCAGCCAGGAAGCAACTGGTTTGGCATTTGTTGAAGCTCTCGAAGAGCTTTCAGATGGCAACCACACCGCGACCTTGTTCCTCAACGGCCAGCTTGGCTCCGAGCAGGACACAGTCAACGAAGCGGCCATCGGCACGCTCGACATGTCGATCCTCGCGATCAACAACGTTACACCATTCTCACCAACTGTTGGCGTGTTCTCACTGCCTTACGTTATTCTGA
Source organism: Sedimentitalea sp. (assembly GCF_039973035.1). NCBI lineage: Bacteria > Pseudomonadati > Pseudomonadota > Alphaproteobacteria > Rhodobacterales > Paracoccaceae > Sedimentitalea > Sedimentitalea sp. The sequence goes on from NZ_JBDWLR010000007.1 coordinate 23,894, forward strand.
GCTTGGAAGATGCTGAAAAACTGACACAAGGCCCAATCGGTCAGGAACTGACGGAAAACACAATCAACGACGCCGGCGTGCGCGTTATTGCATGGACTTACACAGGCTTCCGTCGCCTGACCAACTCCAAAAAGCCGGTGAAATCCGTTGCTGATTTGCAGGGTCTGGTGATCCGCGTTCCCAAGAACGAAATCATGATCGACACGTACAAAGCCTGGGGCATCAGCCCGACACCAATGGCATGGTCAGAGACTTTCGCTGGTTTGCAGACCAAAGTTGTTGACGGTCAGGACAACCCATACACAACCATCAACGCGATGAAGTTCTATGAAGTGCAAAAGTACGTCACGAACATCCGCTACATCTTCTCGATTGAGCCGCTGATCGTGTCCGAGCAAGTCTTCCAAGGCCTGTCCGCTGCCGATCAGGAGATCATCCTTGAAGCAGGCAAAAAAGCCACTGCGGCATCTGCACAGTTCCTGCGCGACAAGGAAGCCGAGATCAAGCAGATCCTGTTGGACCAAGGCATGCAGATTGATGACCCAGAAAACAATGAGCAAGAGTTCATTGACCTGGCGACAGCTGCTGTTTGGCCAAAATTCTACGAGAGCATCGGCGGCATTGAAAAGCTGAACGCTGTTTTGGCTGAAATCGGCCGTGATCCCGTCTCTGAATAAGTCTGACTTAAAGCGAACGACAAGCGCTCATGAGCGCTTGTCTCATCTCAGTGGGAGGGGACAATGGCTAAACTTTGGTACATCGTAGACAATATCGAAAGCTACATCTGTCGTACGCTTTTGGCGATTTTCGTGTGCTTGCTGTTCTTGCAGGTTATCGTGCGCACGTTGTTCGATTTTTCATTCTCGTGGGTCGAAGAACTGTCGATCTACATGTTCGTCTGGTTCGTCTTCTTTGGGGCGAGCTATGCGGCCAAGATGGGTGCCCACAACCGCGTCACCTTCCAATTCAAGTTTTTGCCACCTTCGAAAATCAAATACATTGCGGCCTTTGCCGATCTGTTCTGGATCTTCTTCAACGTCTACTTTGTCTACCTCTCGATAGATTTCATCTTCAACAAGATGAACCGTTTTCAGTCGTCCCAAACCATGGGGTTCCACCTGAGCTGGGTCTACATCGTGCTGCCGATTGCGTTCACTTTGATGACCATCCGGGTCATTCAGGTGAATTACAAAAAAATCATTCTGGGCGAAGATTTGCGCGACCCTGATGCAATCGACCTCGAAGAAGTGCGCGCAGAAATTACCGAAGATTCTGGCAAGCCAGATCTTGATGGGGAGCAAAGATAATGGAAAGCCAAATCATCCTGGTCCTCTTTGGAGGGTTCTTGCTGTTGTTGTTCATGGGCGCGCCGATCACGGTTGCCTTGGGTGTCTCAACACTTATCTCATTTCTCTATCTGGACGAAAACCCGATCAAATTTGTGCAGATCGCCTTTACCTCGGTGGGCTCGTTCCCATTGATGGCCTTGCCTGCCTTCATCCTTGCAGGGGCGCTGATGGAAGCGTCCGGCCTATCGAGGCGTCTCATCAACGTAGCCGAGAGTTTCGCGGGCCCTTTCACTGGCGGCATGTCTGCAGCTACTGTTTTTGCCTGTTTGTTTTTTGGAGCGATCTCGGGCTCTGGCCCGGCAACGACGGCGGCCGTTGGCATGCTGATGATCCCAGCGATGATTGAACGCGGATATGGGCGCAGTTACGCATCCGCAATCACTGCGTCGTCTGGTGGCCTCGGTATCGTTATTCCGCCATCCATCCCGTTGATCATTTTCGGTATTGCAGCCCTTGGTATGCCTGCCCCACCTGAAGCGGTTGAAAAATTCGGTCAATTCCAGACTGTTTCGATCCCAAAGCTGTTTATCGCCGGATTCATGCCAGCGTTTCTGATCGCAGGCAGCCTTTTGATCATGAACTATATTCTTGCCAAAAAGCACGGCTACAAAGGCTCTGCTGAAGGTTGGTCTGCACGTCAGATCTGGTGTGAATTGTATCGTGGCTTCTGGGCGCTGATGGCTCCTGTTGTGATCCTTGGTGGCATCTATTCCGGCTTCTTTACGCCGACCGAGGCAGCCATCGTAGCAATCTTTTACACGCTTATCATTGGTACGTTTATTTATCGCGAACTCAGCTGGACAAAACTGTTTACCGCTCTTGAAACGACAACCTGGCTAACGGGCCGAGTTCTGTTGATCATGTTCACCGCAACTGTTTTTGGTCGCCTTCTCGTGGAAAACCAAATCCCGGCAGTCATTGCTGACAGCATGCTGTCTGTGACTGACAACATCTACATCATCTGGGCGCTGGTGATCTTTTTCCTGCTGTTCGTCGGCATGTTCATGGAGACGCTTGCCACCATTTTGATCTTGGTGCCGGTTATGTTGCCTGTAGCGTACAGCGTCGGGATTGATCCAATCCACTTTGGCGTGGTCATGGTCTGCTGCCTTGGCATCGGGTTCCAAACACCTCCGTTGGGAGAGAACCTCTTCATTGCTTCGGGCATCTCAAACATCTCGATCGAAAAGATCTCGGTCGCGGCGCTGCCGTTCGCGTTCATCAACACGATCGCGATTTTTATCATCGCATTTGTTCCCGAAATCTCGCTCTGGCTGCCACGGTTCTTTGGCTATTGATCCGCGATTGGAAAGGAGTTCCCTATGAAACAGACGATTACACATATCCTTTGTGCGACGGACTTGTCCAAGCATTCCGCATACACGATGTGTCATGCGGCCAGCCTTGCGGCATCAACCGGAGCCAAGCTGCATCTGGTGCATGCGGTCCAGCCTATGAGTGACGAAACAAGGACCGCACTGCAAATGTACATGCAGACAACGGGGTCAAGTGAAACCGCGCAAAAAGCGCGGCATGAGCACGTGCGCACGATCATGGCAGAGCGGCAGAAAGAGTTCTGGCAGCATGTCAGCGAGGAAAACAAGGATGTCCAGAAGCAGGTTGCGTCCATCGAGCTTGTCGATGGCTACCCAGCAGAAGTGATCCTGCGTCGTGCCTCCGAGCTCGGATGCGATTTGATCGTGATTGGCGCGCATGAACACGGGTTCTCGCAAACCTTTCTAGGGACCGTCGCGAAACGAGTGCTGCGACGATCCCCCATACCAACACTGGTCGTCCCGTATCGGGACACCGACCCAAGCACCTAAATTCACTTAAAAATCAGGAGACTACCATGACCAAGACACTGACAGTTCAAGACTTGTCCGATACCTTTGATGCCTTCAACCGTCACGATGTTGATGGCGTCATGACCCACTTCGCCGACGATTGCGTATTCTACACTGTTGGCGGTGACGAAGTGTATGGCGGCAAAGTTGAAGGCGCAGACGCTATTGCGACAGCTTTCTCTGGCGTTTGGGCCGGTATGAAAGACGCGCATTGGGACCACCACAGCCACTTTGTTCACGGTGATCGCGCGGTATCTGAATGGACATTCTCAGGCACGGGCGCTGATGGCATGCGCGTCGAAGCACAGGGTGCTGATCTGTTCACCCTGCGCGATGGCATGATCATCGTAAAGCAAGCCCTGCGCAAATCCCGCCCGCCTTTCAAAGCGTAATTTTCATCTCGCTCAAGGAGTTGCAAAATGCCGAACAGACCCAAGCACTGGCCCAAGGCCAGCTACGATCCTAGATACGATCCGATTGTCGATTCTGGTCCCGGGCACAACCGGGATCATGCGCCGACGTATTGGATCGGCACGGCGGGCACTCCGCCTGAAGACGATGGCCCTGTGACTGGTGATATCGACGTGGATGTTGTTGTCATCGGCTCCGGCTACACAGGTCTGTCGACCGCAATTCATCTGGCCAAAGAACACGGTATCAAAGCGCATGTTCTTGAAGCCAACACAGTCGCTTGGGGCTGTTCCACCCGCAATGGTGGTCAGGCGCAGATTTCGTCTGGCCGCCTGAAGCGATCCGAGTGGATCAAGCGTTGGGGTGTTGATGTTGCGAAGGGCATGCATGCAGAAGTCACCGAAGCATTTGAGCTATTCAACGACCTGATTGGGTCGGACGACATTGATTGCGACCCTCAGACTGGTGGTCATTTCTATTTGGCGCACCGCGAAAAGGTGATGTCAAAGCTGGAAAAGGAATGCGGACTGCTGAACGATGTGTTCGGTTACGGTTCGCGCATGGTTTCAAAAGGCGAGTTGCACGAGAAATACGTGCGCGACCAAGAAGCAAACGGTGCGATGTGGGAGCCTGATGGTACCTCCATCCATGCCGCGAAGCTGGCGTTCAGCTATGTGCGTCTTGCGCGCAAACTCGGCGCGAAAATCCACACCGCAAGCCCTGTGATGGGTTGGAAAACCGTGGACGGGGTGCATCATCTCACTACGCCCGGCGGCACTGTGCGCGCGCGCGCAGTTGCGTTGGCAACCGCTGGCTACACACCGCCCGGCCTGAACGAAAAAACCAAACATCGCCTTATGCCGATTTTGTCGAACTCTATCGTGACGCGCCCGCTGACCGAAGAAGAGAAAGCAGAATGCGGGTTTAAGGTGAAATCCCCACTGACAGACACGCGCACCTTGCGGCACTACTATCGCTTTCTGCCCGACGACCGTGTTCAGATCGGAAGCCGCAGCGCCATCACTGGAACGGATGCGGAAAATCCCAAGCACCTCGCGCTGTTGCAAAAGGGCCTTTATCGCAAGTTCCCTGTACTGGAAGGGATCGAGCTTGATTACTCTTGGTGGGGATGGGTGGATGTCAGTCATGACATGATGCCACGCATTTTCCAGCCAAATCCAAAACAAACGATCTTTTATGCGATGGGCTATGGCGGCAACGGTGTGATGTATTCTGCACAAGCTGGTAAGCGCATGGCGCAGATGGTGGCAGGTGAAGGCAAAGACCTCAAGCTTCCCATCTTTACGTCACAACTGCCAAGCCATGGCATTTTGACTCCGTTCCGTCGGTTGGGTCAGCGAATGGCCTATCCTTATTACTATCTTCAAGACGAAATTCTCTAACGCCCTGACACAAGGATTACAGACATGAAAATGACCACCGAAGAGGCCTTTGTTAAGGTTCTGCAAATGCACGGTATCGACAACGCCTTTGGCATTATCGGTTCCGCAATGATGCCGATTTCGAATATCTTTCCTGATGCAGGAATCAAATTCTGGGACTGCGCACATGAAACATCTGGCGGTATGATCGCGGATGGTTACACACGCGCGTCCGGCAAGATGTCCATGGCAATTGCGCAAAACGGCCCTGGCATCACCAACTTCGTTACGCCGATCAAAACAGCCTATTGGAACCACACGCCGCTGTTGTTGGTGACACCGCAGGCCGCAAACAAGACCATCGGTCAGGGCGGCTTTCAGGAAATCGAGCAGATGAAATTGTTCGAAGACATGGTTTGCTATCAGGAAGAAGTGCGCGATCCGTCTCGCATGGCCGAAGTCTTGAACCGCGTGATTGAAAAAGCGTGGCGCGGTTCTGCCCCTGCGCAGATCAACATCCCGCGCGACTACTGGACGCAAGTCATCGACATCGAGCTGCCCCAGATCATCCGTCTGGAGCGCCCGCAAGGGGGCGAGCAAGCGGTCAAAGACGCGGCCAAGCTGCTGTCAGAGGCTGAATTCCCCGTTATCCTGAACGGTGCAGGTGTGGTTCTGTCCGGTGGGATCGATGCAAGTGCCAAACTGGCAGAAGCATTGGATGCGCCCGTTGCTTGTAACTATCAGCACAACGATGCGTTCCCGGGTTCGCACCCGCTGGGCGTTGGACCTTTGGGCTACAATGGCTCGAAAGCGGCGATGGAGTTGATCCAGAAGGCAGACGTGGTCCTTGCCCTTGGCAACCGTCTGAACCCGTTTTCCACGCTGCCCGGGTACGGCATTGATTACTGGCCTACGGATGCAAAGGTCATTCAGGTCGACATCAACTCTGACCGCATCGGCTTAACCAAAAAGGTTGACGTGGCCATTCAGGGTGACGCCAAGCGTGTGGCCGAGCAACTGTTGGAAAACCTTGCGGATGGCGCAGGCGACAAGGGCCGCAAAGAGCGTACCGAGCTGGTGGCGCTGACAAAATCCCGCTGGGCGCAAGAACTGTCGTCTATGGTTCACGAAGACGATGCGGACGAAGGCATCGACTGGAACGAGCGTGCGCGCAAGGCCAAGCCAGAACACATGGCACCGCGTCAGGCCTGGCTTGCAATCATGTCAGCGCTGCCAAAGGATGCGATCATCTCGTCCGACATCGGCAACAATTGCGCGATTGGCAACGCCTATCCGTCTTTTGATCAAGGCCGCAAATATTTGGCACCTGGTCTATTTGGCCCATGTGGGTATGGCTTGCCTGCGATCCTCGGCGCGAAAATCGGCTGCCCGGATGTTCCGGTTGTCGGCTTTGCCGGTGACGGAGCATTTGGCATCTCAATGAACGAGATGACAGCCTGTGGCCGCGGCGATTGGCCTGCGATCACCATGATCATCTTCCGCAACTACCAGTGGGGCGCTGAAAAGCGGAACACAACACTGTGGTTTGACGATAACTTTGTCGGCACGGAGCTGAACGAAGGTGTGAACTATGCAGAGATTGCAAAGGGTTGTGGCCTTAAAGGCGTGCAGGTCACTGGTATGGATCAACTGACAGACGCGCTTAACACAGCCGTCAAAGAGCAGATGAAAGACAACGTCACGACGTTCATCGAAGTTGTCCTGAACCAAGAGCTAGGTGAACCTTTCCGCCGCGACGCGATGAAAAAGCCGGTTTCGGTGGCAGGCATCAACAAAGGCGACATGCAAAAGCAGCAGTTCGTCTAAGCCCATTACAAAACGGAGAGGCGGCCGCTTGGGTGCCTCTCCGACAATATTCTGTGAGTGACGCGATCACTCTTTCTTACCACTTAACATATGTTGACGTGCCGGACTGATCTGGTGCGGTCACGGAAAGCATGTCTGATGACATCGATTGCAAGTTCCTCCCAGACCTTCATGAACCGCGTCCCTGCGTTTTTCTCAACCAACGGGCCGGGGTTTGCCGTTTCGGTTGTGATCGCAGTTTGTGCGCAGTTCTTGTCAGAGCACTACGGCGCGCCCGCGATGCTTATGGCTTTGCTGTTGGGGATTGCTTTCCATTTCTTGGCTGAAGAAGGGCGTTGCGTTCCGGGCATCGCTTTTACGTCCAAAACAGTGTTGCGAATTGGCGTGGCTTTGTTGGGTGCGCGCATCAGCGTTGAGCTGCTCATTGGGCTGGGGCCAAAGCTGATTGGGCTTGTCGTTGCAGGTGTCATTCTGACTATTCTGTTTGGCCTTCTGGGCGCAAAACTGCTGGGGCGGGGGTGGCGTTTTGCGCTGCTGACGGGCGGATCTGTGGCCATCTGTGGCGCATCAGCTGCGATGGCGATTGCAGCCGTTCTGCCCAAGAACGAGCATTCTGAACGAAATCTGATTTTTACCGTGTTGAGTGTCACGATCTTGTCCACCATCGCGATGATCGCCTATCCAATCATCACGGATTGGCTTGAGTTGGATGATCTTGCCGCTGGTGTTTTCCTTGGTGGAACGATCCACGATGTGGCGCAAGTCGTTGGTGCTGGCTTCTCGGTCAGCAATGAGACCGGAGAAACCGCGACGCTTGTGAAATTGATCCGCGTGACCATGCTTGCGCCGGTCGTGCTGGTGTTCGCACTTATCATCCGCACCTATGCTGACGATGATCCTCAGGCAGACGGCAAACGTCCGCCGCTTATGCCATTTTTTGTCATCATGTTTTTGATCCTCGCCGCAATCAATTCTTTCGGTCTGATCCCAGCATTCATGCAAGGTTTCCTTGCTGATATGTCAAAGTGGGCACTGCTGGTGTCTATTGCCGCCGTCGGCATGAAGACCTCACTCAAGACAATTTTCGATGTCGGCGGGCAGGCAATCATTCTTATCGTGGCCCAGACAATCTTCATCGCAGGCTTCATCCTTTATGGCATTACCCATTTCGCCAACTAAACAGAAAAGAACACCGTTATGCGTATTGTAGACTTTCAAGAAGACGTATCGATCACAAAGCGGCGTCTCGCCGATTTGCCTGACCGCGTTGTCGAAGGTGACCCACATCACGAAACACAGATGCGATTTACAAGCGCTGATGGCACTTTGCTGGCGGGGACGTGGACCAGTACGCCGGGTAAATGGCATGCCTTCGCCGACCGAGACGAGTTTTGCTATTTCCTTTCAGGCCACGCACAGCTGATTTCCGAAGACGGCACGGTGCAGGATTTTCGCGCGGGCGACAGTTTTCTGATCCCAAACGGCTTCGTTGGATACTGGAATGTGTTGGAAACAACTACCAAGCATTTCGTAATTCGCGACTACAGCGCCGATTGACCCACACGACTGGCATTTGAGGACATGACAATGAACCCGATGACGCGCATTCTGAATACAGCTGTTCGGCTGAACCGCAAAATTGTTTTGAGCGAGGGTGAAGATCCTCGGGTCATCGCAGCGGCAATAGAGGCGCGCAAGCAGGGCCTTGCGCAAGTGGTGCTGGTCGGGAACAAAAGCGCCATTGATGCAGCTCTCTCCACCAAAGGCGGGCAAGAACTCGACGGGATTGAAATCCATGATCCAACGGACAGCGATCTCAGAACTCCCATGGCAGACTATTTCCACAATTTGCGCAAACACAAAGGTGTCACAATCGATCTTGCTGCAAAAGCTGTGGAAAACCCGCACGTTTACGCGGCACTTCTGGTAAAACTGGGCCATGCTGACGGTACATTAGGTGGTGCCGCAACATCCACCGCCGAGATCGTTCGTACAGCCATTCAGGTCATAGGCACAGCGGCGGATGCCAAAATGGTTTCCAGCTTCTTCCTGATGATCCTAGATCAGGACCATCATCCCAAACAAGGCGTGCATGTCTTTTCCGATGCGGGACTTGTGATCGACCCCGACGCAGACGAGTTGGCGCAGATTGCAATGGCGTCTGCAACGTCGTTTGCTCAATTAACCCAAGATGCGCCTCGCGTGGCGATGCTGTCCTTTTCGACAAAAGGCAGTGCTAGAGGGGAAAGAGTTTCGAAAGTCGTAAAAGCAACACGACTTGTACGCGATACCGCCCCAGATTTGATGGTCGATGGCGAGTTACAGTTCGATGCAGCTTTTATGCCGGCCGTCGCTGCATCAAAGGCTCCCGACTCTGTTCTGGGTGGTGGTGCCAATGTATTCGTTTTTCCAAATCTGGACGCAGGCAACATCGCCTACAAAGTGGCACAACGTATTGGCGGCGCCACTGCCGTGGGGCCAGTTCTTCAAGGGCTATCGCAGCCCGCGAACGATCTTTCACGGGGATGCAGCACTGAGGATATTGTACTGATGGTCGCTGTAACCGCAGCACAGTGCGCTGGATAATATTCTGACTTGAGTAGGTATCTGGTGTCATTTCAAGTTTAGGTATTGCCTGCCGAAGAACCGGTATCTGCACGCCTGAGAAACCGGATCGGAAGCCAAGCCCAGCGTCAGAGAATGGATCGAGTTCTACAATCACAAACGCCCACATTCTGCACTTGGCGGCAAACCACCTGCCGTGGACTATTGGCAGACAAATGTAACAACAAACCCCGATCAGCAGGTGCAAAGAGTAGCTCAGATCCTGTCCAACAAATAGGGAGTAGCTCAGTCCCGACAACCTCTGGGGCTTAGACCTCTTAGTCGCCATCTGGGTCTTCCGCTTTCATAACCATGGCACATCTCAAGTTATTGGCGCGACGAAACCCAACTGGAAAAGAGCGATCTGGTGATAGCGATCAGGGCGACGATAACAATCAGAACAACGGATATTGCTGCAATCGCCGGGTCGATGTTGTCACGCAATCCCATCCACATCAGGCGCGGCAATGTCACTGCATCCACTGAGGTGATAAAGATGGTGACAGCAATTTCCTCCCACGACAAAACGAAGGTCAGGAAGAAGGATACAATCAGACCAAAACGGATGTTGGGGATGATCACTCTGAGGATGCGGGTCGCTAAACCTGCACCCATGGCACGGGCCGCCAGATCAATGCGCCGGTCAACCTGGGCCAGTGAGACGGAAATCATCACAACCGCAAAAGGGGCGATCATCACCGAATGCGCCAACACGACGCCTGCCAAGGTGTCATAGGCGATAATGCCATTGTATTGGCTCAGAGTGATCAGAAAGAAATAGAGCGTCAACGCCGAGACAACAGGTGGGGCCACCATCGGCAGCAACGCAATGCCCATCAAAAGTCCCGCAAATCGCGGCCGCATCATCCAGATACCAAGCGCGAAAAACAGCCCCAACAAGGTAGACACGGCAGCGCTGAGCAGTCCAACGCGGACAGAAAGCCAGATGCCATTCACCCATGCCGGATTTTCGATCAGGGTGCGGTAATGTCGCCACGACCATTCATCCGTGGGGATCGACAAAAACCGCTTTGGCGTGAATGAAACGGGCACAACTGCGAGCAAAGGCATCATCAGAAAAATGGCAACAACAGCGGCAAGAAGCGCTGCTATCAGACCGGGGCGCAGGGTTGTCATTTCGCGCCCCCCGGTTGCAGCTGTCGCAGCAGCAGCGCCAGCAATGCGGCAATTGACAGCATCAGAACAACGCTGATGGCCGCCGCAAGACCCCAGTTCGGGCTTTGAAAGATACGCAGGTAGATGAGCTCAGCAATCATCACGCTGCGCCCGCCGCCTAGGATTGCCGGCGTCACAAAGAACCCAATGGCAAAAACAAAGACCAACAGCGCCCCGCCAAGGATGCCCGGCGCAGTCATCGGTACAAAGACTTGCCAGAAAATGCGCGCACGGCCAGCCCCCATCCCACGCGCGGCCATCACGGCGCGTTCATCGACATTTCGCATCGCGGTGGCAATTGGAAAGACGGCAAAGGGGATCAGGAAATGCACCATTCCGATGACCACGCCGATCTCATTTCGTACCAGTGCCAGCGGGCCATCCAGTAGACCGATAGATTGCAGCCAACTGTTGATCAGGCCGCGATTTGACAGCAGCGCAAGCCAACCAAAAGCGCGGGTTAGAACCGATATCCAGAATGGAATGAAGATACATAATTCACACAAAAGCCGGGCCAGCGTGCCACCCCGCACCCAAAGCAAGGCAATCATGTAGCCCGCCGTCACACTGATCAGCGTGACCATCGCGCAAATCCGCAAGGTGCGCCAAAACACCGAAAGAATGAGCGGATCGCTCAGTGCGGTTGCATATTGATCAACCCCGACCTCGGGGAGCGTCACGCTCCAGCTGATCACGCCAAGAAACGGCAGGATGTACGTCAGAGCCAGGAACAACAGGAGCGGGCCCAGCAGAACAGCAGATTTTGACAATCTCGGCATATCAGTCCTCAGATGGACGCTGCATTTTGTGGGAGAGCCAAGTGCAGCGCCCTTTGGTTAGGCAGAGACAATACCGAGATACTCATCAAGCGCCGCACCATAATTGGCCTCGTACCATTCCATTTGTAACGGAACCTGCACGGAAAAATTGGCCGGATCGACTGGGTTGAACCTTTTGCGGTCCGCCGGGATCAACGCATCAGCTGCTGGGTTCGCCGGACCATTTGACAGGATGTCAAACAAGGCAATCTGACGCGCGGGATCCTGCGCCGAGGCAATGAAATTCATCGCCGTCTCAGCGCCACCCGGGTTGCCCTTTAACACGGCCATGGACCCGGGGGCCAACAACCCATCCACCCAGATGAACTTGATATCGCCTTCGCTATCCTCTTCCAGCAGCTTGGCCCGTGTTGACCAGACCAACGCCATTGAGGCTTCGCCCTCCAACATCAGCGTCTGGCTTTCAGCACCACCGCCCCAGAAGGCCACGACATTGTCCTTGAATGCGCGCAGCTTGTCGTGGGCGCGGGCAATGTCCAATGGATAGAGATCCCCCTGTGCCACACCGTCGCCCATCAGCAAGGCTTCCCAAACGCCAACACCCCATTTGTACATGGCGCGCTTGCCTGGGAAATTTTCAACGTCAAAGAAATCGGCCATACCGGTTGGGGGATTGTCACCGAATTTGGTCGCGTCATAGGCGATGACATATGAATAGAAATAGGATGATGCGGCGTAATCCCAGCCAAAGCCTTCGCGCATTTTGCCACGATCAACCACGTTGTAGTCAATCGGTTCCATCATGCCCTTGCGACCCAATGCCTGCGCCGAGAATGGATCAGCATCAACAATATCCCAGGTTGGATTGCCGCTTTCGATCTGGGCTTGGATAGCGCCTTCAGTTGGGCCGGATCCATCCTGTTTTACGACCACGCCGCCGTCTTCCTGAAATGGCTGACCAAAGGCGGTGTCAAAGGCCGTAATGGCATCCCCACCCCAGTTGACGAACACCAGCTCACCACTATCAGCCAGTACCGGCGTGCCCTGCAGTCCAAGAGCCGTTGTGCCCAAAAGGGCAGTTGCCAGCGTGGTAAAGCTGCGTCGCGAAATATCACCTTTCTGGGTTTTGGTAGCCAGAATATCAAGGCAGTCCTTCTGAAAATTTCCGTCCATGTGTCTTTCTCCCTATTGAAAATTGGTCGTCTTTCGCAGTCCGGGCGGCCCCTCGCGCTATAGTAGAATGCCCTTGTCTTCGGACCAGCCTGCCCACACCTCAGATCCGGGGCCAAACCCTTGAGGCAAGTCGGCCGTGACCTGAGACAGTATCAAATGCGTGCCACCACGGGTTGTGAGATCAAGCCGGGTTTCCGCGCCCAGATACGTCAGGCCGGTGATCGTTGCCGCGATGGAATTGCCGTTTGACTGCTGTTTGTTCGTCAGATGCATGTACTCGGGCCGCACGGCCAAGGTTTGACCGAACGACTGTGCCGGGCGCACAATGCGCAGGGCCTGATCTTCGAACAGCCCTTCTGTAAACCTGCCGTGGCTTTTGACGTCACTCATTGGCAGGATGTTGATATCCCCCAAAAATTCCGCAACAAATCGGTTTTGGGGTTGTTCGTAAACATCACGTGGCGTGCCGATCTGTTGCAGCTTGCCCTGTTCAAATATCGCAACCTTGTTAGACAACGCCAAGGCTTCTGACTGATCATGGGTGACGAAAATGAAGGTGGTACCGGTTTCCTGATGTAACCTGCGCACCTCGTCCTGCATCTGGTTGCGCAGGTTCTTGTCCAAAGCTGAAAACGGCTCGTCCAGTAAAAGCACCGATGGCTCACAGGCCAAAGCCCGCGCAAGGGCCACGCGTTGTTGCTGGCCACCCGACAGGGCGGATGGGCGTTTTTGGCCGTGGCCCCCAAGACCCACCATTTCAATCATCTCTGCGACGCGGCGCTTAGTGTCGGATGCACTGCGGCGCTGGACCTTGAGGGGGAATGCAATGTTCTGCGCGACGCTCATATGCGGGAACAGGGCATAGCCCTGAAACACCATGCCAAATCCGCGATCTTCGGGTGGGACATGCGTGACATCACGCCCATCCAGCGTCATCCGCCCACGGGTCGCCGCCTCAAAGCCGGCCAAAACCATCAGGAAGGTTGTCTTGCCGGACCCCGACGGCCCCAGCAGGGTCAGAAACTCACCGCAGCCAACAGTCAAGGAGATATCATCAAGCGCTGTAAAGCTGCCAAAATCCTTGCCGACGTTTTGGGCGTCAATCTCAGCTGCGCGTGTTTTAGCAAGCATGGCTTCCTCCGTGTGGCCTAAGCTAGAAGGAGGAAATACTTCCTGACAAACGAATTGTTTTTACATCATTGGCAAATAGAATTTGCCAAAGGCAGATATTTAGGTGTTCGAACGTGATAATTCATCCAAGATCCAATCTCGGAATGCGACCACGCTGGCAAAGTCGGATTTCGCGGATGGGATTGCCAGATAATATGCCTTGGGTGACTTGATGGACAAATCAAACAACCGCACCAGGTGGCCGGTCTCCATCGCCTCGCGGCAGATGAATTCATCCCCCATCGCCAAACCCTGAGCGTTCATTGCAGCCCCATAAACCAGATTCATGTCTGCAAAAAAGACACCGGAATTTGTCAAATCAGGAGAGCAACCAGCAGCTTGGAACCACGCTTTCCAGTCTTCCTGATCGGCTAGATGCAAAAGATCGCCCCGCAAAACGTCACCTGGTTCCTGAAACGCGCCCAACCTATTCAGCAGAACCGGGCTGATCAAAGGGGTGAACTCAACTTCCTTTAATAACTCGACTTCTACATCTTTCATGGTGCTTTCACCAAAGGCTATAAACACATCCACATCGGGGTTTGTAACATCTTCAAGCAGTTTTGGTGTGATTATAGAAAGGGCTATTTCGGGAAAGTTCCGCCTGAACTTTCCGATTTTTGTGCTAAGCCAGGTCGCGGCAAAACCGGGGGTACAGCTGATACATAATTGGCCGGACAATTCCTGCCCGGCATTGCGCGCAGCGGACAAGCTGATCAATGACAGAGCAGCGGATACGTCATTGGCGTAGGTGCTCCCACGAGTGGTAAGTTCGATCCGGGTTCCCACGCGATTAAACAGCGCGAACCCAAGATCGCGTTCCAGCAAACGCAGTTGATGGCTAACTGCGCTGCGGGTGAGGTTCAGTTCATCCGCAGCTTTCCAAACCGCCCCGTGCCGCAAAAAACTCTCAAGAGCGCGCAGCGCTTGAGTTGAAGGTAGCCGTTTCATATCACATCTCTCACTTTAGGGTAGGTATACAACATGCGTTTGGTGAAACCAGCCACGAGGTGAACCAAATTTGCAGGTTGATTGAAATGATTTCACTTTTCTATCTGCTGTAGCGCTGCGTTACTTGGCACCATGAAAAATCCGATGCCCCTGTCGAATGCACAATCAAGCGCACTGGCTGTTGTCGACTCTCGGCAAGCCGAGCTGTCGGATTGGTGCGCGACAATATTCAATTTCGCTGAACCGGCCTGGCGCGAGTACCGCTCGGCAGAATGGTATGTGAAACGGCTGCGCGCCGAAGGTTTTAGGGTTGAAGAAGGTTCTGGCGGTATGCCTACGGCCTTTTGCGCGGAATGGTCAAACGGCGCTGGTCCGGTAATCGGCATGTATGCAGAGTACGACGCTGTTCCGGGCAATTGTCAGGCGGCATCGACCCGTCGAGAACCGCGCGAAGGGTTGGGATTTCAAGCAGGCGGGCATACCGACCCGCACTCGGGGCTTGGCATTGCGACGCTGGGTGGGCTGCTGGCCGCCAAAGCGGCGATGGAAAAACACGGCATCAAGGGCGGTCTGCGTTATACCGGAGAGCCGGCGGAAAAGGTGCGGGGATCAAAGCCGATCCATGCGGCCAAAGGATACTACGACGGGCTGGCAGCGATGCTGTCGTTCCATCCGTTCTACATGCTGCCAATGTGCAATACGGTGCGTTGGGATACGCATTGTGGCGCTGCTTATGCGATGGTTTACCGCTTTATCTGTGATGCTCCTGAGAGCTGGGGCAGCAGCGATGGTGCGCCCATTCCCCAATCTCATTCCGCCGTGCGTGCCCCTGGCGCGAATGACGCGTTGATGACAATGTATCAGTCTTCAAAGGCGCTGCGCGAGGCGATGCTGCCCCATCAAGGCGGCTGGTCAGTATCCGAAGCGATCCTGACCGCCGGGCAGGCCACCGCAGACAACCTGCCAGCAGGTCTGGCAGAGATCCAATATATGATGCGCGTGCCAACTGTGGCGATGGCCGAACAGATCACCGCCGTTCTGGACCGCAACGCCGCCGCCAGTGCTGCAATGACCGGCTGTAGATGGGAGCGCCACTGGGTCAGCAAATCCCGCCCTGGTTTGGCAAATCATGCGATGGCAAATGTCGTGTGGGGCGCCTTGCAACAGGTCGGGGCTCCGGTTTGGGACGAAGCGGCTAAAGGTGTAGCGCGCGACATTCAGCGCAATCTGGGGATGGTCCCGATGGAGGAACCATTCATCAACGCTCTGACGCAGTTGGTTGAACCACAGCAGGCCGAAGCGATCCTACGTCGGGATTTGCCACCCTCTCAGCTGAATTCAACATCTGATGATTATACCGATATGACCTGGCACACGCCAACTGCACGGTTCTATATCGCCCGCCCGGCGCTAAAGGCACCAGAAACGGGCGCCTATCCGCCTTGGGTAATGAACGCGCTTGGCGGCATACCCGCCACAATTGATCCAATGGTGCAAACCGCCGCCAAGGTACTGGCTTGCGTAGCAATCCGGTTGCTCGAAGACGAAGGCGCACGCGATGCGGCTATGGAAGAGTTCCAGACACGAACGGGTGGCGGCATTGGCGGCACCACGTGGCACCCACCACTTTGTGATTATGATCCACCGATCCATTTTCGCTGGCCCGAATATATCAACACCCCGCGCGGACAAGATTGGTGGATCCCCTCCACCGTGCCCGACGCTTGATTTAGCAGGAGAACACAATGGCCCTTGATAAACACTCAGACACCTTCAGCCTTCAGCGCCGCAATCAAAACGGAAGCACGGCACCCCTAACAAACTGGGGGTTTCGCAACGAGACGGATCCGCTCACCGACGTTCTGCTTGGCTCGCCTGCGCATTTGTTTCACCGCGCAACGTCCAGTTTGTCGCGCAAGCATCTGCGCGAAGCGCCTTGCAACATTCAGGTGGCTCAGGCCCAACATGCCGAACTTGTCTCGGCCTATAAACACTTCAACGTGAATGTTCATATGCTTGAGCCTGAACCAGAACTGACCATGCAGGTCTATTCACGCGATTCCAGCGTGATGACGCCTTACGGGGCCTTCATCACGGCCATGTCACAATGGTGGCGACGCGGTGAAAACTATGCGGCCATCCGTGCCTATGAAAAGCTGGGTATCCCGATCTACGACATGGTGACAGCCGGTACTTTCGAGGGCGGCGATTTCAATGTGATCGAAGAGGGCTGCGTGCTGATCGGCTGCGGGGATGCCCGGACCAATGAGCCGGGGGCGCGTCAGGTGGCAGGGTGGTTCGAGGCTGAAGGCTGGGAAGTGCGTCTTGCCTTCATCGACGAATACTACGTCCATATTGATCTGATGGTCGTACCCATTGCCGAAAAACTGACCGCCGTGTGCCTTGCGTGTACGGAACCGGGCATCGTGGAATGGCTTGAGGCGAAGGGACATGAGATTATCGACGTGCCATTTCCACAGACTATGGCCTTGGGCTGCAACCTGATGTCGCTGGGCAATGATAAAGTGATCGCGCCAACGTCATCCACCTATCTGATTGACCAGCTGCGCGCACGCGGTTTTGAGGTCGCTGCGGTCGAAACAGCGGAGATTTCAAAAACCGGTGGTGGCATTCACTGTATGGCGCAGGCGCTTAGACGCGGTGATTGATTTGCGAACCCCAAACCAAAACAGCTGAGAACATCACATGTCGATAGCGGCTGGCGACGTATCGTCCTTCCGCTATCTGGCACACCATCAAGTGAGGTCTTGTGCTGGGTATTGCCAAGTTGTTGGCGTCAGTTTGTGAAGCTTGGCAAAGGCAGGATCATGCCACCATTTCCGCGGCGTAATCTGCCCTGAGGCTGAATGCATCGGAGCGGGCGTGGCGGTATGAAGTTGCATTCAGTTGAGAGCAACGAGGACGCAAGAGCAGGTTGATCTGGTCATGTGCGGCCAAAAACCTCTGAGCCTGCCGGTGGGATTTGAATCTGCCGAAGATCTTCTCTCGTTTACGTGTCGGCCGGTGCGACACTTCAATCGCGTTGTTCAAGCCCTTGTGCGCGCGATGGTCAGCGTTCGGGGTCAGTGTTTTGACCGGCTTGATATAGCTGCGCAGTTTGTCGGTTATGATCACCCTCGGCTCGCCAAACTGTGAAATCAATCTTTGGAAGAGGTGCTTTGCTGCTTTGGCACTGCGGCGTGTTTGCAGGAGAATATCGAGGATGTCTCCATCCGCGTCGATCGCGCCTCGCGCGGCCAACAGGTCTTCAACATCAGCCGTGCTCAGAGCTAAAGCAATGAGATCTAGATTTGTCGAAGAACACAGGTCCAGCTTTCCAGCCAATCGGTTGCGTAAGGTTCGTGGCGTCAGTACACGTGGTTTGCGTGCGTTCCGCAGCCGTCCAGCCAGCCGCAGACAGCGATCTGATTTGATCACGTTGGCCGTCTGATGCGTCAGAACGGCATATCCGTTGTGCGAACGCGCAAACACAAGGTCACAACCGATAGCGATTACAAGTTCAACATCGCGCCTAATCTGTTGGATCGTGACTTCGTGGCGGATGCACCAAACCAGAAATACACGTAAAGTCTGCTTCCACCTCCGACCAATTGAAAGCGAAGAGCCTCAGACCTGAACTGTCTGTGTCTCCTCACCCGCCTTTCCAACAGCCAATTCAAGCTCTGGAAGATCCCGCAATGTCTGCAGATCAAACGTTGCCAAAAACGTTTCCGTGGTCACGAAAGTATGCGGCGCCCCGGGCCGAGGTGACCGCGGACCTGACGCTATTAGATCCTTGAAGCGCAATCGCGCCAGTAGGTCGCGGCTGACATCTTTGCCAAAAATGTCCTTCAACCCTGCCCGGTCAATCGGTTGGTGATAGGCGATGGCGCAAAGCACGCCCATTTCTATATCAGTGAACCCGAGGGATTGATCGTCAAGATCAGCTGCCGCCTTGATTGCCTCGGCGAACTGGATCCTCGTGCGGAACATCCAGCCATGGGCGACTTGAGCCAACTCGTAGGGTCTACCGGTGAGTTCGGACTGGATGTCATCGATCAGCATCTCGACCGAGACCCCCTGCCCCACCACACGGGCGAGGTCGTGGCGGTCGACCGGCGACGCGCTGGCAAACAGCACCGCTTCGATCCGCCCCATCCACTCGCGCCAGCGTAGCTCTTGAGGCAAATCGTCGAGCTCACGATCAAAGACGGCTTCACCTTCATCCGCGGGTTTCCGTTTCCTGGTCGCCAGCGTCATGATGCGATCCCGTAAAGCCGGAAGGTCGGGCGTCCGGTCAGTTCCCGCGCCACACCAAGTTCGACAAGCCGATCGCAGAACCGCCGTGCCGCCCGGTCGGTCATCGGGAAATTCGTCCCTTGGATCATTGGGGACAGCATCGTTGAGGGCGCCACGGCATCCTCGGCGAGGAAGAGATCGACCGCTGCGTCCGATCCTTTTGCGCGGAGCCTCGGGGCGACGCTGCGAAGCGTTTCGGCACGACGGGCCAGATCCCGGGCTAGCCGTATTGTGCTCTCGATGGACTCGAGGATCCGCACTTGGACTGCCAGTTCGGCCCCCTGCCCTTCTCCGTTCAGGTTGCGCAGCGTCGCCTTTGTCAGCCGCTGCGCAGTTATCGGCAGCACCATTTTCCAGTTCAGAACCCGCGCTAAATCGATATCAGAGAGCAGACACGCCGCACGCTCCGCTCGGTCGTCGGCATCCAGAACGGAACGAAGAACAGCCACGCATCCGGCCAATGGCCCATGGGTTCGGGCCTGATCCTGTCCTGCCTTCAGCCCTGCGCCCACCTCGCCCGCGAAGCCCGCACCAGCCAAGTCGAAAATCTCGCCAGTCCCGTTCGCACGAAATCGCCCCGCATCGCGCCAAAAGGCCAAAAGATCGCCATCGGGACCCCGCGCTTCGCCTGGGGGCGTCAGGTGGTAGGCGTCGCGGATATCAGCTTCTCGCGCCAACCGCCCCTCCAGTTTCGAGGTCGCTGTGGCGGCTGTCAGGGCAAGGCGATTGGCCAGCAGTTTCACCGGCACACCATGGTTGGGGTCCGAGACCAATGTATCCAGCACGGTCAGGGCCGCCCCTGACCGAAATGCCACAGTTTCAAGGGTTTCTGCCCGCCCGGTGGTGACCCATGCGGGCAGTTTCGGTAGGGTGATCGGGTCGTCAGAGCTCACGGTTGGCTGATAGGTCATACCACAAGACTATCGCAAGGCGGCGCTTACGTCCACAATATGATGTGCAAACCGCCCCACCTTGCACCTCTTTTCTATGTCCAATAAGTTTGCATTATCGGACACTAAAATATAGACTGGGAAGCACTTCAATTTCATCGCTGAGTTCACTGGAAAATGACCATAGAGGACGAGAAACCGACGTCGTCACACTCTGATGCAGGTGATACTTCTCGGGGCGACGAGAGAGATCAAGAAAAAGGCGATGGCATCGCCCTGCCCTCTCATGTTGCAGGCTCGGGCACCCTCGATCGCCTTGCCGATACCGCGCGCGATTACGCCAAGGCCGCCACAGCCGAAAACACCAACAAGGCTTACGCGGCCGACTGGAAACACTTTGGGCGATGGTGCCGGATCAAGGGTTTGGATCTCCTGCCCCCCTCTCCCGAAATGGTTGGTCTCTATCTGGCGGACTTGGCAGCACCCGTTGGCAAGGCTCCGGCAATCACCGTCTCGACAATTGAGCGCCGCCTGTCTGGCCTTGCCTGGCACTACCAGCAGCGCGGTTTCACACTTGACCGCAAGAACCGCCACATCGTCACCGTGCTGGCCGGGATCAAACGCAAACATGGCAAGCCGCCGGTGCAGAAGGAAGCGATTCTGCGCGACGATATCCTCGCCATGGTGGCCACCCTGCCCCAAGACCTACGGGGGCTAAGAGATCGGGCAATCCTGCTCATCGGATACGCGGGAGGGTTGCGGCGTTCCGAGATCGTCAGCCTGGATGTCTACAAAGACGACACTCCGGATTCAGGCGGCTGGGTAGATATTACCGACGAAGGGGCCCTGCTGACGCTGAATGCCAAGACCGGCTGGCGCGAGGTTGAGATTGGCCGGGGATCAAGCAACCAAACCTGCCCCGTTCATGCCCTTGAGAGGTGGTTGCATTTTGCCAGGATCGATTTTGGGCCTCTGTTCGTACGCACCTCTCGTGATGGCAAGAAAGCCCTTCCCGCAAGGCTATCGGATAAGCACGTCGTGCGCCTCATTAAGCAAACCGTGTTAGACGCCGGTATCCGCTCAGACCTGCCTGAAAAAAGACGATTGGCGCTATTCTCGGGTCACTCGTTGCGCGCCGGCCTCGCGAGTTCTGCCGAAGTTGACGAACGCTATGTCCAGAAACACCTCGGCCATGCTTCAGCCGAGATGACACGCAAATATCAGCGCCGTCGGGATCGGTTCCGGATCAATCTGACCAAGGCGGCAGGTCTCTGACGCTCTTGCCCTATCAAGCCACCGCTTTCAGTTTTTGAACCTTGATGTCATCTTCATACTGCCGCGCTTGCGCCAATTCATAACTCGTCTGCATGCGAAGAAGAGTATCCGCCTTGACACCAAAGGCCTTCTCGAAGCGGATCGCCATCTCTGCGGACAATCCCGCATTGCCATTGAGCAAGCTGCTCACAGCCTGCCGGGATACACCGAAATGATCGGCCAGATCCTTGACACTGATCGACGCCGGTTCGACAATTTCTGTCTTAAGCCAGTCGCCAACATGGACCGTCAAAGACGGGTGCATCTCAAGAGCCATGATAATCCTCCAGTTCCATGTCTGTCAGAGCACCTTCGTCGTTCAACCGAAACGTCATCCGCCAGTTCTTTGTTACAGTCATCGACCAGGTTCCCTTCCGATCACCGGTCAATTGGTGAAGGCCGTAGTTTGGCGGCGTTCCGAGTTCTTCAAGGTCGGCTGCCGCGTCAATGAACGCGAGCATCTTTCCAAGCCTGCCCGTGTCACCCACCAGACCTTTCGGATTCCCTGTTTCAAAGAACCGCCGTAGACCCTTGTGGCCGATGTTCTCAATTTTCATCGTCTTACCTATCTTGCCAAACAGCGAGTGTCAAGCGTCACGTGTCGCATGTCACGCCCTGACTTCGCTCAATCGACCATAGAAACTGCGATCAAGGTGCAACTCACCGGCCTGAGCCTTTTGAATCATACCCCGCAGATATCCGCCCGGCGAGGAAACCTCCCCCAACGCATGCTTATCGTAGATCAGAGCGACCGCGGCGGCCGCAACTTCAGCCCCAAGTGCCCTCTGCGCTGTGTTCCAAGCGTGTTCTGAGATGCCGACCATCGGTCTGATCTTGGCTGCAGCCCTGTGCACGCCATTCCAATCACGGATGTAACCCTCCATACCCCGCGCCATCTCGCCAAAATGTGGACAGGTCAGCATCAGCATCGGAATATCGATGTCAGATCGCCGCCTGTTTGTGTGAGTGCTCCAATCGCCATCAAGATCCACGTCTTCCGGTTTCTCTACCTGCTCTACCGGTGGACTTTCTGGCCCAACGCCCGCCGCGTGCTGTTTTTCTGAGCTATTACTAATTACAGGTTTAGGTTCAATAGTAGTTAGTATGTGGGGTTCACCAGTGAACTCCCTGGGGTTCATATTTTGGGAATATGTGACAGCAATAGTTTCTGTTGAACCCTCCTGTGGATGCGATCTTGCGTCCGTTTCTTGCGGCCAGTCAAACGCTGCCTCGAAAGCCGCTTCTACGCGCTCTTGTAGCGCTTTGAACCAATCAACGATGTTGACCAGCTTATCAGGGCCTGTAGCGCGTTTAGGGAGTCGCTCCAGCATCAGAACAAATTCAGCCTGTAGCTCTCGCCACGGGCCTTTGAGATGGCTCTCCAGGGCTTTCTCGATCTTCGCGCGGATCACACGGCGCGTCACGGTGATTGTGTTGCGAAGTGACTTGCAGACCTGGCGCTCTTCGAGGATCTGAACGTGAAGCGCTTCGAACTCTGCTGTGCGCGCCGCCATAGGGGCGAGATCAAAGCCGTAGGCTTCCACGATGACCCCCTCATGATCCCTGTATCCATAACGTTTGCCATTCGGACTGTCTTTAAACGCGATGAGGCCCGCTTCGCAAAGCCGGCGTGCATGGCGTTTCAATGTCGCAAGGGAAAACCCTGTCTGCTCCATCAGGAAGTTGTTGGAGGCCCATACGATCGGCCGCCTGCCCTGCTCCCAGTCCTGTGGCTGCGTGACAGCTCCGAATGTATCCAAAAGCAGCAGGTCCTGAGACTTCAGTCCGATCGCAGCCGCGATCTTCTTTGCGGCAACAATAGCCTGTGATTTGGGTATAGATAGCCGTTCACCGGCTTGTGCGTGCTTTTCAGCGGCGACAAGGCCCGGTGTTGGCTTGCGCCAACCTGTATGTTTCATGAGTGTTGTTAAACCTCCATCAGTTGAATGAAGGCAAAAGGGTCCCGTTCACCAAATCGGTGTTGTTTCGTTGACTTCGTTTCGCGGGAGAGTTATCTAAGTCTTGCAACAGAAATTAGACGAGCTCTCAGGCCGCGAGGTTTGGGGGCTTTTCTTTTGCCGTTAGATCACGTGATGTTCCTTTCTGCTCTTACCTCAATAAAGGTCGAGCGCCCTTTCCTATCGTTGCAGGTGAGCGTTTCATTTCTTCGACCCATGTTCTTGTAGATAAGCTGCGATCATGTCGCCTAAGCCCTCTAGGCTGTGCTTATCCAAATCTATTCCCGCAGCGCTGACCGATAGCTTTCCACCTTGTGATGAAACAGAAAGCTTCTCTCGTCCGAACTTGCGTATGATTGTTAACTTCTTCGTCTTGGCGGTACCTTTAGCCGTCTTAACCGGACCCTTTATGAGTTCAGCAACAACTTTCTCAAGCTCTCGATGACTAAGCGCATACACATTCTTGCACGCGTGCAAGATTTCATCGCGTGCCTTAAACACCGCCTTCCCTCTCGAAACGTGGCTTTCGTGCACACCGATGATGCTCGCAAAACTAACAGCGGTTACTTTCTTGTCAGGGTTCGAAGCTTCATAACGATCAAACATCTGGCCAACTGATAGAAGGCGCTCGAAAGCACCGAGGTTTTCGCGCTCTTCATTTTCTCGGAAGCGCATAAACAGCATCTCAAACTGATCGTCTGAAACCCCTCTCTTCTCCGGCGACGCCAAAATGGCCCTGACAGGCCGACCGAGCTTCTGAGCAATGGCATGCCGTCTGCGTCCAGTGATTAGAAAAAATGGAACGCCAGCACAGTTCTCTGGATCTAGCGGATCGGGTTGCCAGTTTGGATCGACGGGCCAGATCTGAATTGGTGTGTCTTGACCATTTTGTTCAATGCTCTCGAGCAGAGAGTTGAAAGCATCCTGATCTATCCAATCATCTCGTCTATCCGTCCCAATCTCATCTTTGATTTGGGTAGGATCAAGTTCCAGCTCATGCTTTCCTTGTAGAATATGACCTACGATCTGCGCACGTTTCTCATTCAGAAGGACCTGAGTGTCACTGAGTGCTCCCGCTTTCCAAGCGCTGCCTGAGCCGCCCATCCTAGGTTTCAAACCAGTGGAAGGCGCAGGCGAGATGGTCCTAGCGTCCTGCGTAGGCTCACTTACGACGTCTTTAGGTGGGGCGTCAGCGGTTTCAGATGATTTCTTGCGTAAAACAGAGCTGCTGATCGAACGCTTCATTCTGCATCCTCTCCAAAGTCATAAAAGTCTTCCATCCAAGCGTCTGCATAACCTCTTTCCAAACCGGGCCACAGACGTGAAACCAACGCATCGTTCACAGCATCAGCGTTGTCGATAAAACGATTGATGCCTTTCTTCTTGCCGGGGGTATCTGGCTCATACTCATAGACTGATTGGTAGACGTCAGAGGCATTAGAGATGGCGTCTGAACGCAAATAGAATACGGGAAGCACTTCGTCCGGACAGTTTTCCAGCAGGTTGCTCACCTGTTTTAAATCCTGCTCATTCGTTCTTTGGACTATGGTTGGCAGCAACATGTTTGCACCTGCGCCGATATCTAATCGCTCATTCGCGAATATGTGACGCAACATAGTCAGCAGTCCCGTGACAAATGTTGAAAGGGTTGCGATGTCGAACCCCTTCATCGTTTGAGGAATGATAAGCGAAGAAGACGCTATGACGTTATTGAGTTGGAAAAGAGTAAGAGCAGGCTGATAGTCAATGATGATGCAATCAAGCGTCTCGACGAGGGCTGCATCGAGTTTTGATTTATCTACTTTCCCACCACTCAATAGCTCGTTGGGTTTAGTGACTGGGACATGCCCCACACGCCAACGATCAATTGCATCTTTCAGAAATCGATAAAACCGTTTACCTGGAATATCCGCGCGCAGAATTCTTGCAATCTGGATTTCGCCCTCAGACGTTTCACCGTGAGCTGGCAGCAATCGCACGCCCGGCCACGAAGTCTTCTTGAAGAATGTGTCAAGCGTCGGCGCATCGTAGTCCGTGAACGGTTGCTCTTCGGTTGTCTGAAACAGGCCCGCAAAATCCACCATGGTTGGAGTGTTCTCATCCGGCATGGTCGGCATCTCTTCGCCACCTACAAAATACAGCGTTATTGTACTTTGGGGGTCTGCATCCATGATACCCACACGCATGCCGTAATGCAGGCTGAGATACTGTGCGAAGTGCGCTGCTGAAAGTGACTTGGCAGTGCCACCTTTCTGGCTGGCAAAAGAAATAACCGGCAGAGGATCTTCGGGCTTGCGCCATGCGAGATACTCGTAAGGGCGTTTACCCGTACCTGCCAATAGCGCGCGAATGTGCATCAGCTCCTTAAGAGTGAAGACCCGCTCTCTACCCACGTATTGTCCAGCCGGGAAATCTTCATGATCTTTCGCCAGCTTTGTGAGATGCTGATGACTAACATTGAGAAACCGTGCACACTGACGCATTGACCAAGAGCGCTTGATGCGATCTCGCATCGTGAGCTCTTTGTTGACAGACACCATGGTCTTATCGAGCCCTCTGGAGAGCTCTTGCAAAAACTGTTCTAGATTACCGCTCATGTCGTATTCCGCTTTTCCGATTCTCTTATGGATTCGGCTCGCACATGAACTAGCACGTTTTTCGGTGATTTGTACAGATACCGTACGCACATCGTAATTTCGCGCACGTTTTGAAGCTGTATACGACGCCATCGACCATCTTGCACGCGTGCAAGATTTCGAAATTCCTAACCTTCCACTGACGTCAGATCACTTCAAACGATAACAGTGCCACTCACGAATGGAAGTATTTTTCATGCAGAACAAACGATGTTCAATGCGAATTGCCGTCCGGCATTATTGCTGATGCACCGTCAATCTTGCACGCGTGCAAGAAACTAAGATTATACATTGTTCGCCTTGCTGGCTGTTGGGGTGATTGAAATCACCTTGCAAGGCAACAGACCCATGGTCCACCACCGGGCGCAGTCGGGTATAAGACACAGCCAGACGAAACGCTTCAGCCAGCTTTGACCTGAACAAGCGCGCAACGTTCTCCAACGAGGCTGAGCCTCCCCCTTTGAAGTGGTCAGCCGCATACATCGCGGCGACATCCTTGACGCCTACACTTACGCGCACCGTCTCAAAAAAACTCAGCGGTCTCACGCCTTACGCATACATTTGCAAAAACTGGACTTCCGAGCAGGATCGATTCATCTTAAATCCGATCCACCAGATGCCGGGGCTGAACACCTAGGCTTCCTGATTTGAGTTTTCTTCTGCTGCAATCAGTTTTTGCAACCGCCTGCGGAACAGCAACGGTCCTGCATCAATTGCGATATCTACGTTTCGGGTGATCTTATCTCTCATGCCCTTTTGGACTTCGACCAAAATCTCGCGATCTTCGTTGAAGGCGTGCATGACCGACTCGCTCATGTAATTGGACACTTCCTCATCATTGGGGCTCACATTGCGAACCTGAAACCAAAAATAGCGCGTGGTATCCTCATCGATAGGGGTCATGAAGTTATAACTGTCCATCTGGAAATACTGACCTTCGGGCAGGTTATTTGCATCGCCGCCCGATCCAGCGGGGACAAAGATCGCC
This sequence comes from Sedimentitalea sp., assembly GCF_039973035.1. Classification (NCBI taxonomy): domain Bacteria; kingdom Pseudomonadati; phylum Pseudomonadota; class Alphaproteobacteria; order Rhodobacterales; family Paracoccaceae; genus Sedimentitalea; species Sedimentitalea sp. The sequence goes on from NZ_JBDWLR010000007.1 coordinate 50,648, forward strand.
TTGATGTAGGCCAGTGAAGGATAGCGGACTTCGTAGTGCTGTTCGCGGTCACAATTGCCCTCGAACGGGACCAGGCGTTTATAAAACGGGGCTACCTCAGTGTCATACATCCAGCGCGATACGATCACCCCGTTGTCGGTTCCGGTGATGGTGAGCGGTTCCTCTTCGCAAGCGGCGGTGCCGAACGAGGACTGGTGAACCCATGCAACATGGCTGGGATCAAGAAGGTTGTCGGTAATATAAAGGTAGTTACAAGCGAACGGAATTGCGTCACCTCGATTGATGCCCCATTCAGGATCATCAAAATGTTCGATATGGAAAATCTTGTCAGGGTCAGCCAAGGCAGGATCGCCCATCCATATCCATACGAGATCGTAGCGGCTTACCACAGGGTATGAATGTACATTTGTCGCGGCCGGAATGCGATCCTGGCCGGGAACGCGTACGCATGTTCCCGTGCAATCAAACGTCAGGCCGTGATAGCCACATTCGATGTGGTCACCTTTGATGCGACCTTTGGAAAGGGGCAATTTGCGATGAGGGCAGGCGTCCATCAGGGCGATGGGTTCACCAGCTTGGCTGCGGAAAACGACAATCTTCTCACCAAGGACTTTGATCTGTTTTGGCTCACGGGTGACTTCGGTATCCCATGCAGCGACATACCATGTGTTTCTGAGATACATTTTCTATCCTCTTCTGTTGGGGGCAGTGGGGGCCACCGAACGTAGATTTTGCGTTGAATTTGTCGGGTCATGGCGCAGCGCTAAACTGCGCATGTGGTCGCAGAACGATTGCGCCAAACTGCGGGCCACCACGATATGGATGTCGCGTGTACTTTCCCACCACAAGACCGCAGAATAATGCCCAATTTGAGTGCGCACGACACGGGCACTGCGCACGGCGGCATCATGCAGATCGGTCGTACAATAGTTCGCCAGAAAATGCAGGGCCTCGACGCCTCTAAGGCGCATGTGCGTTTGCGCATCACTGATATCGACGCAACTGTGCCCGCTTTGCGGAGGTGTGCCCGAGACCCAAAGGGTTTCAGGCCATAACCGCAGCCAGATACCCTGAGGCCCGGAAATGCGTTGGCCAAATGGAACCAATTCATCAAGGTCCGATGAAGGGATATGCACAGCACTTAAAGGGATGAATTCTTCGTCTAACCGGAGCCCTAGAGGGCCAGTCAGGTAACCATCAGCATCAGTTGCAGATGTGCGGCGTAAGACATCATGCATGGAGGCGCCCCCCGTTTGGATCATAGGCGCACGAAGGGCTGACACGCACGCGAACAGAGCGGTTTTCGACCGGAGAGTGCGCCCAAAGAATTTCATTCATGCGGTTTGACCCGTTCATTAAGAAAGCCAAAGCAATCGGATGCCCTAGCGTTGATTCGTGAACGGAAGCCGTCAGATAGCCTAACGAAACACCGCTATTATCCTCGAACAGCGGGGCGTCACTCAGATGGGCTGCGAATGGAATGGGCGTGGTCCCGTCTTCGGGAACCAGCCCGACAAGTTCGCCGCGCCCTTCAGCCTGTAGCGCAGAGCGTTGCAGTAAGGCGTGCCCGATAAAATCCTTTTTTGACGAAACCATCCCGCCCATGCCTAAATCCTTAGGCGTGCGTCGGCCGTCGATCTCTGTTCCAACCGAAAGGTGACCTTTTTCAATCCGCAACACGTCGAGGGTTTCAAGGCCGTACGGGGTGATGTCCCAAGCGGCACCTTGCTTCATGACGCGTTCCATCAACGCCTCGGCATATCCAGCAGGAGTGGCGATTTCAAAACTGAGCTCGCCAGAGAAACTGACCGAAAATGTGCGTACGGGCAGGGCACCTTCCAACGTGCCTTCGCGCACGGCCGCGAATGGAAAACTGTCGCTGTCGGTTTTGAAGTCGGGGCTGAGGGCCGCCAGCAACTTGCGCGCGTTTGGCCCTGCAATCGCAAGCGTCGCCCAATGGTCGGTTACGTCCGTCAGATCCACATTCATATCTGGCCAGTCGACCTGCAGCAGCTTTTGCATGTGACGCCAGACAGAAGAGGTATTTGCGGTTGTGGCGGTGACCAGATAGTGATTTTCGCCAAGACGTGTGATGGTGCCGTCGTCAAACACAATCCCGTCTTCACGCAGCATCAAACCATAACGCAGGCGCCCTGTTTTGATCGTTGCGAAGTTGTTGCAGTAGAGGCGTGACAGGAACTCCAGCGCGTCTGGACCCTGAACATCAAATTTTCCCAATGTGGACATGTCCACGCAGCCTAAACTGTTGCGCACCGCGCGGCATTCACGCTTGATTGCTTGAGCCATTGTTTCTGCACCCTGCGGGAAATGGCGCGAATAGAGCCAATCACCGGATGTTTGAAAAACACACCCCAATTTCTCAAAGCTTCGATGAAACGGGGTGCGACGAACAGGCGTCATTTCAACCCCAACATCCGCGCCCACCAACGCCCCAATGGAAACTGGCGAATAGGGGGGCCGGTAGGTTGTGTGCCCAATCGCTTCGGCGGGCTTACCGGTCAATGCGGCAATTTCCAGCAGGCCGTTGGTCCAACTTGTTTTGCCTTGGTCCGTACCCATTCCAAGCGTGGTGTAGCGTTTGGTGAGCTCGATATTGTCATAGCCTTCGCTTTGGGCCTGCCTGATATCCCTGCGTGTGACGTCGTTTTGCAAATCAACAAACGCTTTGCCTTGGTCGGAATTAAACGTTGTTCCGGTATGGGACGTTGGTGTGGGGCGCGGCAGGTCTAAATGCCTGTGCAACTCCAGCTCGGCCATAGCCCGATGCGCGGCCGCTTTGCCGTCCTCGATGCACATTGACAGGTCAAGCACCCCGCGCGCACCGCCAACGGGTTGCATGAGTTTCAGTCCACCGGCATCTGCGGGCAACAAGCTTTGCGTTGCTGCGTTGAACGCCAGGCGCTGATCTTTTTGTGCAAAAAGATGTGCAGTTGGCATCCAGCCTGCTGAAACACAAAGCAGGTCGCAGACGACGCGTCTGCGTTTGCCTATCTTGTTGCGATAGGACACGGTGCGTAAATGCAGCCGGCCTGTGGTGCCAAGCAGCGTTTCACCGTCTTCCAGTACGCCCTGGACCTCGATCCCGGCGGTGTGCAAAGCGGCAACCGTATCTTCACGTTCTTGCGGATCAGCCACTGCCACAACCGCGCTCGCACCCGGTGCGACGCCAAAGCGGCGAATGTAAGTGCGCACAGCATTTGCAAGCATCACACCCGGGCGATCATTTCCGGGGAAAACGACCGGGCGTTCGATTGCACCCGCGGCTAGGATAATCCGGCGTGCGCGAATTTTCCAAAAGATTGCTTTGGTTGCGTTATCGTCTTGGGGTGTTTCAACCGCTTGCACATATTCATGGTCGTATTGACCAAAGGCCAACGTATTTGCCATCACGGTGACATTGGACAATTCCCGCAATGCAGCAACAGCGTCTACGGCCCAATCGGGTGCGGGCTGACCTTGCAGCTGATCGCTGCTCGTCAGCGCCGAACCACCCAATGCCTGATCTTGTTCAACTAAAATGACGGTGGCCCCGGCCTGAGCTGCGGTAGTTGCGGCTGATAATCCTGCGGCACCACTGCCGATGACAAGCACATCACAGAATTTGCGGCGCTTGTCATACTGGGCGGGGTTCGCCGATGTATCTGCCTCGCCATGTCCGGCAGCACGGCGAATGATACGGGCATAGGTTTTGTGCCATGCCTTGCGCGGCCACATGAACGTTTTGTAGTAAAATCCAGGTCCTAACAGCCCACTGAACAACTGCATCAGCGCCCCTGCATCGCGGTCGAGTCGTGGCCAGTTGTTCTGACTGGTGACCTGCAAGCCGTCGCGCAATGGAACTTCTGTTACCTTCAGATTTGGCGTTCGGCCAGAGGTGTCTGTTACAGTAACCAACGCCGAGGGCTCTTCTAGTCCGGCAGACAGAATGCCGCGCGGGCGATGGTATTTGATTGAACGCGCAACCAGATGTTGCCCGTTTGCCAGCAATGCAGACGCAAGCGTATCACCAGGATGGCCCTGCATCGATTGCCCATCAAAGGTAAAGTCTATGATGCGGGTGCGATCAATCTGGCCGCCGATGGATAAACGGTTCGTCATGGCGCATCCGAGAATTGATGTGAAAGGGTGTCTCGAGTAACGGTGATCCAAGTTTCACATCCGCCACTATGAAACCAAAGCTCTTCTATCGGCCCGCGCGGGTTTGTGCGTTGATGCAATGCAATTTGCCAATCTTGGACTGTGGTTTTGCCATCTAGTGCGGGTTGCGCGCGCGTGGCCCCGCCGTAGACAAATTCGCTTTCGTCGCGTGGGCCACAATGAGGGCAGGGGATCAACAGCATAACATCCTCCCTAATGCAGCCAAGGATAGGGGCCGATACCGGCATCGTCTTGCGCCGCGCCTGTTTCAAATCGACTTGGTGCGAAAGGAGCGAGAAGGTCGGGCATATTGCCCGTGGCCAAAAGGTCGGCCATGCACCAACCTACAGCTGGCGTCGCCTTGAAGCCAGCATAGCCCCAGCCGCCGTTGATCATCAGCCCTTCAATAGGTGTGCGCCCGACCAATGCGTTTCCGTCCATCGCGATGTCCGCAGTCCCAGACCAGTGGCGCATCAGACGCAAACGCGACAGGAACGGAAACATTTGAACGGCGCGGGCAAGCACATCTTCAATCCGTTCAAACGAACCGCGCTTCGCAAAGGAATTATACCCATCCGTGGCACCACCCAGTACGAATTCACCTTTGTCTGTTTGACTGATATAGGACAGGCCTGCATTGTAATTCAAAACTGTGTCCAACGCGGGCTTGATAGGTTCTGTGACAAAGGCCTGTACGTTGATTGAATCGATGGGCAGCGTGAGACCTGCCAATTCCGCGACAGCAGAGCTTTGTCCCGCGACCGTGATAAGGGCCTGCTTACAAGCGATGCGGCCTCGGGGCGTTTCTACGCCATGTATTTTGCCACCTGACACATGAATTTCAGTCACAGGACAGTTCTGGAATATGTGAATGCCCGCAGCAGATGCCCGTCGGGCAAAACCCCATGCGACGGCATCATGGCGTACTACGCCGCCAGCCTCTTGAACCAAAGCACCTGAAATTGGGAAACGCTTGCCAGCGCGTAAGTCCAATTCGGGGACGCGCTGTTGAAGCGCATCACAGTCCAAAATTTGGGCATCTCCACCGCCCATAATCATGGCATTCGCGCGCACGGTGAAATGTTCCAACTCGCCATCTGAGTGCGCAAGATCGACGTAGCCGCGCGGCTCATACATGATGTTGAAATTCAGATCCTGACTGAGATCCGACCAAAGCTTTAGCGCGAAATTTTTCAGCGCGAAGCTGGCATTCAGCAAATAATCCGAACGGACAATCGTGGTGTTGCGTGCGGTGTTTCCGCCTCCGATCCAGCCCGCTTCAACCACGGCGATGTTCGTAATCCCATGGTTAGCAGCAAGGTAATGCGCCGTGGCCAACCCATGTCCGCCGCCGCCAATAATCACGATGTCATAGGTCGGACTCATTTCTGGAGTCGCAACAAACGCGGGCCAATTGCGGTTGCGACGTAGCGCTTGTGTAAGGAGGGAAACCCCCGAATAACGCATCTCTGACTCCAAAGCGAAAACTGTGATCACAGTTAGATCAGAAGCATTCCGTTGGCAAGGGTCAGTTTCGCATTGATCTGTGATCACAGTTTAGTCATAGTGAGGTATTGTCTAGATCACAGGAGGCCGGAATGCCCGAATTCACCTTGGACGAACTAGAGCCGGGCGCCCGTAATTTGCTCATAAATTGTGCTGGGGCACAGCCGGGTGACAAAGTTCTGCTTGTCGGCGAACAAGGCGAGAATTTGTATTTTGAGCCTGAGCTATGCCGTGATGTCGCGCTGATTGCAGAAAGTCTTGGCATGAGGCCCACGGTTATTCTGGCTAAGCCTGTCAAAAACGCAGCCGAATTTCCTGACAACGTGCGTCACGAAATGGAGATTGCTGATCAGATCATCTTTTTCTCGCGTCTGGGGGACCAAGTCAGGTTTTCACTGGATGCCGGAAACAAGAAAACGGTGATGACATACACTCTGGACCGCTCTTACCTCGCATCGCCGTTTGCATCTGCGGATTTCACGATGATGAAACGCATGCACGATGCTTTGTTGGATGTCGTTCTTAATGCAAAGAGCTATACGATCACGGCTGCCAACGGAACAAACCTACATGGAAAGATACATGCAATCGGGAAAGACGCAGTATCAGAGTTCGCGCTTGAACTGTTTCCAGTCATGATCTTTCCTCCGGTCAACTGCTATCAGCTGAATGGTAAGCTGGTGATTGATCATTTTGTCACGTCTAGCTCAACCAATGCCTATGAAGGCAGCACATTGGTGATGGACAGCCCGGTGATGGTAACGGTGGTCGATAGCCGGATCACTGACTTTAAGGGACCAGATGATCTGGTTGAGAAGTTCAAAGTGCAACTGATAAAGGCTGCGGCTGTGACAGGGGGCGATCCGTACCTGATCAATTCGTGGCACACTGGGATCAATCCAAATACCTACTACAAGGGCGACCCCTATGGCGACTTGGAGCTTTGGGGCACAGTTGCCTATGGATCTCCGCGATACACACACATCCACGCCGCAGGAATTGATCCCGGAGACGCGGCTTTCCATTTTATGGACGCTACCATTGCATTTGATGGTCAAGTTTTGTGGGATGAAGGACGATTTGTTTTTATAGACAGGCCGGAAATTCAAGCCATGATGAACATAGACCAACGCGCGCTGCTGAACTCGGCTGTGCGCCACAGCATCGGGATGTAGATGAGCGAAAACAAAACCAATCCAATAGCGTGGGTGGACGTCACGACACAGGATGCAGCGACTGGTGAATTGGCTGCTGCCTACGATGCGGTGAAAGGTCCGGATGGACGTGTCGAAAACCTGTATCTCGCGATGTCACAAACGCCAAAGGCGATTGTCCCTGCGGACGCGCATTATTTGGCGTTGCTACACAACCCTGACAATCCGTTGAAACCGGCGCTGGCTGAATTTATCTCAACCTACGTCGCGATCCTTTGCGGCAGCGCATATGCAGTGGCGAACCACGGCGAGAATTTCTGCCATTACATGAATGACCGTCCGCTTGCAGACAAAATGCTAGCTTCGCTGCACGACGAGACTTGGCCTGTTACGCTGCAAGACCCGGGCTTCCTCGCGGCTGTTCGTTACGCTCAGAAACTGTCTCTGACCCCACAAGACATGAACGCAAAGGATGTCGAAATCCTGCGCGATGCTGGATTTTGCGACAAGGGCATTTCCTATATCATCCAACTGGTCGCATCGTTCGCCTATTGGGCTCGGATGATCAACGGATTGGGAACGCAGCTTGGTGCAGACGTTGGCTTGACCCAAACGCCGCATCCTTCCCAGTAGCGCCTTAAGCCTTTTGTTGAAGCCGTTCACGTTCAGCGGCATGTTGGGCAACCATCCGTTGCGTCGCTGGTAGTGCGTAAATCGCGTCACGTTGACGGGCGATGTTTGGATAACGGGTAATGTCCTGATCAGGAAAGATCACATCCCAAATGGTTTGTGTCGCGAGGATGAAGTCGGGCACAGTTGGCGTGTCGCCAAAGAAATACGGCCCATTTTCCAACGCGCTTTCGAGTGTCGCAAAAACGCCTTCTAACCGTTCCATCGATGCCGCCTTGAGGCGCGCCTGATCACCTGTATCAGCAAAGTAGAATTCAGGATGGAACTGGATGATCACATCGGGCTGCAATGTGGTGGCGAGGTAGAGAAGCCATTGCAAAAACACCCCGCGTCGGGGATCACCTTGCGGTATCGACAAGCCAGAGTCCGGGTGTTTTTCCGCAACATAGAGCGCCACTGCACCGGTCTCGAAAACCGGCCCATCCGGCCCCAACAGGGCCGGTGTGCGGCAATGGGGGCTGGCAGCCAAAAATGCCGGATCAGGGGCCGCTTGGAAAAGTTCGACCCAGTGCGGGGCATAGTCGGCACCGACATGTTCAAGGATCGCATGTGCAGACATCGCATAGGTGTCCGGTGCGCAGAACAAAGTGTATTCGGTCATTTCATGAGCCTTGCATCAGTGTCAGTGTTTTCTCTTTTAGACGCGCAGACATATCAAGCGCATCAGATTCCTGCCAGTTCTCCAGCCCCTCGCGTTGGAAAAGCTCCGGTATCCACATTTCGGTCTGATACCGATCCAACGTATGTTGGTCTGTCAAAAAACTGTTATCCAAGGCAGCTCGCGTCACAACCTCGGTTGCGATGGTTTCTTTGGTGACAAGGATGCCGGCGCTGAACCTGCTTGCCATCGCGGCCATTTCATCGCACGCAACCAGCATTTCCATCGACCCCGTTCGCCCGCTGGACAGGACGCCAAGGTTATGTGTCAAAGCGGTTGATGAAACACTGGTCCCATGAAGGCTCGCGCTCACTTCGGCAAATGCTTGCGGGCCAATATCATGCGCATCGGTACAGCCCGACCCTACCCAGCTGGGAATGCCAAGATAGTCAAAAATATCTGCCGCCCCCAAGCCCGCCAAAGTATATTCTGGTGATCCAATCGCCATGTCAGCGCGACGCATGTCCATTGGCATCACGGACGACCCTGACATGACGGGCGCACCTGGCGACACCAGTTGGCTTAGTACAATCCCGGCAAGTGATTCTGCCGTTGCTTGGGTGATTGCCCCCGCCAGAGTGAGGGGGCAGGCCATGCCGGGGAAAATCGCGGGATAACATACAACGGGCAGATGCAATTGCGCGGCCATGATCAAGCGCTGGCATGTTTCCTCACCCAGCTTCATGGGCGAAATCGGGCCGATAAGATCCAGCCCAATTGGCTTGTCAGCCAGCGCGGTCATACCCCCAACCCGCTGTCCCATTTCTTCCCAGATGGCGCGGACACCATGTTCATCATGGCCTGTGAAAAAAATCGGTTTTCGGGTTGTGTTCAGCAGGGCACGCGCACTTGCCAATGCTTCATCTTCGGCACCAATGTCGCTGGGATATCCAAGCGATGCGGCCATGTCGATGTGTGGCAACGCGTCTTGAAGCCGACCATGATCAGAAATGTCTGAAAGTACGCAAGGGCGATAGATATCAGTACGCGGGTCAAGAACTTGGACACAATTTACGGCAGTGCCAAAGCGAGGCGTCTTATCATCAGTGGCAAAAGCGAGATGTCCGTCTTGGTTAAAGAACTCGATACGGCGCGGGATGGTTTCCATGGTGCGTCGGACCAATTCGGGGGGGTAATACGTCCTGTGCCCATCTTCGCGGCACCCGCCGTCTACCAGAATTTGACGCGCCTGCGGGTCGTCGACTTGCATGCCCAAATTGCCAAGTAGATCTAAAACCCCTGAGAAGATCATCTCGGCGGAATCTGCATCAATTGTTCTTAATTGGTTGCGCCGCTCATGGCGTTGAACAGGAACAGACCCTGCGCGATCTTGCGCAGCCTTGCGGCCCCGAGAATGTGCACGTCTCGCCATTGCGCGTTCCTCAAGAAAAAGAGGCCGGCATGAATGCCGGCCTCATTCACTTTGGGTTGGAGCTTAGCTGTCGATCCAAGCCGTCCGCTGTGCTTGATAGAAACCCAATGGACCAGACCCGTGTGGGGTGATGCCCTGAACTTCGTTCGCGGCAGCGTCAACAAAGTTGCGGAAGCCAAGCGTCGCGTGGCCACCGTCATCGTGCAACATCAACTGCATTTCGTCGTAAAGCTCTTTGCGTTTCGCGAAATCAAGGGTGCCACGCGCTTCAAGCAGAAGCTTTTCAAAGGTGTCATTCTTCCAGAGTGTCTCATTCCAACCGGAAGCCTTGGAAAATGCGATCGAGAAGATCAAATCCGGCACCGGGCGGGGATCCCAGCCGGATGTGATCATTGGCTTTTGGATCCAAACAGCTGACCAGAAACTGTCAGCAGGCGGATTGATTACATTCAGATCGATCCCCGCCGCTTTTGCGCTTTGCTGCAGGTGTTGTGCTGCTGCCAATGCACCTGTACCGGCGACATCCGAACCGTAGATGTCAATCGGGGTATTCTCCAAACCGGCCTTCTTGATGTGGAAGCGCGCTTTTTCTGGATCGTAGACGCGTTGTGGAATGTCGGCGTTGTAATAGGGGTCAATGGGCGAAATCGGGTGATCGTTGCCGACAGTACCCAGTCCCTTAAGGATGTTGTCCCGAATACCTTCACGATCGATTGCGTGCTTGATGGCAAGACGGAAATCAGGATTGTTTGTCGGTTCACGGTCCAGCATCATCGCGAGGTTTAGGAACGCGCCACTTGGTGCGTTGATAACGTAGGACGATCCGCTGTTTTCGATTAGCCGTGTTGCTTTTTGGTCCAGTTGCAACAGGACATTAATGTCCCCTGCAATCAACGCATTGATACGTGAGGTGTTGTCGGCAATCCCGATGAATTCCACCTCGTCAACATAGGGACCATCACTGCCCCAATAGTTGTCGTTGCGTTCAAACACATAGCGACTGCCCGGTGTAAATTCGACGACCTTGAATGGTCCCAGACCCGTGGGCTTGCCAGTGAAATCTTCCAAGCCCGCCTTAGTCATATGCACGCGCGTATCGCTCAGCACCATCGGGAAGTCCGCATTTGATGCGGCAAGATTGAAACGAACTTGATGTTCGCTCAACTTGTCCATGCTGGTGATTTGGCTCAGAAATGATTTTGCGGGCGCTTCTGAATCTTCGCGGGTGTAACGGGTGATTGCGTAAATCACATCGTCAGCGCCGAACTTTGATCCGTCGTGGAATTCCACGTCGTCGCGCAGATCGAACACCCAAGACGAAGCGTCAGCGTTGGATTCCCAACTGGTGGCCAACCATGGTTGGGCTTTTAGTTCTGCGTCCCGGTTCACCAGCACGTCATGTACGGAATATCCCATCTGGATATTCGCGGTGCTGAAGTATTTCCCGGGGTCTAAAGTGTCCTGTGCTTGGGCGGCTTCGATACCAATAGCCAACCGTCCACCTTTTTTCGGTGTGGCCGCTGAGGCCCGCTTGGCGGTCATCCCAGTGATCACACTGGCCGTCGCACCGGCTGCAGCCATCGTACCCATAAATTTCCGTCGCGAAATTTTGTTGGCTACATACTGGCCGAAAAGGTAGTCGTTGAATTCGTCGTCTGACATTCGCATTTCTCCCTTGCATGGTGATCCAGAAAGTCTGCCCTCTGACGACTTTTCTTGCCCATTTTTGGCTTGCTGTCACCTTGTGATCTCTAACTGTGATCACAGTCAAAATCCAAAAGCAAGTCCTTTGATCCGCTCGCGATGCTGGTGAAGTTGCCTTTTCACAAGAAGATGTACTAGGTTCAGCGCTTACACAAATTGAAGCAGGCACCCAGAAAAATGAATGACCCAGAGAGCACAGGGGATGATCTGTCAGAAAATCTGAGCAGTAAAATCTATTCTGGGTTGCGCATGGAACTCATTGTCGGCGACCTAAAGCCCGCCGCGAAACTATCGATCCGAAAGTTGGCGGAAAAGTTTGGTGTCAGCGCAATGCCGGTGCGCGAAGCGTTACGTCAGCTCGCTACCGAACACGCTTTGATTGGTGCCAAAAAGAAAGCGTACCGGGTTCCCGACCTTAGGTCTGCTGAAGCATCAAACCTGTTTTTTGTGCGTGCTGTTTTGGAGGGCGCTGCCGCTGAGATCGCAGCACAGCGGGTCAACAATCAAGATCTAGAAATCTTGGAGCGCTTTGCTAACGAGATGGAAATCGCGTGGCAGAAGCAGGACGCAAGTTCATTTCTTGCGAGTAACTTCCGATTGCACTCCCATGTCTATTCACTGACCGGAAACCACGCACTGCAGTCGATGATCGAGTCACTTTACGTGCGAACAGGCCCTTGGCTGGCGCATGGTATCGTCAATTTGGTCAATCCAGACAATTGGATGGGTGAGCATTTGGAGATTATTGATGCGCTGCGAAGAAGGGATGGCGCTGCGGCGCGGCGTCTTATGGAAGAAGATGCAGAATGGGGTGTGCATCTTTACAATCGGATAGGCTGAAGCAGACGGTTGGTCACTTTATCGCACATTTTACTTGCTATTTCTAAAAACTGTGATCACAGTTGGCTGATCTCCAGTGCGTGGCCGCCACTTGGAAAGGGGATCAAATGAGCCTGATGGAAATCCTTGGAAAGCGGCTTTTGATTGGTCTCGCGACTTTGATCTTCGTCTCTATTCTTGTATTCGTGGGAACAGAGATTTTGCCAGGGGATGTCGCACATGCGATCCTCGGGCAGGGGGCAACACCAGAATTGCTGGCACAAGTAAGAGACCGCTTAGGTCTAAATGAACCGATGTATGTTCGTTACTTTGTCTGGCTCACAAACTTCGTTGTGGGTGATTTTGGCACTTCACTTGCGAACGGTGCTGACATCGGTACAGAAATTGCACGCCGGGGCAAAAATACGGTCATATTGGCGACCTGCACTGCGCTTATCGCGGTCCCTTTGGCAATTACGCTTGGCCTTCTGGCCGCAACAAAGCCAGGCGGATTGGTTGATCGTGTTGTCACTTCGACATCCCTTGCACTGATTTCCTTTCCGGACTTCTTGGTCGCCGTCATTCTTGTCACGGTTTTCGCGGTCAAGCTGCATTGGCTGCCTGCGATTGCTTCAATTCGACCAAGCTATGATATCTTTGACTGGATACGTATTCTGATCCTTCCCGTTGCCGGGCTGACCTTTACGATTCTGGCACACATGGTGCGGATGACCCGCTCTGCGGTCCTAAACGTGCTTTCCAGTCCTGCGATTGAGATGGCAATTTTGAAAGGTGTTCCACGACGGCGTTTATTGCTTCGGCATGCCTTGCCCAATGCGTTTGGGCCGATCGTAAACGTGGTCGCATTGAACCTTGCATATCTGATCAGCGGTGTCGTCGTTATCGAAACCCTTTTCAATTTTCCGGGTTTGGGCCGCTTTATGGTCGAAGCAGTCACGAACCGCGATGTTCCAATCGTGCAGACCTGTGCAATGATTTTTTGCTCGTTCTACATCCTTCTGAACATGAGCGCCGATATCCTTTCCATTATGGCAAACCCGCGGGTGAGGTATAAGAAGTGAGTTCTGATTCAAGCACATGGCATAAAGATCTCCGAGAGGTGTTGTCTGACCTGACACCAGGTGTCACGGTTTGCCTTCTGATCTTGATATTTGTCTTTATTGTTGGCGCGCTTGCCCCATGGATCGCACCCTATGACGAGGGGGCAATCCTAACTAACAACAGTTTTGAATCGCCAAGTGCGGCCATGTGGCTGGGCAGCGATTATCTGGGCCGTGATATTCTATCGCGTATGATATTCGGCGTGCGGGTGACATTGTTCCTTGCTTTGGCAATCACGTTTCTGTCGTTCTTTGCCGGTGTTGGCCTGGGCTTTCTGGCCGCGGCGTTTGGCGGGAAAGTAGACTCGTACGTGAGCCGCTTGAACGACGCGATGTTGTCGTTCCCGTCTTTGATGCTGGCGCTGATCGTCATCAACTCGCTGGGCAGTTCGTTTGTGGTTCTGGTCTTTACCATCGCATTCATCGACATGACCCGCGTGTTTCGTGTCGCAAGGGCACTGGCCGTGAACATCATGGTTATGGATTATGTCGAGGCCGCCATTGTCAGAGGGGAAGGCAAAGGTTGGATCATTTGGCAAGAAGTTCTTCCCAATGCGCTGACACCTCTGGCGGCAGAGTTTGGTATCCGCTTTACCTATGCAATCCTGTTTATCTCGGCGCTAAGTTTTCTGGGTCTTGGGGTGCAGCCGCCGCAATCTGACCTTGGGGTCATGGTTAAGGAAAACATGCAGGCCATTCTTTACGGCGAATATACCACGCTTTACCCCGCAATTTGCATCGCGCTGATCGCAATTTCTATGAACGTCTTTGTCGATTGGTTGCTTCAACGTTCAAGCGCACAGCTTCCGGATGAGATCTGATATGACTGAACCTCTTTTGAAAGTGCGCGACTTCGATGTGTCAGTCCGTGACAAGAAGGGTCACGAATTCAAGATCGTCGATGGTATCTCATTTGATGTGCAACCGGGGGAAGTCATCGCATTGATAGGTGAATCTGGCTCGGGCAAAACAACAATCTCGTTGGGGTGCATGGGTTACACACGGCCGGGGTGTCACATTACTTCTGGGTCGGTGACCTTGGAGGGTCAAAACGTGCTGGAGCAATCGTTAGCGGACCTGCAAAAGCTGCGTGGAAATGACATAACTTATGTGGCGCAATCTGCAGCGGCGTCTTTCAACAGCGCAATGACCATCGATGCGCAAGTGACCGAAATTCCCGTGATTACCGGCAGCATGACCCGTCCAGACGCGTTGGCAAAGGCCGCCAAGCTATACGCTGCACTTGAGCTGCCTGATCCAGAAACCATCGGGTCACGCTATCCGCATCAGGTGTCGGGCGGACAACTGCAACGCTTGATGGCAGCTATGGCGATGATCAGTGATCCACGGTTTCTAATTCTTGATGAACCAACCACGGCACTGGACGTGACAACACAAATCGAAGTGTTGGCGAGCTTCAAGAAGCTGATCAAAGATAACGGTACCGCTGCAATTTATGTCACCCATGATCTGTCATTGGTTGCACAGATCGCAGACCATATTCTGGTGCTAAAAGATGGCAAGATGGTTGAATATGGCGCGACTGAACAAATCATATCAGACCCGCAACACGACTACACAAAAGCACTGATGGCAGCGGCACATGTGATGCCTGATGAGATCCATGCACCACCCGCGAATACCAGCGTCGAGGTTCCATTGCTGGAAGTGCGCAATGTCACTGCGGGTTATGGCCCCAAACAGGAGGCCATTGCGCTCAAAGACATCAATATGACCATCAACGCAGGCGAGACTGTGGGCGTGATTGGTGAATCCGGCTCTGGTAAAACCACATTGGGTCGGCTGATATCCGGCCTGATGAACGCGCGCGAGGGCAACGTCTTTCTGGATGGTAAGCAACTTGCCCAAAGCGTTTCCGGGCGTAGTCATGGCGAATTGCAACAAATCCAGTTTGCGTTTCAGATGGCGGATGTTGCATTGAATCCGCGTCACCGACTTAACAAAATTCTATCCCGCCCCATGATGTTCTACCGTGACTTGTCGCAAAAAGACGCGGATCGCGAAGTCGCACGGCTGTTGGAACGGGTGGACCTACCAACAGATTTTGCCAAACGTTTCCCCCCTGAATTGTCTGGCGGGCAACGGCAACGGGTCAATCTGGCCCGTGCCCTAGCTGCGGAGCCGCGCCTGATCATCTGCGACGAGATTACGTCGGCGCTGGATACGATTGTTGCCCAACAAATTCTGGACCTGTTGGAAAGCCTGCAAGATGAACTAGGGCTAAGTTACATGTTCATTACGCACGACATTGCCACAGTTTCCAAGATATCGGAGCGGATTGCCGTGATGCGATTGGGTGAGATCGTGGCCCAAGGTCCGGTGGATGAGGTTCTGACGCCACCCTGCCACGACTACACACAGCTATTGCTGAATTCCGTACCGGAGATGCGCACGGATTGGTTGGACGAAGCTGTCATCGAGCGCCGTAAGCTTGTGGCTGCATTGGGTTAAACAGAGGCTGACGCCTCAGCTAATTTTAAGAATAGGGCTACTCATATGGAAACGACTGCACGGGTTGTTGTGATCGGCGGCGGCGTCGTCGGGTGTTCGATCCTGTATCACTTGGCCAAGAACGGCTGGAACGATGTGACTTTGTTGGAACGCCAAGAATTGACCTCTGGATCAAGTTGGCACGCAGCAGGCGGTCTCTTTACGGTCGTGCGGCCAAATTCCGCCGCGGAAATGCACCGCTATACTTTCCAGATTTATCGCGAGTTGGAAGAAAGCGGGCAGGCATGTGGGTTCCATTCGACCGGAGGGTTGAACATTTGCCGCACCCAAGAAGAAATTGACAGCAACTCGATGATGCAAAGCGCCTGTCGCCGATTGGGGATCGAAGGGCATTTCATCTCGCTTGAAGAGGCGAAACAGAAGGCACCAGTGTTGGACACGGACCATATGATCGGTGCATTTTGGGAAGAAGAGGGCGGTCATGTTGATCCCGCATCCGCCACCCAAGCCTTTGCCGCGGCTGCCCGCCAACTGGGCGCAACCATCCATCGCCATACGCCGGTAACGGCCACCAAACAACGCGCTGATGGAACTTGGGATGTCGTGACCGAAAAGGGAACGATCCATGCGGAATACATCGTAAATGCCGCTGGCCTTTGGGGGCGCGAAGTCGGGCGTTTGGCGGGAATTGAGCTGCCCCTGATGCCAGTAGAGCACCACTATCTGGTCACTGAAACCATCCCGCTGGTCGAAAACCTAGGATTTGAGCTGCCCCAGATTAATGACAATGAAACCGGCTGTTATGCCCGTCAGGAAGGCATGGGGATGTTGTTGGGTGCCTATGAACACACCTGCACCCATTGGGCCAAGGATGGCACGCCTGCGGATTTCGGGCATGAATTACTGCCCGATGACCTAAGCTGCATGGAATGGAATTTTGAAAAATCAGTAGAGATCATGCCCTGTCTTGCCGAGGCAGGTGTGAAGCGGGTCATCAACGGGCCGATGATTTTTTCCCCCGATCTGAGCCCTTTGATTGGCCCACACCCTGCTTTGCGAAACTACTTTTGCGCTAACGGCATAATGGCTGGGTTCAATCAGGGAGGTGGTATTGGACGCGTGATGGCGGAGTGGATCATCGGGGGCGAGCCCGAGATCGACATTTTCAACTGGGATGTTGCCCGTTTTGGCGATTTCGCGACACAGAAATACACCGAAGACATGACCCGCTATTTCTATGAAAACAGATCTGAAAAGATTTTCCCTTACCAGAGTTTTCCAGCGGCGCGGCCGCAGGCGAAATCTCCGGTGCATGATAAATTAGCGGCACAGGGTGCGGTGTTCGGAACTGGATTTGGCAGTGAGCACGCAACGTGGTTTGCCCCCGAAGGCGTCAAAGCAGAAGACAGCCTGACCTACCGCCAACCAAACTGGTGGGGACCTGTCGCTGAGGAAGGTAAACGCCTGCGCAGCGGTGTCGGGTTGTTTGAATTTTCTGATATGGCCAAGTTTGAGGTATCAGGCCCGAAGGCCGCAGAGTGGCTTGATCACATAATGGCAAACCGTTTGCCAAAACCGGGGCGGTTATGCCTATCGCCGATGCTGTCTGACAGCGGTCGCGTGATTGGCGATTTCACGATTTCCAACCTTGGAGATCGCTATTTGCTAGTGTGCACTTACGCGATGCAATTGGCGTATTTGCGGCATTTCCGAAAATACCTGCCAGCGGATGGCGTCGAATTGCGGAACCTGTCTGATGATCTGGCGGGATTAAGCATCGCAGGTCCGAATGCCAAAGCCCTGATATCAAGGCTTACCGATCACGACATGAGCACGAATGGTTTTCCGTTTCTAAGTGCTGGTGAAATCACGCTTGCCGGAATCCAGAACGTAATCGCATTGCGGGTCTCTTACACAGGTGAAACGGGGTACGAGCTTTATTTACCGCGCACAGATCAACCCGCCCTATTTGATGCGCTGGTTGCTGAAGGGGAACAATATGACCTGTCGCTGTGCGGATTGCGCAGCCTGATGATGTTGCGACTTGAGAAAGGCTTTGCCGCTTGGGGAACAGAATTGACATCGGATTACTTCGCCCATGAATGTGGCATGATGCATCATGTTAAACTAGACAAAGGTGACTTTGTTGGACGTGTTGCGGCCCAAAACTACGGCGCTGCGCGCGAACGGCCCATCACCCTGACCGTGGACGCTGGCGATGACGCAATCTGGGGGGATGAGGCTATTTTCCTAGATGGTGAACCGGTTGGATATGTCTCCTCTGGTGGTTGGGGGCCGGTTACTGAACATCACATCGCCTTGGGATATGTTCCCGTAAATTCTTACCACGAGGGGGGTGCCTACAGTGTTGAAATACTTGGTCGACTTTGTCCGGCACAACTGCAGCCCAACCCGCTGTTTGACCCCGCTGGTTCCCGAATGAGAGAATAAGAAATGGTCAATCGACGCAGAACAGAAATAGTAGGCGAGGAAACTTGGGCAGGAGCACTTGGCGGTCGTGCTTTGCCCATAACCCAACCTCTTTTTCAGGAATATTCAAATGGCCCGTCGATCCCGCCCAAACCGCACCTCTCGTACGTCAGGATTTAAGCAGCTTCCCTTCAGCGAAGTCCGGAACCCTTTGCCTCCAACCGAGCTGATCTCAACCGATCAGGTTGAGGTCATTCATCACGCCAGTCTGCGTGTTCTTCGCGATGTCGGATTGAAGGTCGACAGCGGCGTCGCACGGAAATTGCTTGCCGGTATCGGTGCCGACGTGGATCGGTCCTCTCATCGCGTTCGGTTTGATCCCGCTTTGGTCGAAGAGATGCTGGTTGGTATTCCTTCGGAATTTACCATCCATGCCCGCAATCCTGAAAAGACGGTGCTTGTTGGTGGCAATTCTCTGACTTTTGCAACGGTTTGTGGCCCCTCGTTCGTCTCTGATCTAGATAAGGGGCGCCGTGCAGGAACGCTGGAAGACGTGCATAATTTTGTGAAGCTGTCGTCGTCGCTAAACATCTTCCATCACGAAGGAGGGGCAGGTTGCGAGCCATTGGAATTGCCCCCTGAAACGCGCCATCTGGATATGATGTTGGCGCAAACAACGCTGTGCGACAAAGGCTGGCAACCGTGTTGGATGAACACTGCGGATCGCGCGCGCGATTGCATCGAAATGGCGAAAATTGCCCTGCAAACTGACGATGACGGACTGCGGGCGCGACCAGGGATATTGGGCGGGATCAATACCAATTCACCACTGTTGCTGGACGATGGCCAAGCCGAAGCAGTGATCGAATTTGCCCGCGCAGGACAACCTGTACATATCACACCCTTCACATTAGCTGGCGCGATGAGTCCGGTCACAATTGGCGGATCGTTGGTGCAACAAAATGCCGAAGCTTTGGCAGGGATCGTGCTCGGCCAAGCCGCCTGTCGCGGTGCGCCTGTTTTTTACGGCCATTTCACGTCCAATGTTGATATGAAGACCGGATCCCCTGCGCTTGGCACACCCGAATATGCGCAATCCGTTATGATTTCTGGCCAGATGGCGCGCCGCTACGGACTTCCGATCCGATCCTCAAACACCACGGCATCCGCTTGTGCCGATGCGCAGGCAACTTATGAAAGCAACATGTCCATCAACGCCTGCGTTCAGGGCCATATCAACGTGATGATGCACGCCGGTGGGTGGCTCGAAGGAGGGCTAACGTGTTCATTTGAAAAGTTGATATTGGATGCGGAGCTGCTGCAAATGCAAGCTGCCATGCTAAAGCCGATTGATCTGAGTGACGATGCTCTTGGGCTGAAAGCCATCGCAGAGGTTGGACCGGGAGGACATTTCTTTGGGACAGCCCACACACTTGCCCGCTACGAAACCGAATTTTACGATCCAATTCTATCGGACTGGCGGAATTTTGAAGCATGGGAACAGGACGGGTCCAAGACGGCAATCCAACGGGCCAACGAGATTTGGAAACGCTTGCTGAGGGAGTACGAAAAGCCACCAATTGATCCAGCCGTCGAAGAAGAACTGGAGGCTTATGTAATCCGACGTAAAGAAAAGATTGCGGCTGATGAATAGTAGTCGATCCTATCTTGTTGCCGCCGGACTCGCGACGGCATCGCTCGTCGTTTTTCCGCTGGCGGATGCGATCACAAAATCCCTAAGCGGTGCCGTTCCGCTGTTGGTTCTCGTTTGGGTAAGGTTCATGGGCTCAGCACTGTTGATCACACCATTGATCTTGGTGACACGATCCTTCAAGCGACCCAGCAAACAGGCACTGATATTCGAAACCTTGCGGGCTTGTATCATCATCGTGGCGTTTGGATCTTATGTTTATTCTTTCCAAACAATCCAGTTCTCCGAAGCGGCAACCTACTATTCCTTCGCGCCGATCATGAGCGCGGTGCTTGCAATTGTCTTCCTCAAGGAGCGGATCAACAAAGTGGGGATCTTTGCACTTGTGATGGGGATGATGGGCGTGCTGGTTGCCCTAAATCCACAGGTCACTCCCGCGCCAGGGGCCTATTTTGCTATCGGGACGGGGGTTTTGTTTGGCTGCTATCTGTTCCTAAACCGCGTGGTGGCCGTGCGTGGGGATCCTAACATGGCATTGTTCTTGCAGTTCTGGATCGGAGCCGCTTTGTTGATGCCGTTTGTATGGCCCTTGCTCACTCAAACGACCCTGCAACACTGGATTGCTTTTTTGGCAATCGCTGCTGTATCTGTCACTTGCAATGTAATGTTGATAAATGCCTACCGGCTGGCGCGTGCGAATTTCCTTGCGCCTTTCTTATATGTCGAAATCCCATCTGCGCTCATAATGGCTGCCGTGTTTTTTGGCGAAACACTCACTTGGAATATCATTGTGGGGGCGGCCCTTATTTTGGTCGCCGGGATTCTGGTCTTGCGCGAAATATCGGAACCGGTGGACAATGCGCCATCTATGCGAAGGGAAAGCTAATGCTTCACCATGGTGGCGTTCACTCAAATCTGGATTTTGACAGTTTGGGCAAGCGGGCAGGGTTCCTGGATGTCACCCATTCAGACGACCGGCATGCATTTAGCACCATCAAAGTGCCTGCCGGAGTGATACATGGCGGCAACGGGGCGACATTACTGCTGACGGCTGGCAGTCATGGGGATGAGTACGAAGGGCAGATCATTCTGCGTAAACTAATGCAGGAGTTGCAGCCGGATGCGGTGAATGGACGGATCATCATATTGCCCGCTTTCAATATGCCTGCGGTCATGGCTCGCTCGCGAATATCTCCGATTGATCAGAGCAATATGAACCGCAGTTTCCCTGGCGATGTTGGGCAGGGTCCAACGGATGAAGTTGCGGCTTTCGTTACAACGCACCTCATCCCTCAGGCGGATGTCATTGTTGATTTCCACTCAGGTGGCACGGCCACGCAATATGTCGACTGCGGGTTCACATGCCGTGGCCCAAACGCGGAATTGAACCGTAGGAATTGGGAGTTGGCAAATGTGTTTGGCGCACCCTTCACCATGCTTTGTGACATTGATGGCACCGGAGGAGATTTTGACACAACAGCACATAATCTGAACACCGCATTTCTGGCGTGTGAACTAGGAGGACTTGGCCGTTTTTCCCAATCCTCTTTTCAGTTTGGCTGGGCGGGACTGCACCAAGTGATGGGGCATTTGGGGATTATTGAGAAACGCCCTCCAGCGCCTGCAACCCGGTTTATCGCCGTCAATGATAGTGCTACGCACATCACCAGCACCAACTACGGGCTCGCTGAATTTCATGTGCTGCTGGGGGACAATGTTCGCAAAGGCGATCCTGTCGTCACCTTGTACGACATGCACAATCTTCAATTTGAGCCCATAGTGATGCCCGCAACTCAAAACGGGGTCATTGCTGTTGTGCGTCGCAATCCGTTGGTCGAACCAGGTGATCATTTGTGCCTTATCGCGCCTGAAATATCTCAACCCACAATTGCTTAATCGGTGCGCATTGCATTGCTAATTCTCTTGGCGGTACTCGATTTTAGTGTTAGTTATCTGTGATCACAGTTTTAGAGTCAGAGGAAGCTCATGTCGTACGCGAAAGTAAACACAGCCGACGCACTGCGTCAGGAACTTACGGATCTGAAATCCTTGGATCGGGAAAATGCCCGCACGATGCATCCAAGCTTTTACACCTCTGATGATTTCCATGAGCTCGAACGCGAACATGTCTTTCGCCGCGAGTGGGTTTGCCTTGGTCACGTCGGTGAAGTGCCAAATGCAGGTGACTTTTTCACGACTGAACTGGTGGATGAGCAATTGTTGGTGTCGCGTGGTCACGACGGCGAGATTTACGTTTTGTCAAACGTCTGCCGTCATCGTGGCAACATGGTCGAGACAGAAGCGCGCGGCAATCGGCGCAGCTTTGTTTGCGGTTATCATGCGTGGACCTACAATACGGACGGCGCGCTAAAAACAGCCCCTCTGATGAAAAAGATCCAAACCCTTGATCCTAAAAGATGTGCGCTGCCACAACTAAAAACCGAAATTTGGAACAACTTCATCTTCGTCAATCTGGACGGCAACGCCGATCCGCTTGCGCCGCAGTTGGGTAAACTTGATGACATCTTGCACAACTACCACAACGAAGGGCGCAACCTGCTGTTTAGTGAAGAAACAGTGTGGAACACCAATTGGAAGAACCTGACTGAGAACTTCATGGAAGGGTATCACCTGTTCGCGACACATCCAAAAACGTTGCAGCCAATGACGCCGACGCAGCTTTGCAAGAAAGTTCCCGGTGAAGATCGTTGGACTGCTTATCGGTCCTATTATGATCCGGCATTCCCGCCGCGCGGTCCGTTCCATGAGGACATGACCGAAGATGAACAACGTAACTCAGTATTGTTCAACATCTTCCCAAGTTTTGTAACGGCCGTCGCGGCCAATTATACCTTGCACCTGTGTTTGCGCCCTGCTGGCACGGATAAGGTCGCGATCAGATGGGGGGTTTCTGGATTTAAGACAGACCCCGAAGATCCCGAAGTTGTCGCATATGTTGACCTGTGCAAATCCTTTAACGCTGAAGACAAGGCAAAACTTGAGACGCTGCAAAAATCACAAAATACACGCTACATGCAGCATGGTTTTCTAGCACCTGAAGATCTCGAGGGCACAATTTGGGATTTCCTAGGGTATATGGGAAAGATGTTGGGCGCAGACAAAGTTGATACTTGATCGGCGGCCCCAAAGCACTTGAATAATGCAGATGCCGTGCGCGCGATTGAGGGTGCGCGGCATTTCTTACAAGAGTGATTTCAGAACAGTTTCAGGCAGCGCTATAACGTCAGGGTCAGGCGATTTTCCTGCCTCGATCAACCGCTTGCCAACCATGAATTCACGTGGCGCGTTCATAGCATCCACCGCCAGAAATTCTGCCCCGCGATAGTACCAGTGAGACACCGATCCCGGCTTGTCCCCCGGACGCGTAATCACGTTGTCGTACCCTGTATTCAATCCGGTAATCTGCAATTCCACATCGTACTGATCCGATCAGAACCACGGTTTCGCAACATAGGCGGTTTTTGCGCCCAGGATGTTAGCAGCGACCACTTCGGCTTGATCAATCGCATTTGGGACGCTCTCAAGGCGGATACGCGTGTCGCCCATTGGGAAGGACGCGCAACAACCGCGGCCCAGACGTTTGCGGTGCGGCAACCCGCTGCAAAATCCGTTCGGCCATTTCTACAATCGTGACAGTCAAACCAAGCTTTGCGGCAACGGCTGCTGCCTCAAGTCCGATATAGCCGCCACCGACAATCAAGACGCGCTGTCCCTCATGAAAGTTTGGGGCCATCGCATCAATGTCGGCAAGGGTACGCACACAGAATACACCCTCCAGATCGCCACCAATTGCGGCAGGAAGGCAAATTGGGCTGGAACCTGTCGTCAAGATCAATTCATCATATGAGACGACTTCGTCACCGATGGATAACTGCTGGTTTGTTGGATCAATGTTGGTGACTGTCGCGCCTAGACGTACAGTTATGTCCGCGTCGTCGTAGCCCGACTGAGGTTTTAGAAACAGGCTTTCGCGGGTCATGTCACCTAGGATATAAGCCTTTGATAACGGTGGCCGTTGATAGGGTAGAGCGGGCTCGCCTTAGATCAATGTGATTGCCCCGAGGTGCCCAAGTGCGCGCACTTTGGCCAACGCGATTTTGGGCACAACGGTGTGGATGGCAAAGGTAGAGCAGCCCATGTAACGATGGATCGGCGTGCCATCCAGCATCGAAAATCGTGTTGTGCCGTCTGGCAGATGGCCACGGCCTTGCGTGACGCGGATTTTTTGGCACAGGTTGGTTTTGCCCGACAGGCAGTATTCGCATTCGCGGCATTCCGGCGTGTAAAGCGGGATCACGTGATCGCCCTTTTCCAACTTGGTCACGCCTTCGCCGACCTCCAACATTATGCCAGCACCTTCGTGGCTTAGAATGGCGGGAAAATCCCTTCGGGGTCATCGCCTGAACGAGTGAATTCATCTGTATGGCACAGGCCCGTGGCCTTGATCTCAACCAAGACCTCGCCGCGCTTGGGGCCTTCTAGATTGACGTCCATAATCTCAAGCGGTTGGCCTGCTTTTACGGCGACTGCGGCGCGGGTTCTCATCATGATGGCGCCCCTTCATTAAGCGCATACATATTATTTATATGCCCATCTTAATTATAGAAGACCTGTCAATTCACGCCTGCATTACAAAGCCACTTTCAGTATCGTGTCGTCATGCTGTGACCTTGCCTGAATGTCATGCGAACATAGGTAACGACCTTGCTGTCTAGCCACGTCGTGCGTTCTAACCGAAAGAGCGGAGTTCCCTGCGAGGTAGCCAAAAATTCGCAGAGTGCCGCATCAGCCGCGACGGAAGACAGCGTGATTTCAGCGTCGGTGAACGGGACCTCGTTCAAAAGCCACTCATTTGGGCTTTGAGTTTCCAGATCGGCCTCCAGAATAGCTGGTACGGTTGATATTATGATCCAACGCTCTTCGTACTGAAAAGGGCGATTGTCGGCATAATGCATGCACTTTATGTGCGCTACCTGCTCGCCTGGGCCCAGTGAAAGTTGCGAAATAACCCAATCTGGCGCGGCCTCGATTGATTTGTGGACCAAGGCATATCGATACTTTGCCCCCATGTCTTCGACAGCTCGTCGCACCAACTCAATCTCGAAACGGGCGTATCTGACAGGGGATGTCTTGACCCGCGTTCCGCTTTTGCGCTTGCGTTCTACCAATCCTTGTTCCGCAAGTTCGCGCATCGCGCGATTAACCGTTGCCCTTGCGCATCCGAACTCGGCGGCAAGCTCAATCTCTGTTGGCAGCAGGCTTCCGGGGGCCCAGATGCCACGGTGTACACGGCGGATGACCTCCTGTTTGATGTCATGAAAGCCGATCTTTGCGTCAGATGCATTACCCAATGTACTGTCCAATATGTCTATTCAATATTACAATACCAGATAAGTGCTTGAAGCAAAGGCTAGGAAACATGATGCGGATTCTGAAAAGAGCGGACTTGATCGATGTGCCTTGGAAAAACGGGGGCGGGATAACCCGCAATATCGCTTCGTTAATGGACAAAGACGATATTGTTTGGCGGTTGAGCATGGCGGATGTCGCAACACCCGGACCGTTTTCCAGCTTTGCCGGGCTGACCCGCATCTTGACGGTAATTGAGGGCAACGGAATGAAATTGCACAGCGATGGCGAGGTCTGGCCTGCGGATTTTGCCGTACCAGTTACCTTCGATGGTGCAGCACCTGTCGTGGCAACATTGGATGATGGACCGATCTGTGATTTCAATTTGATGTTTGATCCCACGCGCTATGCAGCTACCGCGCATTGCGTGACGCATAAGGGCGCACATGATTTGGGGACATTGGGGCAGACCGCAATACTGCATATCATTCAAGGCAACGTAACATTGGTCAAATCGGATGACCGCTTGGGCGCAGGCGATACCGCAATGTGCGCCACTGCGCCCATGGCCTATGAATTAGGCGAAGACGCCTGCGTTTTAGTAATCACGTTGAGCCCACTTTCCTAAATCGAAGCGAGCAATTGCGACACAGCAGCGCGGTAACGCGCAGTGATCGCATCACGGGCGATATGACGTCCACCTCTGACGCAATGGCGGCCGGCGGACCATTGATCGGTCACAACAGTGTCCTTTGCCGCAAAAACCAACCCATCGAGGATTTGGTCCTGCGTCAGCGCACACAATGCCATAGAGTCCGTATTGATCGCCACAAGATCGGCCAGCTTGCCTATGGCGATTTCGCCTGCATCACGCCCCAGCGCTTGTGCGCCACCGCTTGCGGCACCTGTATACAGTGTGTGCCCAACGGACCCTTCACCAACGATCATGACATTGCGGGCCCCATCGCGCAGGCGCTGGGAATATTCTAACGTGCGCAATTCTTCTGTGAGCGAAATATTGACGTTGGAATCCGACCCGATACCAAAGGCTCCGCCCGACTCCAGATAAACCGGGCCATTGAATGGACCATCCCCTAGATTGGCTTCTGTGATTGGGCATAGGCCAGCCACAGCGCCAGAGGCTGCCATAGCGCGTGTTTCGTCATCTGTCATGTGCGTGGCATGGATCAGGCACCAGTTCGCGGCGACGTCGTTATTCGACAACAGCCAATCTATCGGACGCGCGCCCAGCCACGCTTGGATATCGCGGACTTCTTTGGGTTGTTCGGAAATGTGAATGTGAACCTGATCGCCTTTGTGTGCAGCAATGACAGCGGTCAGATCGTCGGGTGATGTGGCACGCAAGGAATGTGGTGCAATACCTATCTTTGCATCGTTGGGCAGGTTGGAAAGCCCAGTACGGGCGCCTTCCACCAGCGCGTTGTATTGCTCAATGTCATTGCCAAACCTGCGTTGACCTTCTTCTAGCGGGACCTGACCCGCGCCACCGTATGTGTACAACACCGGAAGATGGGTAAGCCCGATACCAGATTGCGAAGCGGCGGACATAACACGTAACGACAGCTCTGCCAGTGCATCATAGCGCATCCCGCCACGCTGGTGGTGGACGTAGTGAAATTCACCGACACTGGCATACCCTGCTTCCTGCATTTCCATGAAAACAAGGGCGGCAATTGCTTCAAGCTGGTCGGGGGTCAAGTGATCCATAAAGCGGTACATCAGATCACGCCAAGTCCAAAAGCTGTCTCTACCTGATTTGCGCACTTCGGTCATACCAGCCATTGCGCGTTGGAAGGTATGGGAGTGCAGGTTGGCCAAAGCTGGTAGCAGCGTATCAACGCAGATATCGCCCGCCTGTGCATGCGCATCTGTTTCGATCTTCTGGATGCATCCGCCGATAAGCGTGAGGCGTACGTCTTGCGCCCAACCCGTCGACAACAAGGCCTGATGTGCAAAGATCATTATATACCCTACTTATTTTGTATTTATGTATAGACATATTGCACAATGGTTTTTACAAGAAAAGGAGAAATATGACAGAAAGGACGATGCAATGCCCCAAACGCCTCAGCTTTTGACGGATCTGCATGCGGCCACAATGACCGCCACCGGCACCCCCTACGGTATGATCGAAAACGCAGCGATTGCGCTGGAGGGTGGTCTGATTGCTTGGGTCGGTCCAGAGGCAGAGGTGCCAAGTTCGTATATCGGATTTGCAAAGCACAGCATGAGTGGGCGGATCGTTACGCCGGGGTTGATTGATTGCCACACGCATATTGTGCATGGCGGGGATCGGGCGGTTGAATTCGAAATGCGGCTAAACGGTGCAAGCTATGAGGAAGTCGCGCGGGCAGGGGGCGGGATTGTGTCCACCGTGACAGCCACGCGAAAAGCAAGTGAAGAGCAACTGCTTGAAGATGCCCTGCGCCGTGTTGATGTGCTGATCTCCGAAGGCGTGACATGCATCGAGATTAAGTCTGGTTATGGTCTGGATTTAGAAACTGAACTGCGCATGTTGCGTGTTGCCCGCCTGATTGAGGTAAACCGGCCCATTCGTGTCAGAACAACGTTTCTAGGCGCGCATACAACGCCAGCGGAATATGTAGGGCGGGATGACGCCTATATTGATGAGATTTGCATCCCGACATTACGTGCAACGCATACCGAAAGTCTGGTCGATGCGGTCGACGGGTTCTGCGAAGGCATTGCCTTTGATCCAACACAGATTGCGCGTGTTTTTGATGTCGCCAAGGAATTATCGCTGCCCGTCAAGCTGCATGCCGAACAACTTTCCAATCTGGGCGGTGCGAAACTGGCAGCAAGCTATGGCGCATTATCAGCCGATCACATCGAATATCTTGATGAAGAAGGTGTTGTGGCGCTTGCACAGTCTGGCACAGTCGCTGTGATCTTGCCGGGTGCGTTCTATACGCTTCGTGAAACTCAAGCGCCGCCGATAGATCTGCTGCGCAAATATAATGTGCCGATGGCGCTGGCGACCGACATTAATCCGGGCTCTTCGCCGCTCAATTCGTTGTTGTTGACGTTGAACATGGGCTGCACGTTGTTCCGTATGACACCGGAAGAAGCGTTGCAGGGTGTCACGCAACATGGCGCACGCGCGCTTGGGCTGGACGATGCAGGTGCTATTGCAAAAGGCATGTGCGCAGAGCTTGCCGTTTGGGACATCAAGCACCCAGCCGAGTTGAGCTACCGCATCGGGTTCAATCCTCTTTACAAACGTATTTTTGGAGCGCTGACATGATCAACCTTACTTTGACGCCCGGTCAAGTGACCCTTTCTGATCTTGCGCAGGTCTTTCGCGATGGCGCTGCTGTGACGCTGGATCCATCCAGCCATGCAGGCATCCAAGACGCGCATGCCCGCATCGAGGCGGCGGCAAGCGGCACTGAGGCGGTCTATGGTGTGAACACCGGTTTTGGCAAACTTGCCTCGGTCAAGATTGAATCCGAGGACACTGCGACACTGCAACGCAATTTGATCCTGTCGCATTGTTGCGGTGTGGGTGAGGCAATTCCGCAGGCGCATGCGCGGCTGATGATGGCACTCAAGCTATTGTCGCTGGGGCGTGGCGCATCTGGTGTGCGGATGGAACTGGTAGAATTGCTTGAACAGATGCTTGCACGGGGCGTAACACCGTTGATCCCGGTTCAAGGTTCGGTCGGAGCCTCTGGTGATTTGGCCCCGTTGGCGCATATGGCTGCCGTGATGATGGGCCATGCCGAAGCCACATACGAGGGTGAAACATTATCGGGGGCCGAGGCCCTAAAGCGCGCTGACCTCACGCCTGTTGTGCTAGGTGCAAAAGAAGGTCTGGCGCTGATCAATGGTACGCAATTCAGCACTGCGTTTGCGCTTGCTGGTCTGTTTGGCGCTTGGAACGCGATGAACGCCGCACTCGTCACTTCTGCACTCAGCACCGATGCGATCATGGGGTCTACCTCACCTTTGCAGCCTGAAATTCATGCGCTTCGCGGTCATGCGGGCCAGATTGATGCGGCAGCGACAATGCGGGCATTGCTTGATGGGTCCGTGATCCGCGAAAGCCACCTGGAAGGCGATATGCGCGTTCAAGACCCGTACTGCATTCGGTGCCAGCCACAGGTGACAGGGGCGGCGATGGATGTGTTGCGCATGGCTGCGCGCACGCTTGAGGTTGAGGCCAACGCAGCGACGGACAATCCACTGGTGCTGACCAAGGCCGGCCTGATCGTATCGGGGGGTAATTTCCACGCTGAACCCGTAGGCTTTGCCGCTGACATGATTGCGCTTGCCCTGGCCGAGATTGGTGCGATTGCACAGCGCCGGATCGCGCTGATCGTTGATCCGGTCCTAAGCCATGATTTGCCGCCTTTTCTGACACCAAACCCCGGCTTGAATTCTGGCTTTATGATTGCCGAAGTGACCACCGCCGCGTTGATGTCGGAAAACAAACATCTGGCAAACCCTTGTGTGACTGATAGCACACCGACGTCGGCCAACCAGGAGGATCACGTAAGCATGGCCGCACATGGTGCTGTCCGGCTGTCACGGATGATTGTAAACCTTGAGCGTATCTTGGGCGTTGAATTGCTCTGTTCTGCGCAAGGCATCGAATTTCGCGCACCTCTGGCAACGAGTGGGCCATTGCGCGCTGTTGTCGCTGCTCTTCGCACGCATGTTGATACGCTGGAAGACGACCGTTACCTTGCGCCGGACATCGAAAAAGCCACAGAACTGGTTGGCAACGGTACAGTCACTGCCAGCACAGGTATCACGATGCCGGAACTTCGTGCATGAAACCCGTAGAGACCATACGCGGCGACAGCCCAATCGTTCTGGGCCTACCACACACGGGCACTTATGTACCAAACGAACTGCTTGCGCAGCTTAACGCGCGCGGGCGCGGGTTGGATGATACGGATTGGCATATTCACAGGCTCTATGACGGGCTTTTGGAAGGTGTCACGACAGTGCGCGCAACCTTTCACCGTTATGTGGTTGATGCCAATCGTGACCCTGCGGGCATCTCACTTTATCCCGGACAGAACACAACCGGGCTTGTTCCATTGACCGACTTTGACGGAAACGACATTTGGGAAACCGCGCCGACACCAGCTGAAGTAGCGCAGCGCCGCGCCACGTTTCACGCGCCCTACCATGCTGCGATGGAGGCGGAACTGACCCGCGTGCGTGCCCTTCATGGGTTTGCAATTCTGTATGATTGCCATTCGATCCGGTCGCATATTCCCTACCTATTTGACGGTACGCTGCCTGACTTCAACATTGGCACCAACATCGGAACAACCTGCGCGCCTGAAATTGAAAGCACCACGCAAGACATATGCGCTTCGGCGGCTGGCTATACATCTGTAACCAACGGGCGTTTCAAAGGCGGTTGGACTACGCGGCGCTATGGACGGCCGGCTGAGGGTCTGCACGCCATCCAAATGGAGCTGGCACAAAGCACCTACCTCAAAACACAATGCGCACCTTGGGAATACGACGATGCCAAGGCCGACCAACTGCGCCCTCATCTTCAAACTATATTGGCAACATTGGCTGCTACTTTGAAAGGCACATCATGAGCAATTCTCGTAAGAACACCCGTGACATCTATCCTGCCACCGGCACCGAAATCACAGCGAAAAGTTGGCTGACCGAGGCACCAATGCGCATGTTGATGAACAATTTGCACCCAGACGTCGCAGAGAACCCACATGAATTGGTCGTCTATGGCGGCATCGGCCGCGCTGCTCGTACTTGGGAAGATTTCGATAAGATCGTTGCAACGTTACAGGACCTGGAAGAAGACCAGACGCTACTGGTGCAATCGGGTAAACCTGTCGGTGTGTTTGAAACGCACAAGGATGCGCCTCGGGTATTGATCGCCAACTCGAACCTTGTGCCACATTGGGCGACGTGGGACCATTTCAACGAATTGGATAAGAAAGGGCTGGCGATGTATGGTCAGATGACCGCCGGCTCATGGATCTACATCGGCAGCCAAGGCATCGTTCAAGGCACCTACGAGACATTCGTCGAGGCAGGGCGTCAGCATTATAACGGCTCGCTTGCAGGTAAATGGATCTTGACTGGTGGATTGGGCGGAATGGGTGGCGCGCAGCCTTTGGCAGCTGTGATGGCCGGCGCGTGTTGTCTGGCCGTTGAATGTAACCCCGAGAGCATCGATTTCCGACTTCGGACCAAATACGTAGATGAAAAGGCCGAGACGCTTGACGAAGCGCTAGAGATGATCGAGCGGTGGACAGCCGCAGGCGAAGCCAAATCCGTAGGCCTGTTGGGCAACGCAGCGGATGTCTTTCCCGAACTTGTCCGGCGCGGCGTTCGCCCTGACATCGTGACCGACCAAACGTCAGCGCATGACCCTGTCAACGGGTATCTGCCGCAAGGCTGGACGATGGGCCAGTGGAAAGACAAACGCGAAAGCGCCCCGAAAGAAGTCGAAGAAGCCGCACGTGCCAGCATGAAAGTGCAAGTCAAAGCGATGGTCGACTTCCACGCTGCTGGCATTCCAACAGTCGATTACGGCAACAACATCCGCCAAATGGCGTTGGAAGAAGGGCTTGAAAATGCCTTTGATTTCCCCGGTTTTGTGCCTGCTTACATCCGGCCACTGTTTTGTCGTGGCGTCGGACCTTTCCGCTGGGCGGCTCTGTCGGGAGATCCCGAAGACATCTACAAAACGGATGCCAAGGTGAAAGAGATCTTGTCTGAAGATCTGCACCTGCACAACTGGCTGGACATGGCGCGCGAGCGTATTGCATTTCAGGGGCTGCCCGCGCGGATTTGCTGGGTAGGTCTGGGCGTGCGTCACAAGCTGGGGCTAGCGTTCAATGAAATGGTCCGCAACGGCGAGCTGAAGGCGCCGATTGTTATTGGGCGTGATCATCTTGATTCAGGCTCCGTCGCGTCACCAAACCGCGAAACGGAATCCATGAAAGACGGTTCTGACGCTGTATCCGATTGGCCGCTGCTGAACGCATTGCTGAACACCGCGTCAGGAGCAACATGGGTATCGCTGCATCACGGCGGCGGCGTGGGAATGGGCTTTTCCCAACATTCTGGCATGGTGATTTGCTGTGATGGGTCGGAAGATGCAGATCGTCGCATCGCGCGGGTTCTCTGGAATGATCCTGCTACTGGCGTAATGCGCCACGCTGATGCGGGATATGAGGACGCAATTGAATGTGCCCGTGAGAACAAATTGAACTTACCGGGAATTTTATGAAATTGCCGGATGGCACCGGTTTGCGAGAGCACCCTCTCACTTAAATCACGTATAGATGAGGGTGCAGTGGGGATATTTGACTGTGGCCAATCAGTTTTTCGAAAACCGACGGATCATCAACTCGGGTTGATGGCATCCACACCTACCTAGATGTTGAGTTTCGGCATCTGGTGGATCGGGCACAGGATGAATCGGTTTGGGAATAAAAAGAAATATTGGGGATCATCTCATGTGTTGTTTCTTTCCCATGCGCACATTGGCGATCTCCAACGGTACTGAGCCTCCCCCTTTGAAGTGGTCCGCCCCTATAGTTAGGAAAGCGGAGGACCAGAGATGGCCATTAAGAGACCCAAGCCCGAAGAGATTGTCGTGAAGTTATGATAGGTTGAAGGTCTGATGGGGCAAGGCATGCCCCGGATTGATGCGATCAGACAGATCAGTGTGACTTCGTCTTCAGTCATTTGTTGTTGGCATTTGTTGAAAAGAGAAATTTTCCGTTCCGTAAGGTTGGTATTTTGAACAATTGCATTGAGATAACTGAAGTCGAAGTTCGTGAGTTCTACATCGGATCGATCCAATACTGGGCCTACCAATGCCGCCTCCGTCGCAACGCTGCCGCTGTCGAGATCAAGCGCATGTAGAATAGCTGATGGTGCGATTGTTAGAAGAAAGTATGGCACCCAGGTCACCGGATCAGGTGAAAACCGCAATGGTATCCAATACATCGTTGGGACGTTATGCAACGCCAGATGCGGTCGCGAACATTATATTGTTTCTAGCCAGTGATGAGGCGTCGATTGTTACGGGGTCAACCTATTTGGTTGATGGCGGAATGCTGGCGCGACACTCCACCGTTATTCCGTCGCTTCCTTATGCCTCTGAAAAGCGGAACTTGCCGCCGCTAAAACATGCGAGGACATCACACTTTCTGCCCACTCAGGCGCGTGTGCGGCGATGGCATCAACAATCTCATTGTGATGTTGTGCGCTGCGCAACAGGTCGGTCTCAGAATAGCTATAGTAGGTCCGTGCCACGACACCTACATCTACAGCTGACGCAATCAGTGCCGTCAGTCGGGGGGAACGCGCCGCTTCATAGATGATCCGGTGAAATTCCGTATTGGCCGCAGAAATGATATTGTATTCTTCTGGCGAATTTGGCGGCGTATGCTTGGACATCTGGTCTGACAGATGCCGCAATTGCGCTACCTCTTTGTCCGTTGCCATGGTTGCCGCACGCCCTGCGGCGTAACATTCCAGACGGCGTCTGATCTCAAACAGCTGGGCCAGTTCTTCTTCAGGAAATTCAGCAACCCGGGTGCTGTATCCCTGACCCTTCTCGACAAAACCCTCATGCAAAAGGCGACGAATTGCTTCGCGCACAGGTGTGCGGCTTAGGCCCAGAGCCTCGGCCAGCGCTTGTTCAACCAAACGCTCACCAGGGGCAAGCTCACCCGATAGGATACGCGCACGAAGGGCATCATAAGCGGTATCTGTCGCTGGGGGTCTGCTACCGCTATCCATTATGTTGTCTGTCCTCCAGTTGGGAATCCCCCGGCTTTCATGACCATACCGGGTGCTGTCTTTTCAAGCTGTTTTTCCAACCATTCCGCAGCTTCGATCGCTTTATCCAGCGATACATTCGTGCGTATCCCGGACCGATCTAGCATATAGACCAGATCCTCGGTGGCGATGTTTCCGGTTGCTTTGGGCGCAAAGGGGCATCCACCCACGCCGCCCAAAGACGCATCTAGGCTGCTGGCGCCAGCCTCTATCCCGGCCCACGCGTTGGCGAACCCCGTATTGCGCGTATTGTGCAAGTGCAGCCGCAGCCGCACGTCGGGAAATGCATTCTTGACAGCTGCGACCCGGTCTTTCACGTCCTTAGGGGTGGCGACACCAATGGTATCTGCCAATGCAAGTTCAAACGGGTCATGCGCCATACAGCCTTCAACCACCTGCATAAGTCGGCTGACGGGAACCTCACCTTCAAAGGGGCAGCCAAAGGCCGCACCAATCGTGATCCCGACGTCGATCTTTCCATTTCCCCGAGCTTTGGATTTGGCAAAGGCGTTGATGCTCTCTTGGGTCGGGACACCTTGATTGCGTTGGTTGAAGGTATCAGAAGCAACAACAACGAAATTCGCTTCATCCAGTTCCGCCGTCATCGCGCGCTCAAACCCGCGTGTATTTAACGTCAACCCGATAAACCGCGCATCTGTTGTGCGGGGTAGCCCAGCGGCAACCTCATCGGCATCGGCCATCTGTGGGACGCGCTTGGGATTCACAAAGCTGGTAACCTCAAAACGCCGCAACCCCGCGTCAATTCCACGCTGAATCAGCTCCAATTTCGTATCCGAACTTAAAATCTTGGATTCGTTTTGTATTCCGTCTCTTGCTGAAACCTCGATAATTTCCACAAAATCAGACATTTTCGTTTTTCCTTGCAGATTTTTGTATACAGATTACGAATTGTTTGGAATCATGCAAGCGTAAATCAGGGAGAGGTACTCAGATGTCAGCACCAAAAGGCGACAGCGCACTCAGCGATCTTCGGGTGTTAGAGATGGGTCAATTGTTGGCGGGGCCTTTCTGTGGGCAGCTTCTTGCGGACTTTGGTGCAGAGGTCATTAAGATCGAAGCGCCCGGTGTTGGCGACCCCATGCGGCAATGGGGGCGTGAGAAACCATATGGGAAATCGTTGTGGTGGCCCGTTGTGGCGCGCAACAAGAAATCGCTGACCCTGAACCTGCGCGAGAAAGATGGACAAGATATTGTCCGTCAGTTGGTCAAGGATACAGACATCCTGATAGAGAACTTCCGCCCCGGCACGATGGAGCGTTGGAACTTGAGCTATGAAGAGCTGTCCAAGATTAACCCGCGTCTGGTGATGGTGCGGGTCACGGGTTTTGGCCAGACGGGCCCCTATTCGAAACGCGCAGGCTATGGTGCGATTGGGGAGGCAATGGGCGGTCTGCGCTATGTTGTCGGTGACCCCTCCACGCAGCCCAGCCGCATGGGCATTTCCATTGGCGATGAACTGGCGGCGATCCATGCCTGCATGGGCGCGATGT
Source organism: Sedimentitalea sp. (assembly GCF_039973035.1). Classification (NCBI taxonomy): domain Bacteria; kingdom Pseudomonadati; phylum Pseudomonadota; class Alphaproteobacteria; order Rhodobacterales; family Paracoccaceae; genus Sedimentitalea; species Sedimentitalea sp. The sequence goes on from NZ_JBDWLR010000007.1 coordinate 86,099, forward strand.
TTGCCATCCATGCCCGCGAGCGAACTGGCAAGGGGCAGGTCGTCGACAGCGCGATCTACGAGGCCGTGCTGAACATGATGGAATCGCTGGTCACAGAATACGACGTCGCAGGGTATGTCCGCGAGCGCACAGGGGCAATTTTGCCCAATGTTTCTCCGTCGAACGTGTTTGATACGGCGGATGACAAACTGCTGCTGATTGCTGCGAACCAAGACACAGTGTTCAAACGTCTGGCCGAAGCCATGGGTCAACCTGAATTGGCCGAGGATGAGCGTTACGCGACCCATTCCGCACGAGGCAAATATCAAAAAGAGCTCGACGGGTTGATCAACGAATGGACACGCACGATCCCGCTGACCAAGCTCGAAGAGCGAATGAACGAATTTGGTGTGCCTTGCGGTCTGATCTACAAGGCAGAGGATATGCTGGAAGATCCGCATTTCAAGGCGCGCGAGGCGATTGTGGATGTTGAACACCCCGATTTCGGCCCTATCAAGATGCAGAACGTGGCACCACGCTTGTCAGATACGCCCGGTGCCGTGCGCCATGTTGGCCCAACGCTGGGTGAGGACAACAATTATGTTCTTGGTGAATTGTTGAACCTTGATGATGATGAACAGGCGCGTCTCAAAGACGCGGGCATTATCTAAGGGAACATGACTGCATGAATCCCCGTTCCGCCCAATCTGGTTTGCAATTTCTGTCCGTCGCCGAAGCGGCGGACAGATTGGGTATGTCGCGGATCAAGATCAGGGATGCAGCAGCACGAGGGCTGATCCCCTCCCAGCGGGACAACGAAAACCGGCTCCGATTGGATATCTCTGATGTCGGCAAGGGCGATCTGAGCGGCGGTAAGGTTGATCAGGCCGCATTGATGAACCTGCTTTTTGACGAGGTTGAAGAGCTGTCTGATGACATGCACGCGCGCTTGGCAGAGATCGATGCACTAAGGAGCATTGCCGATCGACAGGCAGATGCCTTGGACAAAGCGGCAAGCCAGATCGAGCAAGACGCAGCGGATAAGGCGCGCTTGTCTGATTTGCTGGAACGCGCCTTGGCGCATTTGGAAGGTCGCGAAGGGAATGACGACAACGCACGTTTGGCAGACGTTTCTGGCCGGGCATTAAATGCGCTGGAAGCAACAGAGGATCGCCTGGAAAGCAGCTTGTCACAAAATGCACGCTTTGATGCGTTGCTGGAAAGGGCGCTGGAATATGCCGCAGCGGGCAAAGCCGCCGGAGAGACTGAGGCAAAAGCGATGGGTGAGACTGCGGATCGCGCATTGGCGATGCTGGACGATGTGATTGGCGGGGCTGAGAAAAGCCATAACGCCACGAACCGCGCGCTGCAAATGTTGGATGTTGCCATCCGCGACGCAGAGCAAAGTCAGCAAGCCGTCGCGCGCACGGGTGATATGCTTGATCGGGCGTTGCAGGCAGGGGAGCGTCTAGAAGGCGAAATTGCTGAGAGAGACCGCAAAATAGAGACTAAAACAGCCACCGTCGAAAAGGTGCTTGAGATGTCGGAACGGGCTGTGGCCCTTGCTGGGTCAAATGACGCCAGCCCGCGCAAACGCAGCTTTTGGCAGTGGCTGATAGGGAGATGAGGGTGACCCCCTCACGTAAAGAAATAACAGGGAGATGGGTTGAAGCATATGTCAGGAACGGATGATCTGATCCGCCAGTACGAGGCCCGCTTGGCCGCGTTCGAGGAGCGGTTGCAAAAAATCGAAACCACAGGTGGATCGGCGACAGCCGCTTTGTCCCAACAACGCCGCTCTGGCCCGCGTGGGACAGGTTTGCGTCTTGGTGTGGATGTAGGCGGGACGTTTACGGACCTGCTGTTGCTTGATGAAAAGAACGGGCGCACATTTACGGCCAAGGTGCCATCCACCCCGGCGGATAGTTCCATCGGCGTGCTCAACGGTATTGAGAAGATTTGCAAGACTGCCGGGATCAGCACGACCGACATTACCGAGGTGCTGCACGGCACAACCGTTGCAACCAATACAGTTTTGACCAACTCCGGCGCGTTGGTCGGGCTCGTTACCTCCAAAGGCTACAGAGACACGCTGCAAATTGCGCGTTCCTTTGTGCCCGGCGGTTTGGGCGGCTGGGTGATCTGGAACAAGACGGAGCCATTGGCCCCTCTTGAGCTGACCATCGAAGCAAACGAACGGATGGACGCCCAAGGCAATGTGTTGGTGCCGCTGGACGAGGCACAGATCCGCAAAGACCTGAAAACGCTCCTGAAGTCAGGCATCGAGGCGCTGACGATTGCGCTGTTCAACGGGTATACAAACGACGCGCACGAACGCCGGATCGCTGAGATAGCGCAAGAGATCGCACCGAACATTCCGGTCTCTACCTCGGCAGCGGTTATGCCAGAGATGTATGAATACGAGCGCACGGAAACGACCGTCGTGAACTCTTATGTGCGTCCCGTGGTTGAGAAATACGTCGACAACTTACAGGCCGAATTGCGCAAGCGCATGGGCAGTGATGTGCTGTTGCAAATCCTGCGTTCTGATGGGGGCCTTAGCTCGGCTCAGGCCGCGATGGAGCACCCGGTCAACCTGCTAATGTCTGGACCTGCGGGCGGTGTATCCGGGGCGCTTTGGATTGCCAAACAGGCGGACTTCCAGAACCTGCTGACCTTTGACATGGGGGGCACATCCACGGACGTGGCCCTGATCCAAAACGGTGTCGCGCGTACCCGGCGCGAAACGCGGGTGGGTGACGTCACCGTACGTGCACCCTCAATCGATGTGCGCACGGTGGGGGCGGGCGGAGGCTCAATCTCCTACGTGCCGGAGTTGACGAAGGCCTTGCGTGTTGGCCCGCAATCGGCGGGCGCGGATCCGGGGCCAGCGGCGTATAATAAGGGTGGCGAAGAACCTACTGTGACGGACGCCAATGTGGTGCTGGGTTATTTGCCCTCTGGGGCCAAGCTGGGCGGTGACATGGAAATCAGCCATCCCAAGGCAGAGGCTGCGGTCAAGAAAATCGCGGACGCCATCGGCACCTCGCTGGAAGACGCTGCGGAAGGGATCATTCGCATCGTCAACGAAAACATGTGTGGTGCGCTGCGGCTGGTCTCGGTTGAGCAAGGCTATGACCCGCGTGATTTTGCGTTGATCGGGTTTGGCGGAGCGGGACCATTGCACGCCAATGCGCTATCGCGATTGGTCGGGTCATGGCCGACAATCATTCCGCCGGGTCCGGGCGTGCTGTGCGCTTACGGCGACGCCACAACGCGCCTGCGCAACGAGGCAACGCAGACCTATGTAACACCCGTCAGCAACACCAGCGACGCCGAAATTTCGCGGATGTTGAAAGAGCTGGAACAAAGTGCCGGCCAAGACCTCGCCGCCGAAGGTGTGTCTGCTCATGAACAAGATGTGTTCTACCAGATCGACATCCGCTACAAAGGCCAAGGCATGAAACTGACTGTTGATGTCAGCCCCAAAGACTTTGCGCGGGATGGGCTTGCTGGTGTCGCCAGCAGCTTTGACGCCGAGCATGAGCAGCTATTCACCTTTGCGCTGGATGCGGAGCACGAACTTGTTGGCCTGCGCGCGGTGGTGCAGGGAGCAGAGAAGAACTTTATCAATACTGAAGGTGCCAAAGCAGGCAAAGATGCCTCTGGCGCGCGGGTCATGGCGACCAAGATGTATGCGGATGCTGGTTGGCATGACGCGTATATCTATGACCGGTCCAAACTCAAACCCGGCAACGAAGTCCAAGGCCCTGCCGTGGTGACCGAAATGGACAGCACCTCGGTCATCCTGCCAGACCACATTGGTGAAATCGACGACGTCGGGAACATCCTGATCTGGCCCACAAGCCACAATAGAAACCGCTGAGACGAGGAGAGAAAACAATGGTAGCACAGGTAATTGAGACCAATTCCACACCGTTCTCTCGGGTTGATGTGGACCCCATCACGCTTGATATCGTAGAGAACGCCCTGCGCAATGCGCGCAATGAAATGGACGCAGTTCTGTTCCGCACGGCGATGAGCCCCGGTATCCGCGAACAGCACGACGCGTTCCCGTTGATCGCCAATCAAGATGGCAAGATGGTGGTCGGACAGTTCGGCAGTTTCCTTTATGGCTTTATGCAAGGCTACGAGGGCACGGTGGAAGATGGCGACATATTTATCACCAACGACCCTTACTCTTGTAATGGTGCAGTCAGCCATCTGAACGACTGGCTGTTGATGATGCCCATCTTTCATGAGGGCAAGCTGGTCAGCTGGGCCGCAATGTTTGGTCATATGACTGACGTGGGCGGCAAAGTGCCGGGATCGCTGCCGACAGACGCCAAGATGATCTACGAAGAGGGCATTATCATCCCCCCCACCAAGATTTATCGTGGTGGCGAACTGCAATCCGAACTCTTGAACATCATGCTGCACAACACGCGGATGCCAGAGTGGAACAAATCCGACTTCTTTGCCATTATCGCGGGTCTGCGTCTGGCTGAACGGCGCGTGCGCGAGAACATCGAACGTTTTGGCACAGACATCTATATCAGCGCGATGGAGGATATGCTGGACCGGAACAAAGCGGCCATGGGCGCGATCATTCAGATGATCATTCCCGAAGCTGTGGATGGCAAGAAGGCTTACTTCGAGGATTGGATTGACGACGATGGGATGGGCAATGGACCCTACAAGATTGCCTGTCACCTGCACCGCGAGGGAGAAATTGCGTACTTTGATTTCACCGGCTCGGACCCGCAGTCGTTCAGCTCGATCAATTTCCTGCTCAACGAAGAAATGTTCAAGATGTTCTTCGGGGCATTTACGATCAACCTGTTTGATCCGCAGATTCTGTTCAACGATGGGTTCTATGACCTGGTTGAAGTCTACATCCCAGAAGGCTGTATCCTGAAACCACAAAAGCCCGCTGCGCTGTCCTGCCGAACCCACATGCTGGGTCGGATTTTTGATCTGATGGGTGGCTTGCTGGGGCAGGGGGCACCCGATGCGCTGAATGCTGCCGGCTTCTCTGATTCACCCCACTTCATGTATTCTGGGTTCGATAAGGACGGTGACTGGTATCAGCTGTTCCAGATCGGCTTTGGCGGTGTGCCGGGGCGGCCTGCGGGCGATGGTCCTGACGGGCATTCCATGTGGCCAGCGTTTACCAACGTGCCCAATGAATTCCTTGAGGCGTATTTCCCACTGCGCATCCGTGAATATGCGACCATCCCAGACAGTGGCGGCGCGGGTATGCATCGCGGCGGCAATGGCATCACAATTGCATATGAAATGCTGGAGGCGGGCGAGGTTTCGATCCACGATGATCGTTGGCTGACTTATCCTTGGGCCGTGAACGGTGGAGAGCCGGGCATGCGGTCCACCAAGCGATTGGTGCGCGTTGACGGGAGCGAGGAAAATATCCCCTCCAAATGCGACCGGATCGCGGTGCAGCCGGGGGATATCTTGTACTTCAACACTTGGGGTGGCGGCGGCTGGGGCAACCCGCTGGAGCGTGATCCCGAACTGGTGCTGAAGGACGTCAAGCGGGGGCTGGTGACGGTCAACGGGGCCAAACGTTACGGTGTCGTGGTCAAATCCGGCAAGGTCGATACCGCAGCCACCACCAAGCTGCGCGAGACCATGGAAAGCAAACGCGGGGAGCCGGAGCTGTTCAATCGCGGGTTCTCCTCCATCGAGGAGCTGAAGGGTCGTTGCCTGAAAGAGACCGGGTTTGAGCCCCCCGCAACCCCAGTGTTTCGGGGCCAATTCGCACGGGCGGCTGAGTAATGGCAGAGAACCTTGACCAGAACTATGAAAAGGCGGGGTATCATGCCCGCCAATCATGGGGCAAACGCCCCGCAGTGGTGCTGGTTGATTTTGCCAAAGCCTACTTTGATCCTGCGGCACCGCTTTATGGTGGGGAAGGTTGCCAGATCGCTTTGGACAATTCTGCGATACTGGCGGATGCTGCCCGTGCCGCAGGTGTTCCGGTGATTTTCACGGAAGTGAAATACCAGCCCGGAGGCAGTGATGGCGGCGCATTTTATGCGAAAGTCCCCGCACTTTCCTGTTTCGACGCTGGGGCTGAAACCCAGAAACTGATGCCGCCGTTAGAGATCAAGGAAAACGATATCTTGATTTCCAAACAATACCCCAGCGGTTTCTTTGGCACTTCGCTGGCCTCGACATTGCACTTCATGAACATCGACACGTTACTGCTGTGCGGTGTGACCACATCCGGCTGCGTGCGCGCGACTTGCATCGACAGCATCAGCCACGGCTTTGTGACGCTGGTGGTTGAGGACGGCGTTGGTGATCGTGCGGATGAACCGCATCAAGCCAACCTGTTCGATATGAGCGCAAAATACGCTGACCTCGTCACCACCAAAGGTGCAATCGATTACTTCGACAGTCTAAAATAATAAACCAAAGGGAGAGAAGAAATGAAACGTTTGATGACAGCCGCCGTCGCGGCACTGGCTTTGGGAAGCCCGGCACTTGCGGATATGGACGCGGCCAAAGCGTTGATCGCAAAACACAGCCAACTGCCCACCTTTGAGGCCCCCGGCCCTGCGTTTGATGCAAAAAGCTGCATGGCGGACAAGAAGATGTTCATCATTCCTCTGACCAACGCAAATCCGTTCAACGCAGCGATCAGCCAAGGTTTTGTGGATGCGGCTGCTATGGTCGGGTTTGAACTGCGCGACTGGGAAACCCAAATGGACCCAGCCGGGTGGATCCAAGGCATTAACACTGCCGTGGCCGAAGGGTTTGACCTGATCGACATGCAGGGTGGTTTGCCCCCTGAGTTTTTGGTGCCACAAATCACTGAGGCCAAAGCCGCAGGCGTCAAAGCCACAGCGACCCACAACTGGGATGCGACCACGCAAGAAACACCTGAGTTCATGGATGGCGCGGCCAATACCGACTACGTGACCATTGGCAACATCATCGCCGCATGGGCTATGGTGCAAACTGAAGGCAAGGTAAACGCATTGGTGCTTGGCCCGGATGAGATCACACCCACAGGCCCGCTGCGCGATGCAATCCTTGGCTATCTCAAGGACAACTGCCCCGATTGTCAGACCAAATACATCAATGTGCCGGTCAACGATTGGGCAACCCAAGGTCAGTCAGCGGTGCAGAACGCGCTGCTTGCAGACCCAAGCATCAACTATGTGCTGCCCGTTTATGACTCCATGTCGCAGTTCATCGTGCCCGCGATCCAGATCGCCAGCTCAAACGCTAAGATTGTTAGCTACAACGGCACGCCTTTCGTGCTCGACATGATGCGCGAGGCGGACATCGTTGAAATGAACGTGGGTGAAAGCCTTGGTTGGGTTGGCATGGCGGGCACAGACGCCAACATGCGCCTGCTTTGCGGTCTGGATCCTGTCACCAAGCTGAACACGCCGGCCTATATCTTTTCGGATGAAAACGTGGCAACGGCGGGTACCCCAGCGACGTTTAACGACGGTTACGGAGACGTACACACCGCGGGCTTTAAAGCGCTCTGGGGCCTAGAGTGAACGTAACCGACCATACACGCGGCATCCCTTTTGGGGGTGCCGCACTTGAGATTGAACACCTGTCAAAGCAGTTCGGTGGCACCTATGCACTGAACGATGTGTCTTTGCATGTAGCCCGTGGCGAAGTTCACGGGTTGCTTGGCTCTAACGGGTCTGGAAAATCTACCTTGATCAAGGTTTTGGCCGGGTTTCATACCCCAGAGCCAGGGGCGTCGATCCGCCCCTATGATCAGTCTCTACCCTTGCCGGTGTCGGGTGTGAAAGCCCGCGCGATGGGTCTTGCCTTTGTCCACCAGCACCTTGGGTTGATCGGCTCTCTTTCGGTAACGGAAAACCTGTTTTTGAACAAATTGGCGACGGAAGACGGTTGGGGCCTTAACTGGAATGCGCTGCATCGCGAAGCCTCTGATATTTTTTCGCGCTTCGATCTTGCGATCAATCCTCGTGTTGAAGTCGCGCAACTTTCACCCGTCCAACAAGCTCTGCTGGCCATTGTACGCGCCTACGAAGAGCTGCGCCATGCCAGCGAAGACCATGCCGACCGCCCCGGCGTTCTGGTGCTGGACGAACCCACGCCCTTTCTGCCGCGCGCAGGTGTTGAGCAATTGTTCCGCCTTGTGCGCCAATGCACCGACCTTGGTGCGAGTGTCATTTTCGTGAGCCACGACGTGGATGAAGTGCGCGAAATCACGGATCGTGCAACCATCCTGCGCGATGGGCACCTGATCGACACGGTCGAGACAGCGCACACCTCGCACGACGGATTTGTCGAACGCATCATCGGACGTTCTCTGGAAGACTACGGCGGCCATGCAAAATCCCTCAATGATGCGGAAACACGCGTGCGGGTCACTGATCTCGCGGGGCCGGGGGTGGGGCCGCTTAGCTTTGACATTGCCAAGGGGGAGATCCTTGGTCTCACGGGATTGATCGGATCTGGCTGCGATGAGGTGCCAGCACTCACCTATGGTGCGCGGGCAGCAGGCGCTGGCACGATTGAGCTAGACGGAGAAACAAGACCTCTTGCGCAGATGATCCCAGAGGAGGCTCTGGATTGGGGCATGGCATATCTGCCGGCTGATCGATTGGGGGCTGCCGGGGTCGGATCATTGCCCGTAGCGGACAATACAGCAATGCCCGTCTTTGATCGCCTGCGCAAAGGTCTGGGCCTGACCACCCGCGCTATTGAGCAACATGCCCATAGCATTGGAGCAAGGGCAGGCGTGAAGCCAAACGTGCCCGCACTTCCGCTTGAGGCGCTTTCGGGTGGTAATGCCCAAAAAGCCCTGATGGCGAAATGGCTGCAGATTGAACCACGCGTGCTGTTGTTGGATGAGCCCACCCAAGGCGTAGACGTAGGTGCGCGCCAACAATTGTGGGACGCGCTGGATCGTGCGGCAGAGGGTGGCGCGTGTATCCTCGTTGGTTCGACCGACTATGACCAGCTTGCGCAAATCTGTCACCGCGTACTGATCTTTGCCCGTGGTCAGATCGTAGCAGAACTCTCGGGCGCAGAGTTAACACAAGAAACGATTGCCGAACATTGTTATCGCTCGATGACAGAGTTGGCCTGAGGATGAGTATGGACCAAAATAACTACGAAGACCGCGTTGCCGCGCTTGAACAGCGCATCCGCGATCTGGAAAACCAGACAGCGCAGCACAACGCGACACCTCGTGAAAGCTGGAAATCATGGGCCGAGAAATACGGCCTCGTGGTTGCGTGGATTGTGATCATCCTTGTGCTTGGCATGTTTAAACCTGCGCAGATGTTTGCATGGAATTCCTATGCCACCATGTTCGGATCCAACGCGATGGTGGTGGTGCTGACCCTAGCCTTGATCATCCCACTGACCACGGGGGATTTTGACCTGTCTGTAGCAGGCACCATGGGGCTTAGCTCGATGGTGATTGCGGTGTTGAATGTGAAGTTGGGCTTGCCGATCCCCGGCGCCATTGTCATTGCTCTGCTCACAGGGGCGTTGGTGGGCGCGATAAATGCGTTCTTTATAATATATTTCGGTGTGTTTTCACTGATTGTGACACTTGGCACAGGGTATTTCATATCGGGTATGATCCTGTGGATCGCGGACAGTGGCACCGTTGCGGGCGTGTCTATGGGGCTGGTCAAAGCAGTGATCCTAACCCGTTTCCTAGGCATACCTGTGGGGTTCTACTACGCGCTGATCCTCACAGTCGCGATCTGGTATCTGTTTCAGTACACCGCCCTTGGGCGACGCATGTTGTTTGTGGGCAGGGGGCGTGAGGTTGCGCGGCTGTCAGGGGTCAACGTCATCCGCATGCGCACTGGCGCGCTGATTGCGTCCTCTACTTTGGCGGCCTTTGCTGGCGTGCTATACACAGGCATGCGCGGCGTGGCTGATCCATCCTCCGCGTTGGCGTTCCTGTTGCCAGCCTTCGCAGCAGCCTTCCTTGGGTCGACGGCAATTTATCCCGGCAGGTTCAATGCGCCGGGTGCTTTTGTCGCGGTCTACTTCCTGTCTACCGGGATCATGGGCCTGAACTTCCTTGGCGTGGACAGCTTTGTACAAAACCTGTTCTATGGCGGCGGACTGGTGATTGCGGTTGCTATCTCGCAATTGATCCGGGGCCGCAAATCTATGGATGGTTGATGGAGCTTAACCTCGCTGGGAAACATCTATTGGTGACCGGTGCCTCCGCGTACCTATAATCGCCCCTTTCTGTCCATTTTCGTATGGCTGGAGGACATTAATTCCATCTGCCGGCTCGTTCCGTTCCCCGACCGGGAAGAAATTGAGAGTAATCTCTGGTGCAACGCGCTGTGAAGATGCAGCTGACGTTGGATCTGAATTGGCGAATGGCTGCAGAGTCCGCATAGCCGACCTTGAAGAGCGATCAGCGCCATCCGATCTTGACCGAAACTGTCAAATGACTGGTTTGAGCCCATAGTTACCAATGCTGCGGCAAGAACGAATGTCGGCTTTCACGTTAGGCTTGCTTCATTTGACGGCCTAGTTGATGACTGAGTGCTAACACGCTCTCGAAAGAACACATTGAATGGTCACGTCCCGCTCAACAACAATTACTATCATCGCAATCCTAAGTTGCGCTGCACTTTTGTTTGCGGGTAATGGTCTTTTCCAGACGTTGCTGCCAATACGTGCGACTCAGGAAGGGTATTCAGGCGCACTGATCGGCTGGCTTGGTACCGCATATTTTGGCGGCTTCACAATCGGCTGCTTCCTCGGCCCCAAGATCATCAAGAGCGTCGGTCACGCCCGAACATTTGCAGGTGTCACGGCGTTGCTGACAGCGACCTTCCTCGCCTTTCCGCTGTTCATTGATCTAGCGTTTTGGGGGGGGCTTCGCCTCATAAGTGGCGCGTGTTTGGCCATACTCTACGTCGTGGTCGAAAGCTGGCTAAACGACAGCACAAGCAATGCTAACAGAGGTCAAACGCTGTCTATCTACATTATTATTACCAACATCGTCACTATGGCGGGGCAGCTAATGGTCAATTCGTTTAACACGCTAGATGCGACATTATTCATCTTGGTCGCTATCCTCATTTGTCTGTCCATAGTACCGATCAGTTTAACACCAACACCTGCACCATCTCCGGTGCCATTTGCGAAACTTGATCTCAAAGCGCTTTATAAAGTGTCACCTGTGGGGGTTGTCGGTTGTTTGCTCGCGGGTATCGTCGAAGGTGCCTTTTGGACGCTCGGACCTGTTTTTGCGCAAGATCGCGGCATGGAGACGGCTGACGTGGCGTTGTTGATGGCGGCTTTTGTGCTGGGCGGAACGGTATCTCAATGGCCGCTCGGCTGGGCGTCTGATCGGATTGACCGCAGAATCGTTATTTCGTTAATTTCATTTGGCACAATCATAACGGGTCTCATTATCGGTTTCGATATGGTACCAGAAGGACTCGCAACTTTTATTGTCGCAGGGTGTCACGGGGCATTGATGGTTCCAATTTACGCACTGTGCATTTCTCACGCGAACGACGTTGTTCCAAACGCCCGTATGGTGGAAACAAGCGGTGGACTGCTGTTATCGTTCTCAATTGGAGCTACTGCGGGGCCGATCACGGCATCAATGTTTATGCGCGAAGGTCAACCGGGTGGCCTCTTTATTTTCATCGGCGCGGTTCTATGTTTGCTCGGTGTGTTTGTGTTCTATCGCCTACTGACGGACAACAACAAAAGGCCGCATGAAAAGCATCAATACTCACAGACATCGGCAGCTTCGCCCGCAATCTTTCCAAACGACGCTGAATAGTCAGCCCAACGATAGTAGAAATCTCTAACCAGCCGTTCGTGACTACCTCACCAAGGTCTGTTGAGTCCCGCTAAGCCGACATCTAAGAGAAAAAGGGGTTGAAAATCGCTCGCAAGTGCAGCGAAGTCTAGAACGAGCCCACTTTGACCGAAGCTGCACAACGCATGGATGGCCGCAATGGTGAACGCGAGGCGACCTGTGAACGGCTCCGTAGGGCAGTCCTTTCGGGGCCGCATGTTCTATACGCCGCGACTTGCCTTTTAGTCAGCCTATTGCGTCTAATACTCGGGGTTCTTTATCCATGGTCGATAGACCTGCTGTATACTCGGCCTTTGCAAGACTTTATCGGCGATGCGTTTGGCATTCGGAAATTCGACCATTGCGGGATGCCCCTTTGCAGTACGCAACCAGGTGGTCAGCATGAATAGGTAGATATCGGCTGCACTGAACTGATCGCCAAGAATCCATTCCTTGTCGCCAACTTGTTCGTCGATGACTGCCCAAGTCTCTTTCAGCCTCCGGTTGCCGCGCTGCTGCGCACTTGGCTCATCCTTGGGATCATCAACAAATCGATCTGGGTAATAGGTAAGCTGAAAGGCGTTTTGCACCGAGTTGGAAAAGTAGACCAAAGTTTGTAGAAATACCGCGCGCGATGGATCGTCGATGGCGGGCGCTAACTGTGCCTCGGGGTGACGATCACCCAGAAACATCGTGATGGCTGCGGCTTCGTACATCGCACCATTTTCCCAGAGCAAAACCGGAACCCAGCCATTGGGATTAACTGCGAGCTGCTCTGGCGGTCGCGGCGTATCCTTATCTACTGAAGTTTGAATGAGCTCGTAGGGCGCACCAATCTCTTCCAACAGAACGCGGATGCCCATTGAGGCGCTTTTCAAAGAGTAGAATAGTTTATACATCCCAAAGGCTCCTGAAGTATCCAACTTACGTGTTTGGTCCACCATACAGATACCGCGAGACATACCGTCTTTGTCAACAATCTGACGAGGACGGGTAGAGCAACGCCTTTGGCACTCGAAATTTGTTTAACTGGATGCCAATTCCTTGCAAAGAAACTGTATCCGAAAGAGTTGGCGCTGTGGTAATACCCCCATTTTTAATGGGGCTCAGCCGTAGAATTCACGCAGCTGTTTTCAGTTTCATGGCGGGTGTGATGCCGCCGATGCCCATGTTGGGTCGTTCCTTGTTGTAAGTCCAGGGCCATTCGGTTGCCTCATCCTGTGCCTCCTCGATGGTTTCAAAGATGTATTGGCTCAGCCATTCACCGCGAACGGTGCGATTGTAGCGCTCAATGTAGGCGTTCTGCTGTGGTTTGCCTGGTTGGATATGTTCAAGCCGAACACCTTGTTTCTCTGCACTGGTCTTGTCGCGTTTTAGTTCCGTTTTTTTCGAGCAATGTTTGCTATGAAGCAGATTGAGAATGGCAAAGAGATATACCGACGCGTTTCGGCGTGATGCAGTGCCCATGGCCGCAACCAGTGGCTTAACGCGGCCCCAG
>NZ_JBDWLR010000008.1:0-3308 GCF_039973035.1 Sedimentitalea sp.
TCCAAACCGTCAGATCACCTCGCTATCGCAGGCCCTCGTTGTACTCAGACCAGTTGGTCACCCGATGCTTTTGCTTCGGGATCTTGTCACGACGATCGGCGTTGAACTTGTGCGGCATTCACAACATCCTGAAGGGTACAAGCCGCATCGATATCAGCGGTGGGGCGATCCCTGCAACAACGCCCATATGGGACAAGTTCGTCACAGGAGCGCCACGTGCTGTTACCCGTCATTGGTTTGCACAGCAAACCATGGGAGGGTACGCACGTCCTCAGATCTGCCACACAGATCGGCTGGCCGACAGGCGTACGCTTCGCTTGCGCAGCTGAGCAGGGAGTCGGGCATCAATCCAATAGCGGTCGCGAAGTGGCTTTAGCGTGCGACGGTCGAGGATTTGAAGACCGGGAAACTGGTGGCGCTTGTTGCTGATAAACTGAGGCTGCATCGGCACTGCCTACGCCCAGATCGATGTCTTGCGCGCTAATGTGACACCCCCCATGACAAGATAGTCGGCTGGCTCTGGCGATGAGTTGCGCTACGACATAACTTACTGCGAAGAGGGGAGAATGATGTGAAGCCTGACAGAACCGAGACCGCACCGAAGCCATCCGTAGCGGAAGGACGAGTTTCCGATAAAGCCGGGTCGATATTTGAGCCCAGCGAGACCTGCTGGCGTGTGGCGCGCGCAGACAGAATATCCCTGATCGTCGATGCAGCGGATTACTTCCGCGTCTTGCGCAAGGTTTTCATTGCGGCCCGCAAAGAACTGCTGCTGATCGGCTGGGATTTCGGTTTTGAGCTGGAGATGCTGCCTGGCGAAAGCGATGAAAACGGGAACGCTCCGGACGGGTTCCCGAACCAGTTGGGCGACTTTATTGAGGCTGTGGTCGAGCAGTCGCCCGACCTGCATGTCTATCTGCTGAAATGGAACGGTGCAGTGCTCGCTGCACCGGGAGCGATACTGCCTTCGCTTGCACTAGCGACATTCGGCAGCGACCGCATACATTTCGCCCTCGACGGTCATCACCCGTTCGGGGCCTGCCACCACCAGAAGATCGTTGTGGCCGATGACAGCCTCGCCTTTTGTGGAGGTATCGACGCGACCGAGGAACGCTGGGATACATCCGATCATGAACCGGACGACCCCAGACGGGTGGGAAAGGATGGCACGCTATCCGGCCCGTGGCATGACGTGACCTCGGCGATGACCGGCCCGGCTGCATCAGCCTTGGCGGAACTGTCGCGGATGCGCTGGTATCGCGCTAACGACGAAGAACTGAAGCGCCCCGATATTTCCGATCCGATACAGTGGCCCGAAACGCTCGATACCGATGCAACCGATGTCAAGGTCGCCATCGCGCGCACCGAGCCTCCCTATGATGGATCGTCGCTGACAAACGAGATCGAGAAACTGTATCTGCGCAGCATCGAGGTGGCGGAGAAGACGATCTATATTGAATCCCAGTATTTCGCAGCCGAAAAAATCTGCGCGGCGCTGGTTAAGCGTCTTGAGGAGCGTGACGGTCCTGAACTTGTGGTGATCAACCCCCATGAGGCCCAGTCGCAGCTCGAAGACGACGCCATGAATGTCCTGCGGAGCCGGATGATCGAGCGATTGAACGCGGCCGATCAGGGCGGCCGGTTTCGCATCTACTATCCCGTGAACAGCGCGGGGGAGCCAATCTATGTCCACGCTAAGATCATGATCGTTGATGACCGCATCCTGCGTCTGGGGTCCAGCAATCTGAACGATCGCTCCATGGGCTTTGACACCGAATGCGACGTTGCGGTCGAAGGGCCGGGCAAACTGATCGCCGAATTCCGCACACGCCTATTATCGGAACATCTGGATATATCACCAGATACCTTTGACAAGGCTTTGCAAGAGCAGGGAACTCTGATCGCCGCAATCGAAAACCTGAATGCGCCAGACGGGCGCGGTTTGCGCGAAATTCCACCCGACAACGAGAGTTGGAGAGGCAGCTTCCTAGCCGACACGCGCCTGCTGGACCCACGCTACTTGCCGGGCCAGACAACATCGACCGGCGAAGGATTGCGTCCCCGACATCTCGCTATGATCGCCGGGGTCGTGGTCCTAGGATACCTGGGTTGGAAAGCGTGGAACATTCGCAGAAACAAGAGGTCGCGCCGCTAGTCAGTTTACCGCAGCGAAAGCGGCTCCTGCGACCTTCAAGATGAACAGGATTGCTGAGGAGTTTCGGTCAAGGAAAGTCTTCGATTGGCAGTGCCTATCCAGCATCCTCCAGTGTTTCCGCATCCATGTATCCGCGCCTCGCCAAGATGCGGGCCACAATCAGGCAAATCATCGCCCATGCCCCTCCTGCAAGCCAGCCTGCCGCAACGTCGGTCGGCCAGTGAACGCCCATGTAAATCCTGCTGACACCCACAAACAGCGTCAGCAAGATCGCAACACTCATGACGTAGAGCTTCAGAACGAACCGCGGCTGCACGCGCGCGATCAGAACACCCAGCGAAAGATATACAATCGCCGCCATCATGGCATGGCCCGATGGAAAGCTGGCAGTATGGACGATTGCATCATGAGGCACGAGGTCGGGTCGCGGGCGATCGAAATAGTCTTTTGCGATACTGCTGATCAGGATGCCGCCTCCGACGGTCACCAGAATATAAAGCACCGAGGCCCAGCGGCGCAGAAGCAGGAAGAACATCGAGACAATCAGTGTCGTGAGCGTCAGTACCGCAACGCCCCCCAAAGCAGTGATGTCGCGACCCATTTCTTCAAGCCACCAGGGACCGATCGGATCGGACAGATCGCTTGGCGCTCGCAAGAGCAACAGGATGTCGCGATCAAGATTGCGGGTGGACCCCTCCACAACCTCGTCGGTCAGTTCGGCAAGCGTCCACACCGCTACTACGATGATGCCCAAAAGGGTCAGAGACGTAATTTCGATATGGCGTCGGGTCCAGCGAACCAAAGCTGATACATTTTCGTATTTCATATGGCTAAACTCTTTCCTGGAACAGACAGTTCCACAACTGGCATGTGTCAAGCGCACTACTTTTCTGAGCCGAGTTGCACGGAGCCGGTGAAGTTCGGATCGCGCCCTTTCCCATGAATAACCTCATGTGGGTCGTGAAGATGTAGACGCCTCCATCAAAGGTTGTTTGTAAACCCACTATGGCAAGCTAGAGCCAGCCGGGGCGTCTACACCTTCACTACCTAAAGTCATGATCACAACTTCCTGCGATCGTTGACGAGTTCATCCCTCGAACAGAACGAAGGGCGACCAATTCTGCGGATCGGCAATGCGCGCGTCTGTCTGGCT
>NZ_JBDWLR010000009.1:0-22586 GCF_039973035.1 Sedimentitalea sp.
GGGCCGATTTCTCGGGGACGGTGCGTATGACGGCGAGGGCGTCGTAGACTGTCTGGTGTCGAAGTTTGGACCCGAGATAGAGATCATTGTGCCACCTCCGAAGAACGCGGTTCACGGCGCGAATATCAGGCGCAATCAACACATCGATGCCATCGCCGAACATGGCAGAATGAACTGGCAATCCCAGACTGGATACAATCAGAGATCACATGTTGAGACCCAGATCGGCGGTTGGAAACAAGTCATCGGTGATCGCCTGCAAGCGCGTGATTTTGACAATCAAATCGCTGAAGCGCAAATTGCCTCAAACGCACTCAACCGCACGACAGCTCTCGGTCGTGCGGCATATGAGCGTGTCTTCTGAGACCAATGGGTTTGAGACAAACTCGCCTAAAACTTGATCCCTGCAACATGGTCAGTCCGATCCCCCTTAGGTTCTGAATAAATGGTATAGGATTCAGAGCTCGGCTTCGTTGATTTAGATTAAGCGAACAGGGCACCGAGAGGTCGTCCTAGATTTTCGACCAGTTTTCCGCCGGTCTAAGCTATAGCATTGGTTTCATGTCAGGCCGCGGCCTTGAGGTCGTCGCTATGGATATCATATGCCTCGGCCGGCTTCAGCAAGCCGTGGGATGATGGCAGCGCGCCAACGCCTTCTGGGCTTGATCTCGAACCGGCGCCCGGATTCAGGTTTGAGCATCTGCTTGATCTGGTCATCGCTGTGGTGTTCGCCCCGGACTTGTTCCAGAACCGCCAGCGCGTTGGTCTCATTCTCGGTGATGGTGAAGAAAGCGGCGTTGGACAGGCTGATTTCTCCGGCTTTCAAGGGGTCGATTCCGCCCCCACCTGGAGTCGACCCCAAGATTGGAATCTTAATGATTGTTGGTTGAGCGACCGCGATGTATAATTTGTGCAGACTTCAGCCACTGTCGCAGGTCGGAGGCCTCCATGTATAGCACTATTCTGTTAGCTTATGATGGGTCCATCGAGGGACGACTTGCTCTGCGCGAAGGCGCGCAGTTGGCGCAAATCTGTGGTGCTCGGGTGGTGCTCTTGGCTGTCGTCGAACCCGTGTTCGATCCTTACTTGGCCGGTGAAGTTGGAGCGTACAGTCAGCGCGAGACGGCTGGAGATCTAAAGAAGATCCTCGACGAAGGCAGGGAACGTCTATCCCGAATGGGGCTGAGTGCAGAAGTGCGGCTGGAAATGGGGCCGGCCGCAGAGCGGATTACCTTCGTGGCACAAGAAATCCTTGCCGATCTGGTCGTCGTCGGGCATCACAAACAAGGAATGATGGCGAGATGGCTGCGTGGATCAGTCACAACATCCCTAAGCGACAGTCTGAATTGCAGTTTGCTGGTCGCTCGTCTTGAAATTACCGACGACGATCTGTTCAAAGCGGCCGAGACGAACTCGTCGAACCAATAGGTTTGCTTTGAAGGAGCTGCGGGAGAGGCATTGTCATGTGGGGACGAGCCTTGATGGTGTCGTCTAATCGCGATCGGTTTTGCTAGGCCTCCGAACGGCATTGTCAGTGGGATCTCGCGTGCCGATCTTTAAAGCATGCTCGGACCTTGCGGGCGGCACCAGCGAACGTGCGGCTTCGTCGAGACCGCGTCCCGGCGAAGGGACATCGGAGAACCGGCGCGAGCACCAGGTTCAGTTTGGTTTCGGGGTCGAGGCTGGGGCGGATGGTTCCGTCTTTCGGACCCGTCGTTGTCGATCATCCGGGTACCCCGACTACGGTCGGTTGGGTCAGCCGAAATGGTGTGTTGTCGTTCCACATCCGGTGCGGCACCACTGCGAGACGTCGGGCGATGGCGACGACCGCGCGCTTCATGCCACGTCGCTGCGCAACCCGCATGCCCCAAGTCTTGAGCCAGTTCTTCGATTGGGAACGATAGAGCATCACTGGGGCCGCCCGGAACAGTGCGGTCCTCACGGTTCGATCCCCGGCGCGGCTGATCGCGCCTCGGCGTCAGCCCGAAATGCGGGCCCACCATCTTCGAAAATTGAAACCGCACCGGGTCGTCGATGCCGGCCTTCACATGCAGAGCAATGATGGCGCCAACTCCCGGCGTGGTCATCATCAATCGGCAGACCCGGTCTTGACGCGCGGTCTGGCGCAAACGAAGCTCAATGCGGGTCAATTCCGACCGCAACCCGGTTTGGCCGCGCAGCATCGAGGTCACCATGACCGTCAACATTTCGTTGCCGCCCGCCAGTTCGCGGGCGCGTTCCGGCAACCGCCGACGGCTGATCCGCCCGAGCTTGAGTCCGAACCCGCGTAACAGGCCCCGCATCGAGAGCTTGATGCTGATCATCGACTTCTGCAGTGTTCAGCGCGCGCTGAGCAGGGCGCGCAGTTCCTGCGCCGACACCGATTTCCAGTGCACCGGGCGACAACCATCCCATCTGTGGTAAAGTCGCGTGTGCGCGGAGGACGAGTAGCGCATAGACGACGATCTCGCGTGGGAAGCGGTAACCTTTCAGGCGGGGCATGGTGGATGGAGCGCTCATCGAAAATGGTAAGACAGCCACAGGACCCCAAACAAGTTGGCGATGCCACTTGGCGATCCCCATCACGGTCGTGCCAAACGAAAACCGCTATGATGCGCAGCTTTACAGGAGATGCCGAGCAGATCGCACCCTGGCCGGCGTAGCTCTCGCCATGCCCGCTTGACCCGTTTCCGTCTGACACGGCTCCAGAATCAGTGGCGCTATCTACTTCGGGCGCTCGATTTCTGGGGACAGATGTGCAATACTATCTGGGGTTGCTGGGCTCGCCCAAGATCGACCTTTTTGGAGAACTGTCGCAGTATTTTTGGCGATTTCCAGTGCACGGGTGTTTTAACAAACGATTTGCGCGAGTCGTCGTTCGTTCCCCAGGCGCGGTCCGACTGTGGCGCGACTGCTCGCAGAAAAGATGAACCATTGGACATTTTGGGTTCGATAAAGGGCGAGAGTCAATCGACCAGCGGATTGCGCGATTTTCTGCCAAAGGTCGCGCAAAGCACGGCCCCCGTTCTCATTACCGGTGAGACCGGCACCGGCAAGGAACGCGTCGCCGAAGCCGTGCATGTGCTGAGCCGCCGCAAGGACGAACCGTTTGTTTCAGTCAATTGCGCAGCGCTTCCCGAGGGGCTGATCGAGACCGAGCTGTTCGGCCATGAGCGCGGTGCCTTTACCGGCGCGGTGGCGCGCTATGACGGGCGCGCCGCCCAGGCCGACGGTGGAACGCTCTATCTGGACGAGATCGGCGAGATGAGCTTTTACGGTCAGGCCAAGCTGCTACGGTTTCTCGAGAACGGAAGAATTGACCGGATCGGCTGTGATGACAACGTGACCGTCGATACACGAGTGGTTGCCGCGACCAATCAGGATCTGGAGGCGTTGATCAGCAAGCGGCAGTTCCGCCCCGATCTGTATTACAGGTTGAACGTCGCCCGGATCGAAATCGAACCGCTTCGCAACCGGCTGGATGATATCCCCACTCTGGTCAATAGTTTCATCGATGAATTCAACCGGCGCGACGGTCGCGATGTCGGCCCGCCCGATGGCAGCCTACACGAGCTTCTCGAAGATTATGACTGGCCCGGTAACGTGCGCGAACTGCGCAACATGGTCGAAGCGGTGTTCATCGACCCACCGGACGGCCGGATTTCCGTGGCCGATTTGCCCCCGGCTTTTCGCAGGTTGATCGCCGGGCATCGCACAACGACCATGAACGAGCGCGACCGGTTGCTCGCGGCGCTCAACCGCACAAAGTGGAACAAGGCCGAAGCGGCGCGGCTGCTCAATATTTCGCGCATGAGCGTTTACCGCAAGATCGCGAAGTACCGGATTGCGCAAAGCCCGCTGATCCCACGATAGGAACCGAACGTCAGGGCCCGGGCATCGCCTCGGCGCGCACTTTGTCCATTCTCCAAAAGCCGCTGATCCCCTGTAACAAACAGGTGTCACACTGTGACACCGCGCTGTGACAGATGCGACGGCGGACTGCCGCAAAACCGGGAATATCGGGGCTGGCACGTTTCTTGCATGTATTGAAAGAAACGGATGGAGACCTGCCGATGACCGACGAAACTGTACCCGGCAACAACGGACGAATGATCGTCGCCGGCTATGCCAACTATTTTGAAGTGGGTCACAACGCCTATGAATTCCTGCTCGATTTCGGTCAGGTCGATCCGCAACGCGGCAAGGCCGTCATCAACAGGCGCTTTGCCCTTGGGCCGACCCATGCCAAGTTGTTGATGCGCCTGATGACACGGTCGGTGGCTGAATTCGAGCAGGAATTCGGCCCGATCGCGGATGTCCGCGATGACGATCCTCTCGCCTCCGTTCTCAACTGTTCCCCCGAATTCGAACGGCGTGCCGAACAGGCCCGTCGCAAAACACGTGCCGAGCGTTCCGGCACCGACGCCCCAACAGACAGGTGACCCCAATGCGCGCAGACCTCAGCCCGAACCGCATCTCGATCAGCGACCGCTATCCCATGCTGGGATTCACGATCCGCGCCCATGGTGGACCGCAATACGCCGAGGTGGCCGTCGCAACGGACCCGACGCTGTTCGATGATCCCTCGAAACGCTCCCCTGACAACTTCTTTTCCACCGCCTCGATCGGCCCCTTGCCCATAGAACAAGACGAGGCCGTGTATATTCTGCCACCCGAGGTGCTCGCCCGGTTTGTCGGCAAGGAACGGCTCTATTTCGCACTGGCGACCAAGCCCGCAGGGAATGGAGGTTCCTATCAGGTTCAGGTCCGACCCGACGCCGACAGCATCTATATCTCGTTGGCAGGCCTGACCGGACGCAGCCTGCGGCGCGTGCGGGTGTTCCCCAGCCGTGGCACACGAGGCACACCGCCGGGATTTGGACAGAACGGTGAAGCGGTCCTGCATTGGGCCGGCGATTCCGACCGGACGGGCACCGAGGCGACCACGCCCGCCGCTGGTAATGGCGGCGCTGCCGCAGGCAACAAAACCGCCGCGAACGGAGCGGTTTCGGCCACCCCGGCACCCTATAATGACGGGTTTGGCGATCTGCCTCCGCTGCCCGACGATGACACAGAAGAACCTGAAGCAACCAACAGAACGCAGGACGGCGCCGAAACCGCCGATCAAGATGCCACCGGCGAAGAGAACACCGAAACCGAAGCAATCGCGGCAGCCTTGGGCGTCAATGCCAACACCGATCAACCGGTCGTGCGTGACATCGAAGTCGAGGAACAACACCCTGCACAAGCACCGTCGACCGGTTCCATGGGGAGCGCGCTGCGCCTTGCATTGCGGGCAATGGAATTCAGCAATCCCGCCTTGGCCCTGTTCATGACCGGCGTGAGGGCGGCCAATGCCGCGGGCCTGTCGGTCGCCATCGGGCCAAGCGTCTCTGGTGGTTTTGCAGTCGGCGCCGGTCTTGGCTACGGCATCATCTTCGCTCCCGACGACGAACTCGGCGTCTACGGGTCTGCCGAACTTGACCTCGGCGCAATCTTCTCGCTCAGCGCGACGGTCCAGTTGACGGTACTAAACGGCGGCGTCGGGGCGTTTTCCGGCATCAGCTATGTCGCTGGCTTCTCTGCCGGCGAGGGTATCGTCGGCGGCGGTAACGTGATCTTCGACAGCGCGCACCAGTTTCTTGGCGTTACGGTCCAGATCGGCATCGGCGTCGGCTCGCCACTCGATGTCTATACCGGCGTACAGCGTGGCGTCGCCGAGCAGCTTGGCTTTGCAGCCGCCTTTGGCCACTCTCCAGTCATAGCCGAACCTTTGCTGCGCGACAGCGCTGTAGATGCACGGCGCTATGTTCCGGTGTGGCGCGACCTGCTGACCTGGAGCGTGCCATCGTCAATCTCCTCGTCCGTGCGCAGCCGTGGAATGAGCGTCCAGACATTCAGAAGTGCCAACGGCGATCTGAATATCGACAGGTACGAAGTCCGGATCGACCGATTGCCGCGTGGCAAGACCGCCGAGAGCCTGATCCGGCATATCCGCGTCAACATCGCGGATTTCGTGGACGAGCGGAACACCGAGTTTAAACCATACGCGGCCGCCGACGGCACAAAATGGCGCGGATCTTCACCGGTGGGTTCGGTGTTCAACCTCGATATCGCGGGCCCGGACAACGCTGCTGTCGTCGCGTCGATGGTCACGGCGCGCAAATGGCGGTTCACCACCCTGACGGCCCCCGATACCGGAAGCCATCCGGTGAGCGGGCACCGCGAATTCGGCATTCGCAACTATGGAGATAGCAAATATATCCTGTATACGCGCGGCGCAGACCGGTTCACCTATGCCAATACCGGCGGCATCGTTGATACAGGGGCTTTCTTTGGGTCCGATGATCTCTGGGAGAGCTTTCAGGAAAAGGTTGTGGCCTATGTCAACCGGAACGGCGGGTCGGCGACCGTTCTGACGCCGTTTCAACGACAGTTCTCGTGGCCGGTCGCAACCGCCGCACTCAGCCACAGCCCGGCACGGTCCGGCGGCGGCGCGGCTGCCCCGGCGCACGCCCTGGGGGTCGATTCCGATCCTTACTCTATCGAGATTAAGTACCGGATGTTCATTCCCTCACCGGTGATCAGCGGTCCGATTTCGGACGACTACGGCGGTGATGGGCGTGGCTTTTCACACGCCTCCGGCAGCAGCCGCGGCGAGATTACCGCCAACGTCAAACTCACCCCCGGCATGGGGATCGATCGCGTGCGCATCGCAAACCGCTCCTGGGGGGAATCCACCGCCTATGACAGCGATGATACCTTCCATGTCTCCGGCAAACCGGACTGGTGGCTCGACAAACGATCCGGGGCGCGAGTGACGGAGCGCGATACATTGCGGGTCAGCGACGACAACCTGAATGTCTTTACCGGCACCTCCGGGAGACGAGCCATCCAGGCGGCACTCGAAAACGCCTCGGTTGTCACAGTGCATGCGACCGGTGCCATGCCATTGCAATCTTTGGCACCGGATATCGACGCCGATGTTGCAGTCTTCTTCCGGATGCATAACGGTGCCATCCAAATCAAGGCGGTCGGTCAGCATGACGGTTTTCCCGCGCATGAGCTCTATGTCAACCGCAAGTCGATCTATCGCTACGATCCAGTAGCTGCCGGCAATGGACCGACATCGCTCGTTGGATATGGCGATATCGACGTCGATACCAGCTGGGTGACCGTTGCCCGTCCGGGATCTTCGGCACAGGCCCTTGGCTTCAATGAGAGTTTTACCATTAACTGGGACGACGTGCAGCAGGTTGCCCAGCCGACTAACCTGAGCTGTTGGGCTGCCGCGGCAGCGATGGTTGTCGGCTGGCGCGACCGCATCAGCCTGTCGCCGCGTACCATTGCCGAAATTGCCAACCGGCCGATTGCGCAGGGGCTGAGTCCGAACGATTTCAACCATCTGGCACAGGCCTTGGGCTTGAAGGCGGAACCCGGCCAAAGCTACTCCAAGCAGGCCTTCCGCGATCTTCTCGAAGAGAACGGTCCGCTTTGGGTCGGCGTCGCTTTGCCGTCATTGCACGCGATCGTCGTCACCGGCCTCTATTCAGAGGGCGATGATCTGTATGTTCGCATCACCGATCCCTGGGATCGCGCGGTCGGTGCCCCCGGCAGCCCCGGTGGCTATGCCAGCACCCATGTCACCGGCAGCCGCTACATCATGAAATGGGAGGATTTCGTTGCCGAGTTCAACGATTTTGCCGCAGCCCATGCCTCGATCAAGCTGCAAGTCCTGCACGCCGATGGCACCGATGGCCATACCTTGAACACCGGCGGCGACCTTCCGCCCGGCTATGCCGCAGGCTTGGGTGACCTGCCTCCAGCTACAGCACCTTCAAACACAAACGAGGAAGCGCCGCACTCTCCCCCCACTTCGACCCCCGTACCCTTGCCGCAGATCACCATGGCGAACATCACCGCACCGATTGCCCCGGCATCCGTGACCCAGGTCAGCGGGCCGAACGGTGTCCCGGTCGATCAGCGCTGGACCGACAGCATCACGCGGGTACTGGGCGCAGATCATGCCTCCGCATTGTCCGGGCTACCAGCGCTGGCCGCTGAACGTGGCTGGACCATTGCGGTAGGTCCGGACAGCGCCGAAGGCTATGGCGCGGCAGGGGTCGGCGTTGGTCCGGGCGGAACCGTGTTCCGCTATGGTGCGCCGACACCCGCAGCCCAGGCCCTAGCAGGTTCAGCTCGCCTACTTTTTACCATTGCCGAAGGCATGCCGGATCTCTTCACGCAATGGGCGGCGGCACGGTCGTTCTCGACCGACGGCGATGCGACAGGCGCGGTATTGCTGGATGCCGAGGACATGCCTCTGGCGCTGGCAGTGCGGCTGCTTCCCGGCCCCGGCCTGCGTGCCCGGATCGAGGAGATTGCCGAGGCAATCGCAACCGGTTTCCAGTCGGCGGCCCCCGCACCCGCTGCGCGCCAACCCGCGCCAGCTGCGGAACCACCAATGGAACCGCCCAAGCAATCGCAACCACTGGATCCGGCAATTTATGGCCAGCCCAGCACAGGCAACGGAAGCGGAAATGACGGTACCGTCGCGGCGCTTGGCGTTAACACAGCCACGCCGATGCCCGTGATGCCACCAATGCCGGCACCCGTCCCCGATGGGTCCGTAAGCTCTGCCCCAATGCCGATCCCGAACGGCACCGGCGTACCCGGTCAGCCGCAACCCGATGACGATTTCCCGCCGCCCGGCGTCACCATCCACCTCTCCGATGTCGAGCGAAGCGGCGTGCAATATCATCTGTTCCTGATGGACGGCCCGGTGATGCCGGAAATGCCGCCTGCGATGGAGCAATCGCCCATCCCCGGTCAGCAGATCGTGATCGATGACTGGCCCTATCTTGATGGCGCATCCGGGCGCAGCAAAGGCGGCATCGTGATCGACTGGTCCTACGGCGCGGGCGCGGTTGCCAACGTGCGCACCGCACCGGCCGGGCCCGCAGCACGGGACGGCTGGTCGGTGGACGTGCGCACCGGCATCGCGCCGGGCCGCTCGGACGCCGACGAAACCCGCCTGACCGTCACCATTCGGACGCGCTTTACCAAGGCGGGCGAAGAGACGCGTACCGGCGTGACAGAGGTTACGCTCTCCGGCTCTGGCAAACACGAAGTCGTGCATCGTGACGTAACCGCCGCTCCCGAACTGATCCCGGCATAAGGAGTGGCAGGCGTGACCGGTACCAGCAAAAACGGGCTGCCACCGCCACCCCCTCCTCGCCGGGGCGGTACCGCCGCCATGGCCACGCCTCTGGCACGCGACATTTTCGGCAACGAGATTGTCGAGCCGGTGCCCCGGCAGGACCCGCCGCCCGCTGTGTTTGGCGAAATGGAACAGAAGAAGCCCCGTGAAAAGGCGGTCGATGCCCTGGGCCGCCGCACCGGTGCCTTGCTGGACGAGATTGATTTTCCCTCCTTCGTCGCGTCGCTGATCGATGGCACTTTCAACGGTATCACCGACAGCGCAATCAGGCAGATGGAAGCGTATTCCGATCTGATCGCTGCGGTGGCCAAACCGCTCGACCAGTTCACCGAGGAAAACGTCACCCGGAATCAGGCGCGTGATTGGCTGGCTGAACAGTATCCCAATGACGTGCGCCTTGAAAATGCCGGGCCGGAATATCGGCTGACACCCAATACAGCCGACCCGGACGACATCGCCGAGCCGCCCTCGTGGCTGGCGGATTTTGGGCTGGAAGGAAACGACCTGTCACCCGAGTTTCTCGAGGATTCGTTATTGCCTGCCGCGCGCGAACGGGTTGCACAGCAACGCCTGTCGACGCTCGCGACCATGGTGTTGACCGGCATGAACCGCGTGATCGTCCGCGACGGGACAATCGGCGCGCGGCTACGGTTCCGCGCGTCGGCACAGGACAACGCTTCGCTTGAGTTCGCCACATCCAGCGATCCCGGCTCGGGGGCGACGGAATGGGGAAGCCGGGGATCGCGCCGTGGTGCCTCGGTGACCAAAGTATCGACCATCGACGTCAACGCCCAGTCGAACTCCGAACTCGAGGCGCGGCTTTATGGCGATGTAAAGATCAATTTTGCATCGGAGACACTGCCACTGGACCGGTTCATGGATCAGGCGGAACTGGCGCTGCTGGAACGGCACTCGCGCAACCGCGCTGCTGCCCGTGCAACCACGGTCCAGCAACCTGCGCGCCAAACGATACCGTCATCCGCGCCCGCCAGTGCCCTGCCCGCTGCCCCGTCGCCGAGTGATGGAGGCGAGACATGACCTCTTTGCGCCCACTCTCGGAATCGTTGGCGGAACTGGCAGACAGCGCGCTCATGTCGGCGAAAGACGGAATGGCAAACGCGTCGCTGCGGGTGACGTCGGTGGAACTCTCAGTCCCGCTCGACATCAGGTTGTTCGAACTTGACGGGGCGCTGCTGGGCGATCTGCCGCGCTTTAGGCGTCGCACCGCATTCGATCCGGAACCGGCCCGGTTGTCGATTGTTCTGGGGGAGGCACCGAAATGAACGTGCAAGCAACACTTCCCCTGGAAAACTTCATTCAGGCGGTCCAGAGCCAACTCGACAAGGCACAATCCGCGATGGCGGTCAAGGCGCGCAATCTGAACTTGCCGATGACCTTTGCTATCAAGGATATCAACCTCGACCTGCGCGCCCATGTGGAGTTTTCCGCAGGCGAGATCCGCATTCGCCCGGCTGGCGCTAACGAGGGAGAGGCCAGCGTTTTCCACATCGTGTTTACAGCCATCACCCGCCCGATGATCGAGGAGAACGCCGCCGCCCTTTCCGCAGATCCCGAGGACCAGCCCCTAGACATGCTCGAGCAGGACCTGACGGAAGAGGAGCGGCGCAAACTGGAATGGGTCGGGGTCCGCACGGTTGGCAAACTGCGCGAACTGGATCGGACGGGCAGCAGCCAGGAAATCGGTCGGGTCACCAACCTGCCGGTAGATCGGCTGCGCAAGGCGCTGCGCCGCGCGACCGTGCCGCTGGTCGAAGACGTCACGCCAGTCGACCGTGAACACGACACGCCGGGCCGGCTGCGCCGGATCATGAAAGTCAGGGGCCGCAACCTGACAGAAGAAGGACGCACGCCTCGCGTGACGATTGCTGGGCGTCCCGCACCAATCCTCAAGGCGACGCCGGGCGAGATGCTGCTCGCCCCGGAACCCGATCAATGGGCAGGCGAGCTGCGGATCGAGGCCGGGCCGGACCTGGCCACCGCCATGAGCTTTGACCTTTCTGCCTTTGCCGAACCTGCCTCGCCGAGCGCGTCCAATGGTGCGGTGCCGGAGATGACGACGGAGGGCACGCCATGACACGCCCCCCGATGAATCTCGCGATGCCATGGGCCGATCCTGACGACCGGCTCTATTCCTCGCCCACCAGCTTCCTGGTGAAGTTCAAGCTGGGCGAGGCACCGGGCCATGCACCAGCAGCGCTAGACGTCTTTCAATGCTGCCACGACCCGGCGCATCATCTGGACGGCGGCCCCATCGACCGGGTCGTATCGCGCTATGCAGGGGGTGTGCGGGCCGCGCGGCTGCATGCCGCAGCGCGAAATCTGGATCGGGTCGGTTGTAGGCACCAAGGCTATGACGATGTCGAAGAAATCACCGGAATCGCCCGCACCTACCTGCTGCGTGTCCCAAGCGGCGCGCCCATAGCTCATATTTGCGATTGCCTGCGGCAACTGCCCACCGTCGAAAGCGCAATGCCGAACTACATCGCTCTGACGCCCTTTGATGCCGCGCCGGGGCTGGAGCGCCCGACGCGCACCGATGACGAAACCGCCTGGGCACCGCGCCACATGGTCGGCTTGACCGAAGCGCTCGAACTGGAGCGGGGCGACCCCGGCATCCTGGTCGGCCTAATCGACAGTGGCGTCGCTCCGGGTCATCGTGAACTGGCGGGCAGTTTTCGGGCGGGTGGATATGACACGGTCAAACTGCAACCGGGCGATGTCGCGCCGGGGGTGCGCCTGCTTGGCGACTACAGCGACGACGATACCGAGCCCAATGACGATTTCGTCGGCCACGGCATGGGCTGTGCCGGAATCATCGCGGCGCAGGGGCTGGAAATGCCTCCGGGGCTGGCGGGTGCCTGCCGAATTCTCCCGATGCGTGCGCTCGGCGCTGCCAAGGTGCCACAAAAGATCAACCCGATCGGGCTGGGCGCGATCGCCGATCTCGATCTGGCGGCTACGCTGGCGGTCAATCTCGGTACCAAGGTCCTGAACCTGTCATTCGGAACCAGTGACGCCCTGCTGGTTCCTGGCATGCCGCGACCGCACGAGGACACCATAGCCTATGCCGCCGCGCGCGGCTGCGTGATTGTCGCGGCGTCCGGTAACAGTGGGCAAGATGAAATCTTCTGGCCCGCCGCCTTTCCAAACGTCATCGCCATCGGCGCGGTCAATGAACAAGGACAGCCGGCCGACTTCTCGACCCGCGGAGATCACGTGGCCCTGTGCGCGCCCGGCGCACGGATCCTGACCACCTCGCTGAGCAGCTACCAATATGCCACGGGGACCAGCTTTGCGGCACCGTTTGTGGCCGCTGCCGCCGCTCTGCTCGTTTCGCGTGCGGCCAGCCGCGCTCGACCGCTTAGCGGCAGCGAAGCCCGCGATATCCTGATCCGTTCCGCCCGACCATTTCCGGGCGGCGTACAACATTCCGGCTGCGGTGCCGGTATCCTGGATGCCGCCGCAGCACTGACGACCCTGGATGAAATGCTCGTCCATTCACCCGGACCCGGAGGACTTCGCCATGCGGCCTGATCCTCTGACACACGGTCCGATCCCGCCAGACAGCACAATCAAGGAGACTTGAAATGGCACTGTACGAAACCCGTTTCCGCGATATAGCAGCGCGGGAAACCAAGGCTCAACTTAGGCTCAGCAACCGCAAGGCCCAGCTTGATAAGAAAATCGCGGACAACCTGCCCCTTTCCCAACCGGAAAAGGACGAGTTGGACCGCATTACCGAAGTCCTCAACATCTGCGGCGCATCGTCACCGCCCGAGGTTGTCGATCCGCTTTTCGTCGGGATGCGCGAACTGTTCGTCAGCGACGACTGCGCGCGGCGGTTCATGCTGGTTTCGCAAGACGATGGGACGCTGATCTTCAAGGACACCGCTCCGCCCACGACGTCCGGCAGCAAAAGCAGTGGCGGCGGTGGGTCTATGCCGGACGACGAAGCCATCGTTCTGGCGGCCCTGACCTTTGGTCTTCTGGATGTCGATGGCGCCGAAGGTCCGCCGGTATTCAAGGCAGCTGGCAAGACACCCGGCGGCTATCAGGTTGTACCGGACAAGACCCATCCGCAATGGAACGCGCTGACCCAGCAATTCTATGCCGCCCTCGGCGAGGCCAAGGGCTTTGAAGATCTGGCGCGGATGGTGCTGCCAATCCTGTCGCGAGAAGGCGACCCGGATGGCAGAGGCGGACGCAAGCCCGAGGTCAACGCCACCGAATTCGCGAACGTCATGCGCGAATTACATCGTCGCGGTATCACCACGAACGAAATTCAGCTGCGCCGCCGTGTCAACGAAGCACTCAACCGCTTTCAGCACATCAACGATTCCGGCCCGTACTCCAAGGTGATCGCGCCTGACAACGGCATCAATCCACCGGATCTGGAGGCCGTCGAGCGGTACAACCTCGTACCCGACAACATCCGCCTGATGGGGGTGATGATCGTGGCCGCGATGTTCGACGAGATCCGGGCCTTTCAATGTCTGGACTATTGCGTCGAGGCCGACCAGCGCGGCGAACTGGTGCTCGGATCGGGCGATGCCGGCCGGTTGCTCTACAACTACTGGCGCGACGCCCCAAACCGGTTGTCGGAACTGGAAAGACGCACGTTCTGCGCCCAGACCATCGGCGTTCCGGGCGGCGAGCCCGGCACCAAGCGCAATGCCGAATGCCAGCCGCTAATCCTGCACCTCTGCTCGAACGTCTCCAAGCTGATCAACATGCACAGGGAAGCGGAGAATCCCTCCTATATCTTCCAGCAGCGGGTGCGGAAATCTGCACGCGATCTTGCGGCGAACCTGTCATTGCATGGTTACGGGATGGCGTATTACGCGGCCGACGAGCTCCAGAAACAACTCAACTTCGTGATCGACGTGCTGTCCAACCCGGAAATCCGGGCCAACTTCGGTGCCCGCGACATGTGGCAGGTCTGCGACCAGATCAACACGCTGCACCTGCCCGGCGGTCCGCGGAACACACTGAAGTACCAGACGCTTGCAACCTGCGGCACGATCATCACAGCATGGCTGGCCGACAACACCCAACGGATCATGTCCGCAACGCGCGCCCTGATCGACATGGGCGAAGTCCGCAACCCGTCGCCCTATCCTCCGGGACAGAAACCGATCACCCACCCGCACGACTTCGACTTTGTCAATGCCTGCGAATTGTGGCTGTCCGACAGCGGAATCCCGGACACCCGGACACTGGAACTGGCAGCCGTCCGCGATGCCCCGGTCCAAACCTCGCGACCGATCCAGATGCCGTCAATCGTCGAGGACATGCTGGGAGACATGGGCGATCTCGGCGTCAGCTTCGGGCGCAATTGAGCGGCCCCGGAACAAGGAGAAAAGCCGATGTTCACCCAACCGCTATCCAAGACGGTGCAACGCAACCTTTCGCGATGGGCCAGTCACCTGCACACGGCCGACCCATCGCGCGACCTTTCCGGACTCATCCGGCGCACCTTTGTCAGGGACGACCCAGCCAGCTATGCACAGAACATGCTGATGCCCATGGCGCTGCCGGTCGAGCCGTCGTTTTCCGAAGAACAGGCCGACAAGATGCGGGTAACGCTGCAACCCCTGCCGCCGGAAGCGCCCGGTGTCGATCGCCGAGACGAGGCGACTGCCACCATGCGCGACCTTGTCAGCGGTATGGCCGGCAGCGAGGCGCTGCGCTGGTTTGACCGCGCCTCCGAGCCCTATCGCGGCTTTCAGCACAATGGCGGGCTGGAATACGGTGCCTTCTTTGGCACCGCGCATGACCGAAACGGGCTGTATACATCGAAAGTCTACTACGAAACGCCACACGGATCGGGTGCAATCGACGGGCTGCCGCGACAACTGATCCGAACTGCCATGACCGCGCTGCAAGGGGTTGCGGGACTGGTGCCGCTGTTCACGACGATCGCGGCACGTCGCGACCTCGGTGAGCAGCGCCTGACCTTTGCCTGCACACAACCTCTGAAACTGGCCGATCTGCAACCGACGCTCGATGCGCTTGGGCTGGGACACCGGCTGGGCAGCATCATGCAGACACTGGGTCTCGTCCTTGGTGGACGGTTCGAACTGCCGGCCCATTCGGTTCTTTTGGCATTCGGTCATGGTTCGGACGGGCCGGATTTCGAAATCTACGTGCTGATCGGAACGCTTGAAGATGTTCCGCCGAGCTTCCTCAGCCTGATGACCATGGGTTTGTCAGAGCGGCCCCGCACGCTGCGCGCGCTGGAACGTTGGATGGGCGCGTTTACACCGGACAATCAGTATTGGCCCGGACGGTTTTCCATCATCAGCCTGAGAACCAACCGCGTCCACCCGCCCCGTATCAGCCTCTATCTGCGCCCGGCGGAATTCGAACTGGCCGAGGCGGAGCCAACGGCAGCCTGAAACGAACGACGAAGGAGCCATTGCGATGTTTACCCCTCCAGAGAACCGGCAGCCGGGAAACCAAAGCTACAAGCCCGACACCACCGTACGTCACGAGGTGCAGAAGATCCTGCGTCAGTCCGAGGCGTTCAACGCTCTGGATGCACCGAAACAGCAGCAACTGGCACATGACATGGCCAGGGTCACGGACTATCTGGCGCGCCCGGACGGCTTTGACGGGCGCAAGGTCGGCGGCGTACCGATACCCGCCCAAGCACAATCGATCTTTGGCAACACCGACAGCAAAGCCGCCGACGAAGCCTCGTTCGACGAACGCATGGAAGCCGTCAAGCACATCGCCGCCGACGATTTCGAGGCCCAGGCGGCACGAGAAGGGGCCGAGGTCGCCGGGTTGCTTCTGGAAAAGGTCAAGTTCTCCGAATTCGTGGGCGGGCTGATCCAGAACGTCTTCCAGAGCATCGTGACCTCGTCGATGGAACAGATGGAACAATATACCCATCTGATTGCATCTGTCGCCACCAGCCTCAAGGACTTCATGGACGAGAACGTGTCGGAAAATCAGGGCCGCGATCACATGGTCGACAAGTTTCCCGACCTGTTCGAAATCGGTGAAAGCGATTGGGGCGGGTTCGATGACGAAAGCGCAGGCCCCAAGCTAAAGCTGCGCGACGGGGTGGACGAGACCGACGCGTTGCAGCGGGTCAACAACTCTATCACCTTCGAGAACGGAGAGCTGAAATCGCTCGATCTCAGCGACGCGCAGGTTGAAAAGGCGCTGGTCCACAATGCCCGCATCCAGCTCGCCAAGCAACGGCAGCAGATGATGGCATCACTGGTGCTGATGGGGATCAACCGGATCGTCGTTACCGACGGGCGGATCTCGGCCAAGATCCTGTACGATTTCCGCGCGCGCGACAGGCAGGTCCAGCGCCGGTCGGCAACCGCAATGGATGTGGCCCGTGACCGATGGGGAAATGTCCAGACCACGCGATCGGGCGAAGGCGAATGGGACAACAAGAGCGAGGTCAATGTCGACAAGGGAGATGACGAGGACGAGGGTGGCTGGGATTCGAGCTATTACACCAAGGGCAAGTACAAATACGAAAACAAGCCGGTGATCACCGCGCAGGCAAGCGCGATGACCGGGTCCGTGAACGAGATCCAGACCAAGGTACAACTCGCCGGCAATGTCTCGGTCAACTTCAAATCCGATTATCTGCCGCTCGAAAAGATGGCCACCCCCGGTATGATCGCCGCAATCCAGGGCAATTCTACTCCAGTCGATCCAAACGTTCTTCCCTCGGCACGACAGGCCCCGCAGGCCGGGAGCGACAACGCGTCTGGCGGGTCCGGTTCGTCGGCAGGGTCGCTGCCGGCACCACCGAACGCATAAGGTGATGTAATGGCCGTCGCCCCACACCCCGGCTGGACCAGCCCCGAAGCGCTCGAGACCGCCCGGAATCAGACCAAGGCACTGCTGACGGCGCTCCCGTCCTTTAGCGCGCTTGGTGAGGATGAACGGCGCGACATCGCCGGCGCAACCGCCAAGGTGCTGTCATATATGACCGACCCCGACGGCGTATTCGCTGAAGCAGGCCTTGCACCGCCTCCGCCCAATGCGCCGATTGCCGAGCCAAGCGCGCAGACCCTTGCCGATGCCGTGGAACAGACCAAGAAAAATCTATCCGAAAGCCCAGGCTTCGCCGGCGGGGATTTCGAAGCGGGCGCGGTTGAACAAGGCGTCGAGCAATACGGCGCGCTGGTGCAAAAGATCGACTTTCCGAAATTCGTCGGCGGATTGATCACCAATGTCTTTCAAGCGATGATCGAGGCCAGCATCGAACAGATGCACGCATATGGTGAACTGATCGCCAATGTGTCGAAAACGGTAGATCAGTTCATGGTCGACAATATCGGCGAGGCGGCGGGACGCGACTATCTCGCCGAGAAATATCCCGGCGATCTCGGGATCGGCTTCAGTTCGACCTCCGACATGTTTGCCGAGGACAGCGATACGGCGACGACCGTGGCCCGTGTCGAGGCAACGGGGGACGAACCCGAAGTGGCGTTGGCCCGGATCAGCAAGGAGATGAACGTCAACCCGCCGGTGATGGATCTTTCGGACGCGGATGCCGAGCTTCGACTGGTCACGGCGGCGCGGATCGAAATGGCAAAGTCGCGGCAGCAGCTGCTGAGTTCCATGGTGATGCTGGGCATTAACCGGATCGTCATCACCGACGGGTCGATCAGGGCCAAGGTGATCTTTGACATGCGCGCGTCCGACACAGCAAACCGCGGCTATACCGCCTCGATGCACGACCAAAAGACCGACCGGTCAGAGTTCCATGCCCGCGCCGGGTACGGCGCCTGGTATTCGCCGGTGTCGGGATCGATCGGCACCTCGACCAGCCATGAACATGTTGCGACGGTTGGCTCCGCCGTGGACGAGTCATCCGAATCCAAGGCCGAGGTCAAATCACGGTTGTCCGGCGAGGTGCGGGTGAATTTCAAATCCGACTATCTGCCGCTCGAGAAAATGGCGACGCCGGGAATGATCTCGACCATCCAGGGGAACTCTACCCCGTTCAACCCCAACGCCGAACCCGCCGAGGGAGGCACATGATGAGACAACGACCGCTCTTTGGCTATGCCGCCGGAACATCACGCCCGTCCGAGACCGAGCTGGCTCGCCTGATTGCCGAAGGCGACCGGCATGCCGGGGATGCCCTGTCATCGGTATTTGCCATCGGGCTCGACATGATTGGCGATATCGAGTTGCCGCCCAGTGCGGCGGTGCAGGTCGACCGGGCCCAGATGCGGGCGCTCGGGGCGTTGTATCTCGCCGCCGACCTTGAGCCTGCGGGCATCATCTCGTCGGTGGAAACGCTGGCAACATTATCCGCGACCGGGGCCATCAACGTCGATCTGGGGCCGGTGGCCGAACCGTTGCACACCTTCTGGCGCGCGCGCAACGAACGCCCCAGCCCGACAGAGCGCGCGGCATTCTATGGCCGCCTCTTTGGGTCGTCATTTGGTTCGGTTGGTGCCGACGGCATTGCCAATCGCGATTTTGAAACCCTGATGCTGGAATTGTGCGAAGCCATGTACCGGATGGACGAACGGCAGATGGTGTCTTCGCATCTGGATACTGCCAGCAATGCCCGCATCCGGTCGGCGGCGCGCAGGTTGCTGGGCAACCTGGTGCGCGCAGGTGGCGGCGTGACACCATTTCTGGCGGCGGAACTGATGACGGCGCTAAAGCGGGCGTTGGCGATCCTGAAACACATGCACTTGCGGCAGGTGTTTGCCGCCCGCGATATCTGGGATGTGGTGACGGCCATTCAGCGACAGGCCCGCACCCGGTCCGGCGATCCGCGTGTCTTTGTCGAACGCGGCCGGGCGGGGATGACGATTATCGTCTGGCTGGCCGAGGCCGCCCAGAAGTTGCGCCAGTACGGCCAGCCACTGATCGCTCCGCAGGACCCAATCACCCGGTCGGCGGTTAACTGGTTGCAGGCGTCGCTGACGGTCAGCGAATGGCAGGCGCAGGCGGCTCACCCCCCCGCTTCGCCTGCGGCAGACGGCGGGCTTTGGGGCAATTCAGGGAATGGCGGTTCGGACTGGTCCGACCTGCGGTTGTGACGAATGTCTGCGGCGTTCGCCTCATCAGCATTGCCAACCCGGACCCGCGATGATGTCCGGCACGGGGTGCGCGCGGTCCTCACCGCGGCGCAAGGCTACGATCAGCTGGATGAGAAAACGCGTAAGGAGGTCGCACAGTCGCTCGTCCGCATTTCATCGACGGCCTTGAACCTCGCCGACGAGGCGGGATCAAAGCCCCCCTCGCCGATGCCTCGGGCAATCCGGCAACCCGTGGCGCAGGCCCAATCGGCGGGCGATGCGTTTTCCGGCACCGCCGTCGACCGGATCGCGCCACAGACCGAACGTATCCTGAACGCCGTGTCCTTTCCACGGTTCGTGGGCGAGCTGATCACCGGCGTCTTCAAGGCGCTGAACGACTCCAATCAGGAACAAATCGAATCCTACGTCGAGCTGATCCGGAACGTGGCTGCGACGACAGACGGTTTCGCCGACGCCAATATCGGCGACATGGGGGCAAGGCAGTGGTTGGTGGAGCGGTTTCCGAATTCGTTTCAGATAGAAGGTGACGACGCGGAGGACGGATTTGACGATCCCGCCGAAATGACGTCGGAGGAACGCGCCGAGTGGCAGGCCGAACGGGCCGCGAACCAGCGTCTGGCGTTGCTGCCGGGTGGTGAGATGCCGTCAGTGGGCGCGCTGCG
The DNA here is from genome assembly GCF_039973035.1 of Sedimentitalea sp. NCBI lineage: Bacteria > Pseudomonadati > Pseudomonadota > Alphaproteobacteria > Rhodobacterales > Paracoccaceae > Sedimentitalea > Sedimentitalea sp. The sequence goes on from NZ_JBDWLR010000009.1 coordinate 19,944, forward strand.
GACAGCGCTCGGCCTCGCTCCCGGAGCCAACCTGCCTTCTGGCAGCCCGGAGGCGCTCGTGGGTCCCGTACGAGGTTATTTGGCCCGCAACCGACAGCAGATGCTGGCTTCGATGGTGATGATGGGGATGCAAAGGATTGTGATCGATTCAGGTCGCTTGAATGCGGCTATGAGATTCCACATCGATGCCTCGAGTGCTGCCTCAGATGATCGCGGTTCGCGGTTCGATTTCCGTAACGAGTTGACGGCCGGAGCCAAGGCGCAGTTCGGACCGTGGGGTGCATCGGCCAAAATGAAAAACACCATTGGATATGTATCGACCGAACGCACCCAGACCGAGGAGGAGTTGAATGCTGATCTTGAGCTTGATAGCGCCGTAGAACTGATCTTCCGTACCGACTACGTGCCTCTTGAGCGATTGGCAGGGACCGGCGACGTCAACCGCATCCGGGTCAATGCCCTGAACCCGACCGAGGAGCGTCGAATTGCGTTGGAAACACGTTCAGCACGCGAACAGCGTCGCACCAGTCAGCGCAATACGCGGGCCGGTCACCTGAACACTGCCTTGCAACCTACAAACTTCTCGCCCGACCAGGATCAATTGGACATCCCCGAACCGCGTGACAGCGCAGAGCAGGAACAGCCGGCAGAGGAAGCAGAGACCGAGACAACCGAAAGCGAGGCCGCGACCGAAGACTCTGCCGCCGAGAGTGGCGAGCAAAGCAACGATGTAGCCCAAAACGGCAGCGGTGAAACCGAAGCTGCCGAAGCGGCTCCCGCCGCCTGAAGCTCGACCGAATCGAGAAGCGATGGCATACTCAACCATAGCGAGTGAAGAACAATGACCCCAGCCGCCGCCCTTCGTATTGAACCGAGAACCACGCTGCACGTGTCGACATGGATATGTCATACGGCCAGCCTCTTACGCATGAGCAATGAGGAGTTGACCCGTTACCTCGCCCGGGCGGCGCGGGAGAACCCCTTGCTGGACACGAGGCCGCCGCGCGCTGGCGGTCATCCCGTGGTGGATGCCGGACGAAACCTCACTGCCCCGGACCAGAGCCTCTATGCGCATATTTTCAGTCAGATCGGCTGTGTCTTGTCTGCACCCGAAGATCTGCGTGTTGCCGCCTGTTTCGTTTCGGCCCTGGAACCCAGCGGCTGGCTTGGCAAGTCCGTCGATACGATCGCGACGGACGCATCGGTATCGGTGTGTCATGCCAAAGCGATCCTGCAAGTGATGCAGGGTTTCGAGCCCGCCGGAATCTTCGCGCGAAATCTGGCGGAATGTCTTCGGCTCCAGCTTGCGGACCGGGGCCAGTTTGATGGCGTGACGGAAACGGTACTAGACAACCTGCAAGCGTTGTTGGATGGCGGCGTCGCGTCACTTGTCGCGCAGACCGGCCTGACGCGTATGCAGGTCGAAACGGTTCTGCATCGGCTGCGGCACTGCGACCCGAAGCCGGGCACGCAGTTTGATTATGGTGCGGCACCGATCCGCGCGCCCGATGTGATTGTTACACGCCACGCCGATACTTGGCGCATTGCATTGAATCATCCCGCTTTGCCTAATGTGACCCTGCACCAGATCGGCCCGGATTGCCCGGCCGAATGGCGTGCCATGCAGGATGCGGCCAGCGGGCTGATCACTGCGGTGGAGCGCCGAAACCGAATGATGCTGCTGGTGGCGCGGGAAGTGATCGGTCACCAGATCGGCTACCTGGAGCGCGGTTTGACAGGGTTGCGACCGCTTTGCCGCGCCGATGTCGCAGCGCAGCTTGGTGTGCATGCCAGCACGGTTGGGCGGGTGGCAAAGGGCCTATTGGTGCAAACCCCGAGCGGAATGCAGGAACTGGCGCGCTTTTTCTCGAGGTCACTGGGCAAGGATCACAGAGCACAGATGTCGCGCCGCAGGATTCAGAACCGGATACGCCGTTTGATTGATCGTGAGGATCCGGCCAATCCGCTATCTGACAGCGCCATTGCGGCAAGGCTTTTGAACACCGGCACCCGGCTGTCGCGCCGAACAGTCGCAAAATACCGCAGCACGATGGGCATCCAGAAAATGCAGGATCGAACGAACTCCTAGAAAGTTGTGATTGGCGAACCACCTGCCGTTGCGGCATTTCAGCCGACAGGAGATCTGGAGCAAACCGACATCCAGCATCGCAACGCACGCCCCAGACCGAAAAGCCACAGTTTCAAGGCCGTGTTGCACAGATCAACTGCAACTCGGAACGCGCCCTCCTCGAGACGGAATCTAAGCGGTGCGTTCAAAACGTGGGCGGCCAAGTCCTGTCATCCGGTTGAGAACCCGGACGCCAATCTTGGCTTCTGTTTTCTGATTTTCGAATTCGCGCGCCTTCAGCTTGGGCCCAATAACTGCCTTCCAGCGGCCCATTAGAGTTTCGCCTCGGCTCCGTTGATTGTAGCCCGAGGTCTTCTGCCAAGCCATCCGCCCGTGGGCCTTGATCTGCGCGATAGCTCGGTCACGTACCGTCGGATGCAACGCCGCGTTCGGGCTTAAGGTTGCGTTTTTGGGAGGCGGGATCGCAATCTCGATCATTGCGCCAAAGCGGTCGACGAGAAGATCGCGGGTTGAGCTGCCGTCGTAAGCGCCGTCTGCCAGAAAGTGAGAGACCG
>NZ_JBDWLR010000010.1:0-4067 GCF_039973035.1 Sedimentitalea sp.
GTCAGCCCAGACCAAATGGCGCAAACTCGACGGCGCAAACCGCATGCCTGAGATCATCCGGGGGATTGAATTCAAGGACGGGATCAAGCAACTTCAAAAAGCCGCCTGATCACGCCGTCACCAACATTCGGGCATAGCTCCGTGAGCTGCACCGCAGCGTAGTTTATGCAACCGAATGTCCGGTAAGGGCCGACACCAGCCCAGATAGCTTAAGACTTAGAATTCTTCCCGCCATTTAACGGCAGTCATCTGAAGCCAGCTGGGCAGAAGCGGTTTCAAGGTTGTTGATAGATCCTCAGTGGCGGCGGTTCGGATCAGATTGAGCACCTGTTTGTCATCGCGGCTGAGTGCTCGTTTCGGCCAGGCACCCTTGATGCTCTCCACCGCCTGCGAGAAGCCCTCGGTCCAGGCCTGGAAGCGCTTCGGGGGCAGGTCTCGGAGCTCTCCGCCGATCTCGCCGAGGATCACAGCCTCGTTCAGCGCGTCGTACCGCAGCATAAGGATGTCGAGGATGCGTTGAATGGAACCGTGGCCTTTCACCTCGATCCCCTCCATGAGCGGCATCAGCCATTCATTAGGTGATGCGAATTCCGGGGCAATAAGCACCGCGGTCAGGTAGCCATCGATCTGATCCGGTTTGAGCGGGCTGCCTTTGAGCAACTTGGCCAACTCGCCCTGTCGTTCAGCCTCGACTTCAGGCGGCTCGAGGCCTTCGTTGTCCCACTCCAATTCATCGTCGAAAGCTTCCATCGCGCGCGCTTCTATCACCTCCAGCGTTTGCTCGAGGATATCTTCAAAGACGGGTATTTTCTTGATCTCTCGTCCAGCCTCCAACGCCTGGGCGACAGCGGCAAAGCTCATCCATGCGTCAGGTGGGACGTTGTGGCCGTGGCGTAGGATCAGCGCTGATCGGGCAAAGATTTTTGCCCAGCGATCACGCTTTTCCTCAAGATGTCCCGCGACGATCTTCTTTGCGCTGGCGACGGTTGACGCCTCTTCAAGCGCTGCCATCAAAGTGGCGTCAGAGACAAACCAGCTGCTGGAGATGTCATGCTCCGAGAACCAGTCCCGGCTCTTGCCGATCAACCGGCCGCGGCGGTTGTCTGACAGAGCTGCAAGCTGTCCTTGCGGATCAACTGCCGCGAGAAGAGCCGCATTCCCCCCGGTTTGTGGCGTCACATCGCCAATACCGAACATCGGCGCAACATCCAGGAAGCCCGGCGTCGTCACCGCACCGCGCGCCAGCCCGTCGCCAAGGGCGAAGCCAATGGCGGGGGCGAGGTAGGACGCCGACACGTCATGCATCGCCATCGTCAGTTCAATTTGTTCAACGATGGATTTCTGATCACCTCTGCTGGAACAAGGAATGACATAAGCGTCCTTTATCCCGTGCCCTTCCTTGATCATTGCTGCGGCCACCGCGCGCGTGCTTCCGCGGCTACAGACCCCCAAAATGCTTTGCGAGCCGGTGCCGTCGGGAAGCGACGTCATCACTCGATGAAGCTTCCAAGGTTGCGGGACAGCTCCACCTGACGGCTCCCGTCGCAGAGCAGTCTTTATCAGCGTATCGAGCGCTTTGCCGTTTGGCAGCCAGTTACGGATCAGGATGAGGTCGGACAGCAGAGCAGCATCTACTTTTGCGCTTTGTGCAAGCAGCCCGAACCCGGCGATGGCCGCATCGCGCATCTCCGCAACCGGATCGAGCAGAAAGTACCGCCCCATAACAATCATGCGTGGGTCACCTTGCCCGATCGTCTGCGTCAAAAATGCGGTTGTCACTTGAGCCGGCATAGCGCCCACAACTTCGCGAAGCCCGGTATAGGCCTCAAAAGGCGTGGACCCATCCGGGACAAGCCCTTCCGCGAGATCCGCGACATCCGGAAGTTCGGGGATCTCGCCTTCAGCAAAAGCTTCAAAGACGTCGGGTGCCGTACGCAGTTGGTCGGGGGGTGTGAGACTGGCGCGGAGGTAAGCCTGGCAAAGTCCGAAGCAGATCTTGACATCAAGCTCACCTGCCTCAATCCGTTCTGCCAGACCCGCCTCAAGGACCTGGAAAAAGTCGCGCGTGCCCGGCTCCTCATTTTCATGGTTTATTCGCGCCTCGTCCAAGATGCGGGACATAAGCATAAGACAATCATCGGTGTGCTCTGTGCCAGCGTCGGGCAGCGTGTCGGCGAGTTCCAGAACCGTTTCTGGATCTTGCGAAAGAGGCGCCGCCCATCGATCCGCCCACAACAGCGTTCCGCTTGGATCACCTGCGGTTGGCCGATCCATAAGACAAGTATCTACTACCTCAGTCACCAATGCCCCCAATTTCTTGCAGCGTCCCACCGCGACAAGCCTTTAGCGCGCGCCCGGTCTCAGTAGAGGCTAACACTGGCAAGTGGTGTCCGAAAGTCGGCTTCGTTCGTTGACCTTGTGAATTCGACGGACCTTGAATTTGGCACGCGCGGAAGTTGTTTCCTTCGATGGGCTGCGCCGCAGCATCTCGGCATATCGGTGCACGCAGCAATGGGCCGCGACCTACGATTTCATGTTAGACCTAAAGTAGAATCGCTGCGGCGCGGTTCTCGCCAGTGTTCGGACCTTAGCCCAATACCCACAGCCCGCGCGGGAAGGCCTCTTAGCACCGAGAACCTATTTAGCAGTTTGACGACAAAAGGCGGATTTGGTGGAGAGTTCGTGTTTAGCGCTGGCATCAAGATAAACTTGTGAGCCACCACCTGAGCTTTCTGGGTCATATTTGCGGGCCAGGCTCGGCGCTTCTGCACTTGAGCAAGGTGTTTCGGACCGACGGTACGGGTCAAAAGAGACGGTCCTAACAGGCGTGCAGTTGCCACGGCGTCTTGAATGGCAAGATTGATGCCGACTCCGCCCACAGGAGACATGGCGTGAGCTGCATCACCGATGCACAGGAAGCCGTCTCGCCACCATGTCGTGAGTCGGTTTACTTGCACAGTCAGCAGTTTGACTTGATCCCATGAGGTCAAGGCCAAGGTCGCTGTTGAAAGTTCAGGAGCAATTGCAGAAATTCTCTGACGAAACGCCTCTAGTCCCTCCGCCCGAATGACATCCGCTGCCCCTTTTTGGAATGGCAAGGCACACTGCCAATAATCGCCACGATTGAGTTGGACAAGAAACCCACGCGAGCCTACCTGCGCTAAAGGTTCAATTGTCTTTGTTGGCGTTCTGGGCAAACGCATCCAGAACACGTCAATCGGTGCACCGAGGTCTTCAACCTTCAGTCCGGAGGCATCGCGAAGTGTGGAATCTCGCCCATCAGCGCCAACCGTAAGGTCGGCGTGAATGACAAATGATCCATCTTTGTCACTTGCTCTTACGCCGACAATTTTCCCCTCATGAACAATCAGGTCTTCAGCTTTGGTGAGTTGGAGAAGCCTGAAGTTCGGATATGTGTGCGCTGCGTCAGCCAAGCAATCAAGGAAATCCCATTGCGGCATCATAGCGATATACTTGCAGTGCGTGGATAGCTGACCAAAGTCAGCGACTTTGAAGCCCTGTCCCGAAATTGTCACAGATGCCTGGTGGATTTTCTGATGAGGACGAGTAAGCAATCCATCCAATAAACCCAGTTCATGGAACAGCTCCAGCGTCGACGGGTGAACAGTATCCCCGCGAAAATCACGCAGGAAATCTGCATGCTTGTCCAAGACGATAACGTCGACTCCTTGTCGCGCCAAAAGGTAGCCTGTCATCAACCCTGCGGGGCCGCCGCCAGAAATAACGCACTGAGTTTCTAACGATCGCATGGCCTTCCTTCCTCAGTGTCCCTCGGCAATTTCGCAAGACTGGACTTGGTTTTCGAAGCATACAACACACTTCGACCCCGTCCAATCAGAGGCTCGGTCGTTCCCAAACCAATTTGTGAAAATCGAACCCGTATTCGAGCTCAGGTTTTATCACTTCGAGATATAGCTGAAAGTTGGTGATGGCCCTGAGGGGCGGCATATCATGGCGTTGTTCACGCGCCGCAATTCTCATCTGAGAAAAGGATATGCCACATGACGACAAATACCATTACCCAATTGCCCGATCCACAGGGATTT